>JBJMWI010000172.1:0-25688 GCA_045810225.1 Burkholderiales bacterium
GTCCGCATTGCTTTGAGTTCGAGCCATTTTTAAGAACATGGCTAAAGACCAAGCCGAAAAACGCAGAGTTTCACTATGTTCCCGCGGTTTTTAACGAACGCATGATTCCCTTGGCGAAAATCTATTACTCGCTCGAGGAGATGGCGTTGTTGGATAAGTTGCACGAAAAAGTCTATTACGCGATCCATCAACAACAGCTAAATCTTATTGACCGGACAGTCTTGCTCAAATGGATCGGCGAGCAGGGCGTGGATAGCAAAAAATTTGAATCGGTTTTTGATTCTTTCGGCGTAAACAATAAAGTGCAGCGTGCTGTCCAAATGACTCGCAATTACCGTATCCCGGGTACGCCCTACCTGATTGTCGGTGGCAAATATATGACCGGTCCTTCCATGATTCTGCGCGCTGACGGCAATGTGGACCATAACCGGCTCACGCAGGTCGTGAATGAGCTTATCGACATGGTGCCCGGTGGAGCGCATTAGCCGGGGCTAGTTGAATCATGAAGCGGTTCAGCGGTGCACTACTGCACTGGTTGACTCCGGTAATCGCAATCTCACTTGCGGTTTGCATCATCGGTTCAGCGATTGCGGACCCGCTGGAGGGCGTAGACTATGTACTAATCCCTGCCCAGCCAATCGCCGTTCGGGACAAAATCGAGGTCATTGAGTTCTTTTATTATGGTTGTGAATCATGCAACCGCCTCGAACCCCATCTGCAATCGTGGCTCAAGACCCTATCGCCGGATATCTTGTTTCGCCGAATTCCAGCCCTACGACGTACGGCATGGATGCCGCTAACGAGAGTTTATTTTGCTCTGGAGCAACTGGGCGAAATCGAGACAATGCACACTGAGGTGTACCGGGCGGTCCATGAGGAAGGCATTAACCTTGGAGTTTCTTCAGAATTCTTCCAATGGGTGCAGAAACGCGGGCTTGATCGAAATAAGGTAGAGGAGGTTCTGGATTCGGACTCGGTAATTGCAAAAGTTCAATACGCGAGAGACGCAACGGTTGCCTATGCCATACGTGCTACGCCTTCGTTTGTTGTCGACGGCCGATACTTGACGAGCCCAGGCATGCTGCGAAGTTCCAACGGGCTTTTTCCTACGCTGGACATTCTTATTGAGAAAGTGCGCCTAGCGCGAAATGCAAAATGACTATGGCTGGACTCAAGGTCATCATAACGGGTGCCTCCAGCGGCATTGGCAAGGCGCTGGCAACGGAATATGCGCGACGCGGGGCAACACTTGCACTCATCGCGCGTCGTCAAGACTTGTTACGCGAGCTTGAGGAGTCCCTGCCCGTTCGCCCTCATATCTATGCTGCGGACGTCACGAATGCGCAGGCCATGGCACACGCGGCCGCCGATTTTGTTAACCGCGCGGGAGTCCCCGATATAGTCGTCGGCAATGCGGGCATCGGTGCCGGCACACTCACCGGCCGAATTGAAGATAACACGGTGTTCGAAGAAATAATGAAAGTGAATTTGATTGGCTTGATGCTAACCTTTCAACCATTCATTGAAGCAATGCGCACCCGGGGAAGCGGTATTCTGGTCGGAATTGCTAGTGTGGCGGGGTTCCGGGGCTTGCCGGGAGCGGCGGCATACTCTGCATCGAAATCCGCCGTAATTTCCTATCTGGAAAGCATTCGTGTGGAACTTCATGGCAGCGGCGTATCAGTCGTAACAATCTGTCCTGGTTACGTTGCTACACCGCTCACTTCGAAAAATCCTTACCGCATGCCTTTTCTGATGCACGCTGATGATGCGGCCCGGAAAATTGCTTCGGCCATTGAAGCACGCAAACGCTTTTACGTCTTTCCCTGGCAAATGGCCCTGGTGGGCTGGGTCTTGCGTCGCTTGCCACGGCCACTGTATGAGATGTTATTTGCACAGGCGCCGCACAAGCCTCGTCGGTCGGCTGATTAGCTGCCGTACTGCTTCAAGCTTATTCCTAGCACGCCCTCAAGTTCGGCGATCGCTACATCCGGATTGTCCACTTTTATCGTATGCATTCCCATTGCACGCGCGGGTTTCAAATTGCTGCCTAGATCATCCAGATAAACCGCTTGCGATGCGACTATTCCCAGTTGTTCGCAAACCCTCTGGAAAAATCGCACCTCTGGTTTACGTTCGCCGGTTTTTGACGATTCGATGATAAGGTCAAATAAATCTAGGACGCGCCGCCACTCCGCCGCGCGAGTCTGGTCACGCTCCAGCCCTCGCCCCGGCCCCGCATTGACATTGTTGGTGACACACGCATTTCTGAAGTGAACCTTGCACGCTTTGAGAGCCGTCACCATTGCAGGCCGGATTTCGCCATGCAACAGGTCGATTACGTCGAGCCCTCGTACTTCGTGGCCTGCTGAGCGCGTCTCGGCCGCAAATGCTTCGTCGAATTGCCGCGGAGACAGTTCAGAACGTTCGAAGCGTGCCCAAGCATTGCTATCTTGATTTTGAGAGTTTATTCCACGCAGGAAGTCGACTGGTAAACCGCGCTCTCTTTCGAAACGGCGGAAAGCCAGGAACGGACTCTCTGTCATAACCCCGCCGAAATCCCATAGAACCGCGCCAATTTCAGCGTTTGCCATTTTTATTTATGGCTTCCTACTTATGCGCTTTTTTATAGGCATCGACGGCCAGTTTGAGTTCCTTGTATTCCTCGCACGGAATCGGTGAACAAATCTTCTGCAATTCGGCCAAATGTTGCTCGGCGGTCGCCAAGTTTCCCGTGAGCAGGTACGCCTCTCCGATGTATTCATGCGCGTGCTTGCTGGCTGGATCTAGTTTCAGCGCTTCCTTGTACTGCATAAATGAAGCGTCGAAGTTGCCAGTCTTGCGATAGGCATAGCCCAATAGGTTGTGCGCATTGGCGTCATTCGGGGCCGCTTGAACCGCCTTGGACAAAAAGTCGATCGCTTTTTTCCAGTCTTGCGCTGCTAGGGCCTTCTTGCCTTCCGCGTAGTTTGGATCAAGGCTTTCGGTAGATGGCTCAGCCCCAAGGTTTGCCATGGCCGATTGCATGGTGAGGATGGAGAGCGCCAGCGCAATAGCCGAAAAAAACGAATGATAGAAATGTTTTGGCATGGTACCTCCGTGTGTTGCTACAGGCGCACGCCCGTCACGCCCAGCCATTATTCTACCGTGACGGATTTTGCCAGATTGCGTGGCTTATCGACGTCTGTACCTTTTGTAAGAGCGGCGTGATACGCGAGTAATTGCAACGGCACCGTATGAAGAATCGGGCTTAAGTCCCCGGCATGGGCAGTCATCCGGATAATGTGTACGCCTTCCGCTTCGCGTATGTGCGTATCGTCGTCCGCGAACACATACAGTTCGCCGCCACGGGCACGTACTTCTTGAAGATTGGATTTGAGTTTCTCCAACAGCGCATCGTTGGGTGCGATGGCGATTACCGGCATGTCCTTGTCTACCAGCGCTAGGGGCCCGTGTTTCAACTCGCCAGCCGGATAAGCTTCAGCGTGAATATAGGAAATTTCTTTTAATTTTAGCGCACCCTCCATAGCAATCGGATAATGCATGCCGCGACCAAGAAAAAGCGCATGGCGCTTGTCGGAAAAACGCTTTGCCCATTCGGCCACCTTCGGTTCAAGATCCAGTACCTGCTGCAAGGCCGAAGGCAAGTGGCGCAGTGCGTGAAGGTGCTTTTGTTCCGCTTCGAGAGGCAGGCGGCCGTGGGTTTTTGCAAGCACGAGCGTAAGCAAAAATAACGACGCAAGTTGTGTTGTAAATGCCTTGGTGGAGGCGACTCCGATTTCCGGACCCGCCCGGGTAAGGAATCTCATGTTGGCGTGCCGGATCAGCGTACTCTCCGCCACGTTGCATATGGCCAGCGTAAAGCTTTGCCCAAGTGATTTGGCGAATTGCAACGCGGCTATCGTATCGGCAGTTTCTCCGGACTGCGAGATCGCAATAACGAGCGCATCCGGATTCGGTACCGTTTTGCGATATCTGAATTCGCTGGCAACTTCGACGGAGCAAGGAATGCCTGCGATTGCCTCAATCCAGTAGCGAGCTACAAGACCTGCATGCAAGCTGGTACCGCAAGCCAGAATCGTGACCGCATTGACGCGCTTAAGGATGTTTTCCGCCTCAACGCCAAATAATTGCGGCACCAGCGAGTGGGCGCCAATGACCATTTCCAGTGTATTGGCCACCGCCCCCGGCTGCTCAAAAATCTCCTTCTGCATGTAGTGGCGGAAAGGACCAAGTTCTACCGCGTCCGCAGACAGCTGACTTTCGTGCACTGGCCTCACAACTTCATTTCCACTGCCGTCGCGAATCTGAACGTGGTCGGCGCCAATTTCCGCCACGTCGCCTTCTTCAAGGTAAATCATCTTCTTGGTAACCTGCAGCAGCGCCGAGGCATCCGATGCGGCAAAATTTTCACCTTTGCCAAGACCAAGCAGTAGCGGCGCGCCTTTGCGCGCAACCACCAACGTATCCGGGCTTTTCTCCGACATTACGGCGATCGCATAGGCGCCTTGCAGTTCCGCAGCGGCCTTGCGAACTGCAGCGAATAAGTCATGGTCGGATTTCCAGTAGACATGAATAAGATGCGCGACCACTTCGGTATCCGTATCGGAAGTAAAGCAATACCCACGGGCCAACAGACGCGCCCTTATTTCGTCGTGGTTTTCGATGATGCCGTTATGAACTACAGCGAGGCCATCCTCGCTGACATGGGGATGCGCATTACGTTCCGAAGGAACGCCATGGGTTGCCCAACGGGTGTGAGCGATGCCAATGTCGCCATGTACTGCGGCCTGTGCCGTCATTTCGGCAAGCGAGGCAACCCGGCCGGTACTGCGCAAGCGATGCAACCCGCCATTAACCACCGCGATACCGGCGGAATCGTAACCGCGGTATTCCAGCTTGCGTAGTCCTTCCAGCAAGACAGGAACTATGTTGCGCCTAGCGATGGCGCCAACGATTCCGCACATAAATACCCTTTAATAATATGGCGTGGCTCATTGAAATCGAGATCCTAAACACTAAGCCTTTTTGACAGGACGTCGCCAACCCGCGACCGTTGCCTGCTTGACCCGGGACAATGTCAGGGAGTCGGCCGGCGCATCCTTGGTGACGGTGCTCCCAGCCCCTATGGTCGCTCCGCGACCAATTGTGACAGGCGCAACCAACTGCGTGTCCGAGCCAATGAAGGCGTCGTCCTCAATGATGGTTCGATACTTGTTTGCGCCATCGTAGTTACAGGTAATTGTTCCAGCACCGATATTGACGCCGCTGCCGATTGTCGTGTCGCCGAGATAGCTCAAATGGTTTGCTTTGGATCTGTCGCCAAATTCCGTTGCTTTGATCTCAACGAAATTGCCGACTCGTACATCATTTGCAAGCCTTGTTCCGCGGCGCAGACGCGCATATGGACCGATGCGGCAATTGTTTCCAATGACGGTTCCATCAAGATGGGAGTAAGGTGCGAGCTCGCTACCTGCTCCAATTTCCACGTCGCGTAACACACAACCGGCGCCTACCGTCACGTCATCGCCAAGCCGCACTTTTCCCTGGAATATGCAATTAACATCGATGAAGACATCCATGCCGCACATCAGTTCACCGCGCATATCGAAGCGCCAGGGATCGGCCAGGGTTACACCTTTAGCCATTTGATCCTTCGCATTCTGCAACTGATGAACCCGTTCCAGGTAAGCCAGCTGCTCTTTGCTATTTACGCCCATAATTTCCCAGCTATCCGAAGGTTGGGCCGCGCCTACTTCCATGTTTGACTGCACAGCTAGCGCAACGATATCGGTAAGGTAGTATTCCTTTTGAGCATTCAAATTGGATATTTTGGGCAACCATTGCCGCAACATGTCAGTAGGCGCACACAGAATGCCGGTGTTGATTTCTTGAATCTTCTTTTCTTGCGCGTTCGCATCTTTATCTTCAACAATCTGGACGATGTGGCCGTTTTTATTCCGGATGATCCGTCCGTAGCCCGATGGATCCTGCAGCACTGCCGTAAGCAAGCGCAAGCCGGGCTTGGCAATGAGGTTTTCCAAGGTGGTGTCGCGAGTAAGGGGCACGTCGCCATATAGGATCAATGTCGTGCCGTTACCGTGCAAATATGGCAGCGCCTGAAGAATAGCGTGGGCAGTGCCGAGTTGTGGCTCTTGACGCACAAACTCAACACCGGAGCCGGGAAATGCGCCCGGAACCACCTCGCCACCATGGCCGTAGACCACAATCGTACGCGCGGCACGCAGCTTTGCGGCCAGATCGAGCACGCGTCCCAACATCGGTTTTCCACCAATTGGGTGCAAAACCTTGGGTAATTTGGAATGCATCCGCGTCCCTTTGCCTGCGGCAAGGACAACGATGTTCAGGTCTTTTTTCATTGGAGGCGCGAGCATGGCAGAAAATTATCGCACAAGCTCGTCGATTGTCCGCCGCCTTGCCCACGGCGGGCGGAATCCATCGAGACAAAAAATAAATGTAGTGTGCCCGTTCGATAATGGATTGTTCCATGCCACTGTGGTGACAGCGCTCCCGCTAATTGATCCGTAAGGACCAGGAATTCCGTCGGCTGAATGAACCCTTGGTGCAAAGGACTTGCTGCGATGTCCCCATCCAGAATAGAGGCGTACCCAATACACTTGGTAAACGATGCGGATTGTCCTCGCCAATCCAGCCGTGCGATGGGTCCCTTTGGCGGCCACCTTCCGGCTGACGATTAAGCTCCTTAGAATTCGATAGGCATATTCGAAACTCCCGGCCAAGCGTTCTCGCTGCCAAATGTAAAAGTCCGATTGTCCGACTCAAAAGGTCGAGAACGGGTCATCCGGCCCACTGTTCTCACGTCGTCAGGCATTCTTGATGCTTTAGAGTCTCGTTACCGCGCCCGTCCAAAGGAGATCCGGATGCTGAACCTGCTGGAAACCATAACGGAACAAATCTCAGCTCAGTCTTTGCCTCTGGTTGCAATTACCGTCGCAGCCGTCCCGTGTCCGGATACCCCGCTAATCCTCACGCTGCACTGGCACGGTTTCATAGAAGAGAAAATATGTGAAATTGAAGAGGCTACAACCGTGGCATACACTGCTATCCCGAGTTCCGCCCTGCAAATCAACCGTCGCTGGAGTGATTTGGCAATTGTGGATCGCGCCGCCATGGAAGCGGGTTGGGAGTTGGGGGCATGGGACGTCGCGAGAGCAGAACGGCCGGGATGCATACGCCCAGGCGCGGCGTCACGCGAAACGCTTGAATGTTTACAGGCCTTCGGCACCTTTCCCTTCGGGCCCGGCGGAGATTCTCAAGCCGTAGTGGCCGAAGCGCCCGATATAGCGGAACTTATTAACCTGGCGGCGCATCGGGGTTATTTAATGTGGATGTTCCGTCCAGTCCACCGCGGAATCTGGGCGGAATTCGCCGACGATGCCACGTTGGACGCAAACGGCACGCGCACGCCGCCATGTCCCATTGAGCCGGTGCCTCCGGCAGCGCAGGGTCCCGCCAGAACCGTTTATCGGTTTGGGATACCCAGTTCGGTGCCGCTCGCGCACTAATAGTCCACGCCGGCAGCCGGGGTCCCGCATCCCGGCAATGTAAGCGCACGCTCCGATACTACGCTTGGGGTGGATTTTGAAACCCCTCTTGAGTTATACGGTCCCCGCCACTATTATTAGCACTCTCAAAGATTGAGTGCCAAGAGGCCATCCTGGCCTCTATTTCAAATTAAAAAGGAGACTTGAAATGAAAATCCGTCCTTTGCACGATCGTGTCATCGTCAAACGTCTGGAAGAAGAGCGTAAGACCGCCTCAGGGATTGTGATTCCGGATACCGCAGCGGAGAAGCCCGACCAGGGCGAAGTAATGGCAGTTGGCAATGGCAAGGTCCTCGAAGATGGCAAAGTCCGCCCGTTGGACGTCAAGAGGGGAGACAAGATTCTATTCGGAAAATATTCCGGCCAAACGGTAAAGGTCCACGGCGAAGAGCTTCTTGTGATGCGCGAAGAAGACATCATGGGCGTCGTCGAAGCGGCCTAACGTAGTAGCAAGTTTCCCACTATCAGGAGCAAATTCTTATGGCAGCAAAAGACGTCAAATTTCATGATTCCGCCCGGTCCCGTATTGTGGCCGGAGTTAACATTCTGGCCGATGCGGTCAAAGTTACGCTGGGACCAAAGGGCCGCAATGTTGTTCTGGAGCGTTCGTTTGGCGCCCCCACGATCACCAAGGACGGCGTATCGGTCGCAAAGGAAATCGAACTGAAAGACAAGTTTGAGAACATGGGTGCGCAGATGGTTAAGGAAGTTGCATCCAAGACCTCCGATGTCGCCGGTGACGGCACTACTACTGCGACCGTCTTGGCGCAGGCCATCGTGCAGGAAGGCATGAAGTTCGTGGCCGCTGGCATGAATCCTATGGATTTGAAGCGCGGCATCGACAAGGCGGTGAACACGATCGTCGAAGAACTCAAGAAGATTTCAAAGCCATGTACTACCAGCAAGGAAATCGCGCAGGTTGGGTCAATTTCAGCGAACTCTGATTCAGTAATCGGCCAGAAAATTGCCGAAGCGATGGAAAAAGTCGGCAAAGAAGGCGTTATTACGGTGGAAGACGGCTCAGGCTTGGAAGACGAGCTCGAAGTAGTCGAAGGCATGCAATTCGACCGCGGCTATCTTTCTCCCTACTTCATTAATAATCCGGATCGGCAGATTGCAATTCTGGAAAATCCGTACGTTTTGCTGCACGACAAGAAAATTTCCAATATTCGGGAATTGCTGCCCATTCTGGAACAAGTTGCAAAAGCAGGCCGTCCGCTTCTGATCGTCGCTGAAGACGTCGATGGTGAGGCGTTAGCCACTCTGGTAGTGAACAATATTCGCGGCATTCTGAAAACGTGTGCCGTCAAGGCGCCTGGTTTCGGTGATCGACGCAAGGCCATGCTGGAAGACATTGCCATCCTGTCAGGCGGCACTGTCATAGCCGAAGAAGTGGGTCTTTCCTTAGAGAAGGCTACCTTGAAAGATCTTGGATCAGCCAAACGCATCGAAATCGGCAAGGAAGAAACCACTATCATCGATGGCGCAGGTGACGGAAAAACCATCGAAGGACGGGTCAAGTCCATCCGCAAACAGATCGATGAAGCGACCAGCGACTATGATCGTGAAAAACTTCAGGAACGTGTGGCGAAGCTGGCTGGCGGCGTAGCGCTGATCAAGGTCGGCGCGGCGACGGAAGTGGAAATGAAGGAAAAGAAAGCGCGCGTGGAAGATGCTCTACACGCCACTCGTGCAGCAGTCGAAGAAGGTATCGTGGCCGGTGGCGGCGTTGCATTCATTCGGTCGAGATCGGCAATTACAAAGCTCAAGGGTGACAATACCGACCAGGATGCAGGCATCAAAATCGTGATGCGGGCGCTGGAAGAACCGTTGCGCATGATTGCTGCCAATGCCGGCGATGAGCCGTCTGTCGTGCTGAACAAAGTTGCCGAAGGCAAAGGCAATTTCGGATACAACGCTGCGACGGGCGATTACGGTGACATGGTTGAAATGGGCGTCCTGGATCCCACAAAAGTGACGCGCTACGCGCTGCAGAATGCGGCTTCGGTCGCTGGACTCATTCTTACCACTGCGGCGATGGTCGCCGAAGCGCCGAAGGAAGAGCATTCCCACGGTGGCGGTGGTGGTGGCATGGGCGGCATGGGCGGCATGGATATGTAAGAAGTGCGTTCAGGCTCGTTCGAAAAGGCCCCGCTTATGCGGGGCCTTTTCTTTGCGCGCACGAAAAGCCAATCGGCGCTTCAAGGAGAGGCGCTGATAATTTGCTGCAATTGCACTTAAAGCATGACATTGACAATTGACCGGGGCGTCCAATTACACTGTAGGTCAGGCCGACCCTAGGCCCTCGGCTGTCGAGGCAAAAAATCACCAGGGAGGAAAAACATGACTGGAGTCGCTACCCACGTTGTCGACAAGAATCATCCGGACTTCAAGCCAGAGGAGAAGAAAGTCATATTTGCCTCTTCCCTCGGCACAGTATTCGAGTGGTACGACTTCTATCTGTACGCCACATTGGCGCCCTTTTTTGCGGCGCTGTTTTTTCCGAAGGGCAATGAGACCGCCGCGCTGCTTTCTGCCTTTGCCACCTATGCGGCGGGCTTCCTGGTGCGCCCGTTCGGCGCGCTAGTGTTCGGACGTATCGGAGACCTTGTAGGTCGTAAGTACACCTTCCTGATCACGATTGTAGTGATGGGCGCATCAACATTCGCTGTCGGCCTTCTTCCTACCTATCAGTCGATAGGCTGGGTTGCGCCGATTTTGCTCGTGACATTGCGGTTGCTGCAGGGGCTGGCGCTGGGCGGCGAGTATGGTGGCGCAGCGACCTATGTGGCGGAGCATGCGCCGAATCATCGACGCGGCTATGACACCAGCTGGATACAAACTACCGCAACGCTGGGATTTTTCCTGGCGCTGTTGGTCATCGGGGTTTGCCGTGCACAGATTGACGCCAAGGAATTTGCCGATTGGGGCTGGAGAATTCCGTTCTGGGTCTCCGTTTTCCTATTGGGATTCTCAGTGTACATACGGCTCAAACTGGAGGAGTCGCCGGTATTCAAGCGCATGAAGGATGAAGGCAGAGGTTCCAAAGCCCCTTTGAGAGACAGTTTCCTGCGCTACCCAAACAACAAGTTCGTTTTGCTTGCGCTGTTGGGCGCGACCGCAGGGCAGGGCGTGGTCTGGTATACGGGCCAGTTTTACGCGCTGTTTTTCATGATTATCACGTTGAAACTGGACTATCTCACCACGTACATGTTGATTGGCGCGTCGCTCATCATCGGCACCCCGTTCTTCGTTTTCTTCGGGTGGCTCTCAGACCGGATCGGCCGGCTAAAAATCATTCTGGCCGGCTGCCTGATCGCGGCGCTGACCTATTTTCCGTTGTTCCATGGGTTGACGCACTACGTCAATCCGGCACTGGAGCAATACCAGCAGAACACCAAGATCTCGGTGGCAGCGACTGACTGCAGCTTCCATATATTCGTTGGTCCATGGAGCAAATTCACAGAGTGCGATCGTACGAAGGACTATTTAACCAAGCAAGGGTTGAGCTTCAGTTCGGTTCCTGCAATACCCGGCAAGACCGTCGTTACCAGGATTGCAGATGTGGAAGTCGAGGGTTGGGATGAGAAAAAGATGGCCGAAACTCTGAAGGCCTCTGGCTATCCAGGAGCGGCGGACAAGACCAAGGTAAACTACCCGATGACTTTGCTGATCCTCGTGATCATGCTCGTGTATGTCACTATGGTCTACGGTCCGATAGCGGCGTTCCTGGTTGAGTTGTTTCCCACACGAATCCGCTACACTTCAATGTCACTGCCTTATCACATTGGTAACGGTTGGTTTGGCGGCATGCTCCCGTTGACAGCAACGGCCATGGTTGCAGCAACCGGAGATATTTACTATGGTTTGTGGTACCCGATCGTTGTCGCATTGATCACATTGGTTGTCGGAACCCTGTTCCTCAAGGAAACCAAAGACCGAGATATTCACCACAATTAAGCAGTCGGCCCGCTTGATGTAAGAAGCCCGCGCAAGCGGGCTTCTGTTTTCTAGCGAGGGTTTCCCGGCAGCTGTTTTCGGGTAGAATGCCGCGCTTTCCGACGTGGCGTTAAAGCACGGACGAAGTGCCGCAACTAAAATTCCTTGGTTTCTTGGTAAGCGCCTCAGTCCGGTAATCAAGTGTCGCCTGATTGCTTGCTTCGCTGAAATTGGCTTATAAGGGGTCAATAGCGAGCGCCGAAACGAAACGAGTAGCAACAAACGAGCATAAAGCTCGTGAGGTCCGGAGCATTTGCAGGAAAGTGGCCAAGTAGCTCAGTCGGTAGAGCAGAGGACTGAAAATCCTTGTGTCGGTGGTTCGATTCCGCCCTTGGCCACCACTACTCCGGCCCGCTCCCCGCGGGCACACGAACAAGGATGCGCCCGGAGCATCATCGAGATTCTCTGCTCTTTTTCCGTCAGCATGTCGCTTGACAGCGATGCAGCTGTACATTGATAGTTCCGCACCTTGCAAGTTGGCGTAGCCAATTCGTCAGAAAAAAATAACCAGTCGCTCTGGGGAGGACATCAAATGAAACGCTGCGTATCTCTTGCGCTCGGGCTCACTTTCGTCATCGCGACCTATACCGTGGGCGCTGCCGACTTGACCTTGCGTTTCGGCACGCCGTTCGTCACTAACAGCAACCTGCACAAGGCAATGGAAAGGTTTGCCGAGGTGGTTGACAAGGAGAGCGCCGGTAAGATCCGCGTCCAGGTTTACGCGGACAGCCAGATTGGCGACATACAACAGCTCATTGCCGGCATGCAACTTGGCACGGTCGACATGGCTTATCTCGGTGTCGGCAATGCCGGGCAGCTAAAAGGGTGCGGGGCGCTAAACGTGTCCTATCTGCCTTATCTGTTCAAAAGCAAGCGCGCCGCCGAAGATGGTCTTAACGGGCCGATATTCCAGGAGCTCTACGAACAGTGCGCACAGTCGGCCAGCGTGCGAATTTTTGCTGTGGGCGGCGACCGCAGCCCGCGCGCGATCGTGACGACCAAGGGACCTATCCTGAAGCCCGAAGATTTGAATGGCATGCGTCTGCGTATTCCTCCAATACCAATCTTCCGGGAAACATTTGAAGCGGTTGGCGTAAAAGTCGTCCCACTTGGCCTCAACGAAGTGTACATGGCATTGTCGCGTGGCCAGGTGGATGGCCAGGATAACGGGTTCGACCTGACACTGTCCTTCCGCTTCCATGAAGTTTCGAAGTATTGGTCGGCGACGGACCATTGCTATGACATGGGCGCGTTCTACGTTTCGGAGCGCAAATGGAAAACCTTCACGCCCGAGCAAAAAGCATTGTTCAAACGGGCGGCGGATGAGGGCGGCAAGCTGGCCACGCAGCTCGGCGAAGAATTTGACAAGCGTGGAATCGAAGAACTAAAGAAAGCCGGTGTCAACTATGTTGTACCGGACAAAGCTGCGTTCGCAAAGGCCTGGGCGAACGTCTACAAAAGCTACGAAGGCAAGGTCTGGCCCGAGGGCTTGGTGCAGCGGATCAAGTCGGCTCAGAAATAGCAGTGCTGGATTTTCTGGACAAGTCTTTGCGCCTGGCCGAACACGGTCTTGAATGGCTCATCTCTGCCTTAGTCGCGGTGCTGCTGGTTATTGTGGCGTCCACGTTCATCGACCGGCATTTCGTGACATTACCCATGGCAGCGCCGGACTCATATGCCCGCGTCATTCTCGTATGGCTTACATTCATTGGTTTTGCATTGGCAGTCAAGAACGGGCTTAACATCCGCGTCGATCTGATCGATTCGCACTTGCCGGTCAAACTGCGAGCTCTATTCAAGTATGTTTTCGACGTCATGATGCTAGGGTTGACGGTCATGCTTGGCCTGAATGGCTGGAGGTTGGTCGTCATTGGCAAAGACCAGGAAAGACTCGGCACAATGATGTCGGAGGCGTGGCCATCCGGCGCCTTATTCGTGGCGTGCATTATTCTTGTCTTGTTCCTGGTGCTGCGCATCGCGCTGCGATTTTACGGTCGGGAACTGCCGCAGCAGCACCTGCCGCTCGAGGTCGAATAAGCCGTGCTGCTGCTGCTGTTTATCGCGTTCATGCTTGCCCTGATCGTTGGCTTCGATGTCGGTTTCTCGATGATCCTAGCGGCATTGCTGGGCGTGCTGTACCGAGGTGATGCAGTGGACCCGGCCATGATGCCCCTATCGATGATTGCCGGCGTGGACACCTATGCGCTGGTTCAAGTGCCTTTGTTCATCCTCGCCGGCGAATTGATGAATCGCGGCGGCCTGACGATGCGCTTGATTGATTGGGCTCAAGCCATGGTCGGCCGGGTTAAAGGCAGTTTGGGCCATGTTTCGATCCTCACGAATCTCGTAATGGCCGGCGTATCGGGTTCTGCAGTCGCTGATGCAGTCGCGACCGGCAAACCGTTGATCCCTGCGATGCAACGGGAAAAGTATGGCGAAGGCTTTGCCGGTGCCGTCGTCGCAGCTGGAGCATTGCTCGGTCCAATCATCCCTCCGTCAATCCCGATGGTGGTGTATGCACAGCTCTCCAGCCAATCGGTAGTCAAATTGTTTATGGCCGGTATTATTCCGGGCCTGTTACTCGCAGCCGGCTTCATGGGAGTGTGTTCAATCGTGGCGCGCATACGCGATTATCCTAGCCGGCAGCCCGTGTCTTGGCGCGGCAAAGTGACCGCTACTGGTCGCGCAGGCTGGGCTTTGCTCATGCCCGTGATAATCATCGGAGGGATCCGCTTCGGTCTGGTTACCGACACCGAAGCGGCTGCTGTGGCGGTGATCTATTCCCTCATCGTCAGCGTGTTCATCTATCGTGGCATTGGGCTCGGGGAACTACGCAGATTGCTGTTTGAATCGGGTCGTTCCACTGCAGTCATCCTGTTCTTGCTTGCTGCAGCGGGGCCATTCAGCTGGCTAGTTGCGGAGAGCCAAGTCAGCCAAACCGTGGTCGACACTATTCATGGCTGGTCCACCAATCCGATCATCGTGCTGCTGATCATCAACGCCTTCCTGTTATTGATCGGATGCATTATCGAGCCATTGCCGGCCATGATTATTTTTTTGCCAGTGCTTATTCCGCTCGGCGCGCAACTTGGCATTGATCCAATCCAGTTTGGGGCGGTGGTCGTGCTTAATCTGATGATAGGCTTGATGCACCCACCCATCGGTTTGCTGCTATTCGTGGTGTCAAGCGTAGGAAAGATTCGGATAGGCCCTGTCATGTGGGACATATTGCCTTTTCTGGCCTGGGCCGTCGTTGTTCTTATTCTGACGATCGTCTACCCACCTCTGACAATCTGGCTGCCGGCCCAGATCAAGTAATTCCGAGTCTCGGTATGCATGTGGATCAGGGGGCCAGCCACGTCTTTGGCTTATAATCAACGCATCGACGGAAGTTAGTCACATCTTCCATCCAGTCTCTCGATGCAGCTTTTTGCTTTTGGCATGAACCACCATACGGCCCCGCTCGCGGTTCGCGAACAGGTGACGTTTCATGCCGACGATATAGATTCTGCACTGCGCGATCTGGTCACCCATGAATCGGTGCGCGAAGCGGCGATCATTTCGACCTGCAACCGTACGGAAATTTACTGCAACACGCCCGAGCCTGTACGTGCAATCAATTGGCTTGCGCGCTTCCATCATCTAAAGACCCCGGCGCTGGAACCGTTCCTGTATACGCTGCCGCGCGAGCGTGCGGTAACGCATGCTTTCCGGGTCGCCAGCGGACTCGATTCAATGGTTTTGGGAGAGCCGCAAATCCTGGGTCAGATGAAAGAGGCGGTAAGGTCGGCGGAACATGCCGGGACGCTCGGTACGGTACTGCACCGACTGTTTCAGTCAACATTCTCAGTTGCGAAGGAAGTACGTACGCAGACCGACATTGGCGCGCGTTCGGTCTCGCTTGCTGCAGCAGCTGTAAAAGTAGCGGAACGGATTTACCCCAGCATAGCCGGGCAAAAGATCCTGTTCGTGGGTGCGGGTGAAATGATTGAGTTATGCGCAACCCATTTTGCTGCCAGATCTCCTCGAGAACTAACATTTGCGAATCGTTCCATTGACCGCAGCGCCACACTCGGTAGTCGATTCCTGGGTAATGTCATTACCCTCAACGATCTGCCAGAACAGCTTGCTGCGCACGACATAGTGGTCACCTGCACTGCAAGCACACTTCCGATCCTCGGCAAGGGCATGATAGAGCGCGCGATCAGGACGCGCCGTCACCGGCCGATACTGATGATTGATCTTGCCGTGCCGCGCGATGTCGAGGCGGAGGTTGCGGAACTGGATGATGTGTTTCTCTACGATTTGGATGACTTGGGAAAAATCGTGCAGGAGGGCCTTGATACACGTCACGCCGCAGTTGCGCAGGCAGAGGCCATCATCAGTACCAACGTGCATGCTTTCATGCAATGGCTGGAAAACCGGGAAGTCGTTCCTACCATACGGGCGCTGCGTGACCAGGCGGAGCGCACGCGCCGTAACGAATTGGAACGTGCTTCCCGCATGTTGGCCAAGGGCGACGAGCCAGCGAAAGTCCTTGAGCAGCTGTCTCATTCGTTGACCAACAAGTTCCTGCATGGGCCTACCCAGGCGCTCAATGGCGTCGAAGCCAACGAACGTGATGCATTGATCGCTGCATTGACGCGGTTGCACGGAGTCAAGCCACCCGAATGAAACCGTCCATCGCTTCCAAGCTGGCGCAGCTGTCTGCCAGGTTGGAGGAACTCAATGCGTTGCTGTCCAGCGAAGACGTCACCAAGAATCTGGAGAACTATCGCAAGCTGACCCGGGAGCATGCAGAAATTTTGCCGGCCGTCGAGCTCTACAAGGCCTATGTAAAAAGCGAGCACGACATTGCCGCCGCGCAGGACATGGCTAACGATCCGGAGATGCGGGAACTGGCTGAGGCAGAGATAAGCGAGGGTAAAAAACGCTTAGTAGAGCTTGAGGCAGAACTCCAGACACAGCTCTTGCCCAAAGACCCCAGCGACGAACGGAACATCTTTCTTGAGCTTCGTGCTGGTACCGGGGGCGATGAATCGGCCTTGTTCGCCGGAGATCTGTTCCGCATGTATTTCCGTTATGCGGAGCGCCTCGGCTGGAAGGTTGAATTGATATCGCAAAGTTCGGGCGAGATGGGTGGATATAAGGAAGTGATCGCCAAAATTACCGGGCTAGGCGCTTACTCGAAACTGAAGTTTGAATCTGGCGGACATCGCGTACAGCGAGTCCCGACAACCGAGACGCAAGGACGCATCCATACCAGCGCCTGCACTGTCGCAGTCATGCCAGAAGCCGACGCCATCGAAGACGTGGTTCTGAATCCCGCGGAATTGCGCGTCGATACGTTCCGTGCTTCTGGAGCGGGCGGTCAGCACATCAACAAGACAGATTCGGCCGTACGGATTACGCACCTTCCGACAGGTATTGTCGTCGAATGTCAGGACGACCGATCACAACACAAGAACAAGGCACAAGCCATGTCCGTGCTTGCAGCACGCATCAGGGACAAGCAGGTACGTGAGCAGCAAGCGCAACAGGCCGCGACGCGCAAATCGCTGATCGGCAGCGGGGATCGCTCGGAACGTATACGCACCTATAACTTTCCTCAAGGCAGAGTAACGGATCACCGCATCAACCTTACGCTCTACAAGATCGACCAGATCATGGACGGCGCGCTTGATGATTTAATCGACGCTTTGCAGGCCGAGCACCAGACCGAGTTGCTGGCAGCGATGGCGGAGGACGCTTTTTCCTTGCAAGTGTGACTCCGATCGTAAGCGCACTTCTTGAAGAAGCATCGCACCAGCTTGCTGGCGCCGAACTTGTGGACGCGCGGCGGGAAGCGCAAATCCTGCTGGGTCACGCGCTCGGCAAATCACGTGCATGGCTTGCGGGCCACGCGGTTGATCATGTCGGTCCATCAACGGTTGCGACCTTCCGTCAACTTATCGATCGGCGCCGATCTGGCGAACCAGTCGCGTATATCGTAGGCAAAAGGGAGTTCTACGGCCTGGAATTTCGCGTCACGCCGGATGTCTTGATTCCACGCGCGGACACGGAGACGCTGGTAGACGCTGCCCTTGCAAGAATGCCTGCCGCTGGTGCCGATGTGCTGGATCTGGGCACTGGCAGCGGCTGCATAGCAATCGCCATTGCGCATGAGCGCCCCACTGCCCGCGTAACCGCGGTAGACGTTTCTTCGGCGGCACTCTCTGTTGCCCGAGAAAACGCCGCGAGGAACGCGGTCAACGTGCAATTTTTGCAAGCCAGCTGGTTCGAGGGGTTGGGCGGGCAGCGATTCGACCTGATCGTTTCGAACCCCCCTTACGTTGCAACCGAAGACCCACACTTGAAGCAAGGCGATTTACGGTTCGAACCCGCAATCGCACTAGCTGGAGGCAGTGATGGCTTGGCTGACATTCGTTTGATCGTAGTCAACGCCCCGGAATATCTGCGCGACCAAGGCTGGTTATTATTCGAACACGGGCACACGCAGGCGTGCGCCAGCAGAGACCTTTTGGACAACGCGGGCTTCCGGGACATAACGCACGTCCGGGACATTGCCGGCCTTGCTCGCGTTACGGGCGGCCGCCTATTGAGTTGAATGGACCGAATCGTTAACATCGATAGTCTAAGCGGGGATGCCTCAAAGATTCGGGCCTCCCCCATTTCCAGAGGTACTACTCATGAATGCTCAAGACAAGATCAAGCAGCAAGTGACGGGCAATCCAATCGTGCTTTACATGAAAGGCACGCCAGATGCTCCGATGTGCGGGTTCAGTGCGGCGGCAGTGCAAATACTCGAGGCTTGCGGCGTGGACAACGTTGCTACGGTAGATGTGCTAAGCGATCAGGACGTACGCCAGGGGATCAAGGAATACTCCAACTGGCCGACCATTCCGCAGTTGTATGTGAATGGTGAATTTGTTGGTGGCGCAGACATTATGCGGGAAATGTATCAGTCGGGAGAGTTGCAGAAGCTTTTTGGCAAATAACCTCCGAAACGCGATCAGGCTGGCTTAGTGCCAGCCTTTTTTTTGGACCAGAGCCTTCGCTGACGGGTCCCCAGAGCGTTCTTCTGCCGCCAGTACATCCAGGCAAAGTTCGGCGCTATTATGTCCGGGGCGGCAATGCAAAATAGATAGCGCGCGTCTTCCACTTCACCCGCTGATCCGCTCCAGGGAGAAACATCATGATGGAACTCGTGCGGGTCGCACTGCGCCGCCCGTACACCGTCGCCGTACTTTCGCTGCTCGTACTATTGCTGGGCGGCTTGGCGCTCACACGGATGGTGGTCGATTTTTTTCCGAAGATCGATATTCCAGTGGTCTTTGTCGGCTGGAACTACCCCGGCTTGTCTGCCGAGGAAATGGAACGTCGTGTGGTAATCATCAGCGAGCGCGCCTACTCGACGACGGTCAACGGCATCGATCGCATTGAATCAAATTGCATTCCCGGCATTGGCTTGGTCAAGGTGTTTTTCCACCAGGGTACCGATCTCGGCGCCTCGATTGCGCAAATCAATGCCATCAATGGGACCATTCTGCGGATCTTGCCGCCGGGAATCACGCCACCAGTCATCATCCAGTATGACGCGGCAACCGTGCCAATCGTGCAAATGGTGTTGTCGAGCAAAACGGTCTCGGAAGGGCGCATTTTCGACCACGCGTTCAATTTTGTACGCGTCAGGCTCTTTACCATACCGGGTCTTACCGTACCGGCCCCGTTCGGCGGGCGGTTGCGCCAGATCATGGTCGACCTGAATCCGCAATTGATGACTGCAAAAGGCATCTCGCCAAACGATGTGGTCAATGCGCTGCAGACTTCGAATGTTCTGGTTCCCGCCGGAACAGCGCGCATCGGATCCATGGAATACAACGTGATGATGAACTCCAGTCCGCCAACCGTGGACCAGTTCAACCTGATGCCCCTGAGAATCTCCAATGGCGTTCCGGTCATGCTGGGTGATGTGGCAAAGGTGGCTGATGGGTTTGCCGTGCAGAACAACATCGTTCACGTTGATGGTCGTCGTGCGACATATCTGACCATTCTGAAGCATTCCGAAGCTTCGTCGCTTGCGGTCGTGGAAGCGACACGAGCAATGCTTCCCGAGATCCAGAAAGCGGCGCCCGAAGGAATCGAAATCAAACTTGATTTCGACCAGTCAGTTTATGTGCGCGCTGCAATCAAAAATGTCGCGACCGAAGCAGTCGTCGCATCTCTCCTAGTGTCCCTGATGGTGCTGCTTTTCCTGGGCTCTTGGCGCAATACCATCGTAGTCATTACCTCCATTCCCTGTGCCATGGCGGCCGGCATACTAGGCCTTTACTTTACCGGCAATACCATCAATCTGATGACACTGGCCGGGCTTTCACTCGCTACCGGTATCCTGGTTGACGACGCGACCGTGGCTGTGGAGAACATTCATCGTCATCGTGCGATGGGACAGCCGCTCACGGTCGCTATTCTGGACGGATCACGGGAAGTGGCTTTGCCACGCACCATGGCGACCTTGGCGATCTGCATCGTGTTTATTCCGGTCGCTTTTCTTTACGGCGTCTCGAAATTTCTGTTCATCCCGCTAGCGCTGTCGGTGGTATTCGCACTGCTCGCTTCATACTTCCTTTCATTTACGCTGGTTCCGATGCTATCGAGGCAACTGCTGGCCGGCGAGCATCATGACGAGGCCGGCGACAGGGGCGTGGGTGCGCGGCTCAATCGCGTGCGTGAACGTTCGCTGGACCGCGTGCAGAAGACCTACGGCGCGGTCCTGACGGTCATCATGCACCACCGTCCTTTCGTGCTGGTCTGTCTTCTGTTGATGGGTGGAGTCAGCGTGTTTCTGGGACGCGTAGTCGGCACGGATTTCTTTCCGACGGCTGATGTGGGGATTCTCAAACTTCATTTCCGCGCGCCCATGGGGATGCGCATTGAGGATACCGAAAAGCTGGTGCTCGAGGTGCAGGAAGAAATTCGAAAAATCATTCCAGCCGGGGAAATTTCAACTATTAACGACATGCTAGGCGTGCCGCTATTCTTCAATCTTGCTTTCGTGCCGACCGACAACATCAGCGGCATGGATGCCGACATCCTGATTTCGTTAAAGCATCCCCACCAGCCATCCGCCTATTGGATGCGAGAGCTCAGAGCCAAGCTCGCGCCAAAATTCCCCGGGACGACAATGTATTTCCAGAATGCCGATATTGTCACGCAGGTTCTCAATTTCGGCCTTCCGGCGCCGATCGACGTGCAGATTCAGGATGCCAATTTTGATCGTGCCCAAGGGTATGCGGCGCGTGTGCGCAAGATCATCGAGGAGACTCCAGGTGCGGTTGATGTGCGCCAGATGCAGGTTTTGAACTATCCGTCCTTACGGGTCGAAGTCGATCGCGTGCGCGCTGCGCGGCTGGGGCTTACACAGCGCGACGTTGCGAGCAACGTGCTTACGACATTGTCTTCCAGTGCCATCGTAAATCCTTCGTATTTCCTGAACCCGAACGGCGTGAACTATACCGTTGCCGTGCAGACGCCGATCGAGCGCATGAGTTCTGTCGATGATCTGATGTCTACTCCAATAACCACGGGCGCGACTCCGATCGCAGATAATGCGGCGGCAGCACGTCTTGATGCGAGGCCAGGAGCTCCGGTAACCCGGCTTTCGAATATCGCCTCGCTGAAGCCCGAGACGAGCTATCAGTCCGTGTCCCATTACACGGTACAGCGTGTGCTCGACATAGCGGCCAATGTCGACGGCCGCGATCTCGGCGGCGTTGTCTCAGACATCAAGCGCAAGATCGATGCAATGACTGCGGAAAAAGATTTTCCGCAAGCCGCGAAGATCAATATCCGGGGGCAGTATCAGGTCATGAATTCTTCTTTCGAAAGCCTTATCGGCGGGCTGGTGCTGGCAGTGGTACTGGTGTATGCCCTGCTGGTGGTGCTGTTTCAGTCCTGGATCGATCCTTTCATCATCATGATGGCCGTGCCGGGCGCCCTTATCGGCATTCTATGGATGCTGGCCTTGAGCGGTACGACCATCAACGTCATGTCATTGATGGGCGCCATCATGGCCGTCGGGATTGGTGTATCCAATTCCATTCTGATCGTCAGTTTTGCCAACGATTTGCGCGTGGAACGCAATCTTGGTGTGGTCGAGGCAGCCATTGAAGCCGGAGTGACAAGGCTACGGCCGGTGCTAATGACGGCCCTTGCCATGATTATTGGCATGGTTCCCATGGCGCTGGGATTGGGAGAAGCGGGTGAGCAAAACGCGCCCCTGGGTCGGGCGGTCATCGGTGGGCTCGCGATGGCGACCGTCGCAACGCTTTTTGTGGTCCCCGTGATCTATACCTTCGTAAGAAAGAACATGCCAGTCCTGCACCAGCTCGACGCCCGCTTTGAAGCTGAGTCGCAGGGACATCATGCCTGAGGAGCAATGACGATGGGTGCCATGCAGCGACGACGGGATTCTTTTTTTGTTTTCTACATCATTGCTTTTGTGCTGGTCGCGACAGCGGGCGTGTCGGTCTGGTGGTTCTGGCAGTCCAAGCAAAGCCAGCTTGCCGATGAAGCCAAGTCACGCACGGCACAACTCGATGCCGGGCCCACGGTGCTCGTGGGCCAGTCCGTGCGTGGACCGGCAACGCGCAAGATCAATCTGACCGGCGAATTGCGTCCGTGGAAAGCGACTACTTTGTATTCCAAGGTGGGCGGCTATTTGTCCAAAATTACCGTGGACGTCGGGGATCGTGTCCATGCGAACCAGCTGATTGCCGAGGTACAGGCACCCGAACTCGAATCGGAATACAAAAGCACGGTCTCCGAAATGCAGAACCGAGAACGCATAGCACAGCGCACGCGCGATCTCGCGGCAAAGGGTTTTTTCTCACAGCAGGCGCTCGATAACGCCGATACCGATGTTCGAACTTCACGCGGCCGCGTGGATACCTTGCGCTCGCAGATGGGCTACCGTAGCCTTTACGCCCCTTATGCAGGGGTTGTGACTGGCCGCTACGTGGATGCAGGAGCACTGATCACCAATGCCGCGAACAATCAGACTGCATCACAGCCGGTCGTAACCATCGCGGATCCTTCCAAGCTGCGTGTCAGCGTGTATGTCGAACAAGTTGATGCAATATATGTACGACCGGGGATCGAGGCGGAAATCATTGATACGGCGAACCCAACACAGCGGATCAAAGCCACGGTCAGCCGTGTTGCGGGCGAGCTTGACCCCAGAACCCGAACTTTGCTGGCCGAAGTAGACTTCGATAATAGGACCAGCATGTTCATTCCTGGTTCGTTCGTGAACGTATCCCTTATGGTGCCTCAGACTAGTTACATCGAGGTGCCCGCGGCTGCCCTGGTAGTGCGAGACCGCAAGAATTTCGTTGCGGTGCTTGAAGCCGACAATCACATCAAACTCACACCAATTGAGATTGCCGGCACGGACGGGTCGGCAGTAAAAATAATCAATGGGGTGGGAGAAGGAACGCGGGTTGTGCTGAGCCTAGCCAATACCGTGCCGGACGGCGCAAAAGTAAATCCCGCGGCTGCGCCAGTGGCTTCTGTTCCCCAATCTCCTCCGGCAGCAACTCCAGCGTCCAAGGCGGTGACGGCAAATCCCGGCGCGCCTGTTACTGCTGCGCCCCAGCCACCGTCACCCACCGCAACAACGCCCAAGGCCCAGGGCGTAAATCCGCAACAGCCCAGGTGACCTCGTCCTATAATTGATCTTGCCTGCCAGATCGGGCAGGTCATTGCACCAGATTGTCCAGAAGGCACTGATCGATGAACTATCGTGGCATTCATGATATGGGTGGACTGCCTGCCGGCAAGGTTGAAGCGACTGAGCATGACTATGCCTTGTGGGAAAAGCGTGTCGATGCCCTGATGGTCCTGCTCTCCAGAAAAGGACACCTTAACGTCGATGAACTGCGTCGGAATATTGAAACACTTGGTGCCGCCGCGTACGACAAGATGAGTTACTACGAGCGCTGGATCTATGCCATCACACAGACATTGATCCAACGCGGCGTCGTTACCATAGAGGAACTCGGCGCAGCAATCGCGCAAGCGCAATCCCATGGCGAACGCTGATTCAATTGATCCACTATTCAGTCCGGGTGATATCGTCAGCGTGCGAGAAATCTATCCGCTCGGACATGTTCGTGCACCGTTCTATATCCGCGGCAAACGCGGAATCGTTGAACGTCTGTGTGGAATATATGGCAATCCCGAGGAACTCGCCTATGCGAGGAGCGGACTTCCGCGCCAACCCCTGTACCGTGTGCGGTTCTTGCAGCGCGACGTCTGGGGGAAATATGCCGGTCACGCGGAAGATACCGTCGACATCGAAATCTATCAACATTGGCTGGACCCAAAACGTTGACCATGTCAAACGAACACCATCATTCGCATGACGATGCGCATTCTCACGGGGAGACACCGCACAAACATCCGCCCTTGCGGCCGGATCAAGACGATACGATCACCTATTGGCGCGCCATGGAAATTGCGGTGCGCGAGCTGCTTATAAAAAAAGGCATCGTCTCGGCCGACGAAGTGCGCCGCACCGTTGAGGAAATGGACCATCGCACACCACTGCAAGGCGCGCGACTGGTCGCGAAGGCATGGACCGATCCGCATTTCCGCCAGCTGCTTCTATCTGACGGCAATGCTGCCTGCCAGGCGCTGGGCATAGAAGAAGGGATCTACAAGCTGGTCGTCGTGGAAAATACCGAAACGGTACATAACGTCATTGTCTGCACCCTTTGCTCCTGCTATCCGCGCTGGCTACTCGGGTTACCACCCGATTGGTACAAGAGCCGAAATTACCGCTCGCGCGTGGTCAGCGAACCGCGCAAGGTGTTGCACGAATTTGGTACGCAAGTCGAAGATAACGTTGTTGTACGCGTGCACGACTCTACGGCCGATATGCGCTACATGGTGCTTCCAAAACGGCCAGCAGGCACCGATGGATGGTCCGAGGATAAACTTGCAGCACTCGTGACACGTGATGCAATGATCGGTGTCGCGAACCCTCAGCGCCCTTGAACGTAGCGCCCAATTTTCCCCGTAAGGCACCAAACCGCCCGCCTCCGTTTGCATTTCAACGCGCCGGACGTTGCGCGGTGAACTGCCAAGGAAAGAATGAAATCGCCACGTCTTGATGTGATCAAGAATATTGCTTTCGGGCAACCGAGGCGATTTCAGCCACCCGCCAAAGGTGAAGTCCTTGCCAATGGAGACCGGCGCTACTTCATAGGCGACGCAATTGGTCAGGGCGGCTTTGGGATGGTTTATGACTGTAGCGACGACTGGGGGAACCCGCTGGTCGCGAAAATTCTTATTCCCCATGAGCAGTCCTATCGTGAAGTGCGCAGAGTTTGGCAAGACGAATTGCGCAAGCTGCTCGTTATGCGCCATCCCAATATCACGTTCGTTTACGATGCCTTCGAATATAAGGACACGTTCTATCTGATCATTGAGCGTTGCAGCTTTCCGTTATCACGCTTGATTACGCGGCTGGGACTGGACGCTGATCGCTGGATTCCGTACGTCGCGCGTGACCTATTGCAGGCACTCGATTACATTCACGCTGCCGGATACGTCCATAAGGACCTGCATCCGGGGAATGTGTTTGTCACGGAGCAGCGCCGCAAGCGCAGGCTGATCAAGGAACAAGTCTGGTCGTTCAAAGTCGGGGATCTCGGCTTGACCCGGCTTGAATCCGACATTCGAGTGTTCCAGACGCTGCTTGCCGACTGGATGCGACCCCCCGAAGCATTCGAACCGGAAAAGTTCGGAGCGGTCGGGCACCAAGTGGATATTTATCAGACCGGCTTGCTTCTGTTGGCATTAATGCTCAAGGAAATCCCGTATTTCACACGCGACGAAATCCTGGGCGGCATTCCGCAAGCGCTGGCTGCCAAGCATGATTCAAAATTCGCTCCCATCGTTGCAAAGGCCCTGCGCCGCCACGTCGAATGGCGAACCCAAACTGCTTTGGAATTCTGGCGTGAATTATCTGCAGTCACCAGCGGCAATGCACACGGTTGAGCCATGCGCTGCGTTATGTGGCCATCAAAAGGCAGGGCC
>JBJMWI010000173.1:0-9423 GCA_045810225.1 Burkholderiales bacterium
CAAACAAGTAATGAAATGGGAAACCGAAGTCGCGTGCTACCCGCTGCATGTTGGCGAACGAATCTTCCGGATAGTCCGCGGGATCATTGGCATTGATGGCAACGGCGCCGATGCCGAGCATTGCAAGCTCCTTGCAATCTCGTATCAAACGCTCACGTATGGCTTTGACATAAGGGCAGTGATTGCAGATGAACATCACCAGCAATCCGCTTGCGCCGCGTACATTGGCGAGCGCGTATCGATTGCCATCCGTGGCCGGCAGGTCGAAATCAGGTGCCATCCAGCCGAAATTGCAGACCGGCGAGTAAGTTCCCATTGGTCAAGCTCGTTGCCCGGCACGTCCCGCCCGAGGTAACCAGAGCCTCGGATGAACTGCAAGACAGTACCGATTGTGCATGGCAAAATCTTAACATGGATAGAGACTTAGGCAAAAAAACAAGCCCGAAAGCAGGCGCGCGCTTTCACTATCCCGGCAACCTGGGGAACGGTTCGGAAGTGAAGTTACAACCTGAAGCTGCGCATCATGCGGTACGCGTGTTACGCCTGGCTGTGGGTGATGCGGTCGCCTTGTTTGACGGCCGGGGCGGCGAGTTCGAGGCCCGCATCACGCGCATCGACCGCGGCAATGTTTCCGTCAAAACGGGCGCACATCGGGCCGTCGAGCGCGAATCCAGAGTGGGCATCCGCCTGGTGCAAGGATTGTCGGGCGGCGACCGCATGGATATCACCCTGCAGAAGTCGGTTGAACTTGGCGTCACCACCATCCAGCCGGTGTCCACAGAGCGAAGCATCGTTAAATTGAAGGATGAACGCGCGCAACGGCGCATGGAACATTGGCAAAGCCTGGTCATTTCCGCGTGCGAGCAGTGTGGCCGTAATCGTGTGCCTGAAGTGCTTCCCCTACTGGACTTTCCGTCCTGGCTGGCACAGCTCGAAACGGACAGTGAAGTACGGGTCATGCTATCTCCCTCGGCAAGCATGCAATTGAAAGAGTTGCCGGCACCAACGCAGATGATGCTGCTGATCGGTCCCGAAGGAGGGCTTTCTCCGGTTGAAATGCAGCTGGCGCAATCGCGCGGATTCCAGCCGGTTCGCCTCGGACCGCGCATCCTGCGCACTGAAACTGCAGCGCTTGCAGCACTCTCGGCCGTCCAGACACTGTGGGGCGATTTCTAGACACTCGCTGCTATACTCGGGGGCAAACTTTACTTCTGCCGGAGCAAACGTCACAGCATGGAAATCAAGAACAGCACATTCATTGTCACTGGCGGTAGTTCCGGGCTCGGCGCGGCCACGGTGGAAATGGTGGTCGCCGGCGGCGGCAACGCCATGGTTGCGGACGTCAACAAGCCGCAAGGTGAGGCCTTGGCCGCGAGGCTCGGCAAGCATGCGCGCTACGTCGAGTGCGATGTCACCCGCGAAGACCATGGCAAAGCGGCCGTCGCTTCCGCACTGAAGGAGTTTGGCAGTCTGCATGCGCTGGTGAATTGTGCCGGAATCGCCATCGGCGAAAAAACCGTCGGCAAGGAGGGCCCGCATTCGCTGGAAAAGTTTGCAAAGGTAATCAGCATTAATCTGGTGGGCAGCTTCAACATGATCCGCCTGGCGGCGGAGGCGATGTCGCGCCTTTCGCCAAACGCGGCTGGCGAACGCGGCGTGATTATCAACACGGCATCGGTTGCCGCCTTCGATGGGCAGATCGGTCAGGCGGCCTACGCGGCTTCCAAAGGGGGCATTGTCGGCATGACGCTTCCGATTGCGCGCGATTTGTCCCGCAGCGGTATCCGCGTCATGACCATTGCGCCGGGCATTTTTGAAACACCGATGCTGCTAGGCATGCCCAAGGACGTGCAGGACGCGCTCGGCAAGATGGCGCCGTTTCCGTCACGGCTCGGACGCGCGTCCGAGTATGCGCAGCTGGTCAGGCATATCGTCGAAAACGAAATGCTGAATGGTGAAGTCATCCGGCTTGATGGCGCCATCCGCATGCAACCCAAATAGCAAGCACCGGCTGCCGCCATGCAAGCCGCCCAGCAAGCCAATTTCGTGCGCTGGTTTCGCGCAGCAGCGCCGTATATCCACGCGTTTGGCGGGCGCACCTTTGTCATTGCTTTCGGTGGAGAAGTCGTAGCGGATGGTTCGTTCGTCGCTCTCACACACGACTTGAACCTGCTCGCCAGTCTCGGCGTTCGCCTGGTGCTGGTGCACGGCGCGCGGCCGCAGATCGAAGCGCAACTGAAATCGGCAGGGCGCAAGCCACAGTATGTAGACGGCATCCGGGTGACCGACGTGGAAGCGCTGGCGTCAGTGAAACAGGCCAGCGGGCAAATTCGCGTGGAAATTGAAGCACTGCTGTCGATGGGACTGCCTAACTCTCCGATGGCAAACGCCGACATTCGCGTCGCCTCCGGCAACTTCGTCACGGCACGCCCGCGTGGCGTGGTCAATGGCGTGGACATGTGCTACACGGGTGAAGTCCGCAAAGTGGATGCAGACGCAATCAACACCCGGCTTGACGACGGCGAACTGGTGCTGCTGTCCCCGCTCGGCTACTCGCCCACGGGCGAAATTTTTAACGTCACCCTGGAAGACGTTGCTGCGCAAACCGCGATCGCGCTCTCGGCGGAGAAGCTGGTGTTTTTGATGAACGAACCCGGATTGAAGGCGAAGAGCGGGCGCCTGCTGCGCGAACTGACGGTGTCAGATGCGGAAAAGCTTCTGCGCAAAGGACAATCGCTGTCCGATGATGCGCGCCTTTATCTACCGCATGTCATCAAGGCCTGCAAGGGCGGCGCATCACGCGTTCATTTGATCAGCCGCCACGTCGACGGCGCGCTGCTGGTGGAATTGTTCACCCACGACGGCATCGGCAGCATGGTCACGCGCGATCCGCTGGAGCAGTTGCGCGATGCAACCATCACAGACGTGGGCGGCATCCTCCGGCTGATTGAACCCCTGGAGGCCGATGGGACACTGGTCAAACGCTCGCGCGAGCTGCTGGAAATGGAGATCTCGCGCTTCAGCGTGCTGGAACACGACAAGATCATTGTCGGCTGCGCTGCACTCTATCCGTTCATGAACGAAAAATCGGCCGAACTTGCCTGCGTAGCTGTGCATCCCGACTATCGAGACTCAGGCGGTGGAGAACAGCTGCTGAAATGGATCGAGGAGAAGGCGAAGAAGCAGCGCGTCAAGCGGCTATTCGTTCTTACCACACGTGCGGCTCACTGGTTCATTGAACACGGTTTTGTGGAGACGGACGTCGGCAGCCTGCCAAAACAAAAGCAAGCGTTATACAACTATCAGCGTCGTTCCAAGGTCTTGATGAAGTCGATCTGATCGGCGGCAAGCGGCCTGCCGCTCCGCGAACCGCACGTCCCGGTCTATAATCGACATCAAAAGCTGCTGCGGAATTCGATCCACTGCGGCTTGTCATAAACCTGTAACCCCAGAACGCGCGCAATCAATCTAAGCTTTAACGGACATCAATGCCCAGAACGGTGAACTGCGTGAGGCTCGGCCGGGAAGCGGAAGGACTCGATTTTCCGCCTTTCCCCGGTGCGCTCGGCAAGCGCATTTTTGACAACGTGTCCAAAGAGGCCTGGAAGGGCTGGCTCGAGCACCAGAAGATGCTGGTAAACGAAAACCGGCTTAGCCTCGCGGATGCCAAAGCGCGCAAATACCTTCTGGAACAAACTGAAAATTATTTTTTTGGACAGGGGGCGGACGCAGCCGCGGGCTATGTTCCGCCGTCCAGGGGCTAGGTCTACCGGCTCGCAGCGCTGGCAGCCAGCGCTGCCCTGATCCGCACCAAACAAGACTGGGAGCAGGAAAATTAGTAAAGCCGGACAAACCAAGGCGGATTCGCCAGACCGCGCAGCAACGCTTGCGCCCGAAAAAGCGGCCAGGAAAAGAGCCGCCATGGTGGCTGACAAGTCGGGCAAGGTCAGGCGCTCCAATCCACAGTTGTATCTGAACCGTGAGCTTGCGCAACTCGAGTTCAATCGCAGAGTGCTGGCGCAGGCGGAGGATCGTGAGTTGCCTTTGCTCGAGCGGTTGCGCTTTGTATGCATCGTCAGCAATAACCTCGATGAGTTTTTCGAAATCCGTGTTGCGGGACTGAAGGCGCAAATTGAGCTGGGTTCCGATTTCACCGGCCCGGACGGAGCCTCACCCCCGCACGTTTTCCGCGAAGTCTCCGTGCGAGCTCACGAACTGGTCGCGCGCCAATATCAATTATGGAATGAGGAACTGGTTCCACAACTTGCAGTGGAGGGAATTCGTTTCCTGCGCCGCAACGACTGGAATGACGCACAGAAGACCTGGATAAAGGCTTTTTTCCTGAAAGAGATCATGCCGGTCATGACGCCCATCGGCCTTGATCGGGCACACCCCTTCCCGCGCATTCTGAACAAGAGCCTGAATTTCGCCGTGCAACTTTCCGGCAAGGACGCTTTCGGGCGCAACTCGGGTTTCGCCTTGGTGCAGGCACCGCGCCTGCTGCCGCGGGTGATCAGGCTTCCGCGCGAGCTGGCCGGCACGGATCATGGTTTTGTGTTTCTTTCGTCAATCATCCATGCGCATGTGGGTGAGCTGTTCGCCGGCATGGAGGTGCAGGGTTGCTACCAGTTTCGCGTCACCCGCAATAGTGATCTGTTCGTCGACGAAGAAGAAGTCAAGAACCTGCGTCTGGCATTACAAGGCGAACTGCCACAGAGACATTTCGGCGATGCCGTTCGGCTGGAGGTCGCTGATCTATGCTCCCCGGCCATTTCTGAATTTCTGCTGCAGCAATTCAATCTGACTGTGCAGGATCTCTACCAGGTGAACGGTCCGGTCAACCTGGTGCGGCTAATGCAAGTCCCCGACTGGGTGGATCGCCCCGATCTGAAATTTCCAGGCTTTACGGCGAGCTTCCCGGCCGCGCTGATTAAAGTGCCCGACCTGTTTGCGGCAATGCGTAAGGGCGACATCCTGCTGCACCATCCGTTCCAGTCGTTCAGGCCGGTCATCAGCTTTATTCAGCAAGCCGCCACAGATCCAAACGTGGTTTCGATCAAGCAAACCGTCTACCGAACCGGAGCCAATTCCGAGCTGATGCAAACTTTGCTGGAGGCCGCACGCAACGGCAAGGAAGTGACCGTAATCGTGGAATTGATGGCGCGGTTTGATGAAGAGGCAAACATCAACTGGGCTGCAAAGCTTGAGGAAGTCGGCGCACATGTGGTTTACGGCGTCGTTGGCCATAAAACGCACGCCAAAATGGCCATGGTAGTGCGCCGGGAAGAAGATCGGTTACGCCGCTATGTGCACTTGGGAACCGGAAACTATCATGCGCGCACCGCGATGCTTTATACCGATTTTGGGTTGTTCACCTGCCACGAGGAAATCGGCACCGACGTCAATGACATCTTCATGCAACTAACCGGGCTGGGCCGGGCCGGGAAACTGAATCACCTGTGGCAATCGCCGTTCACGCTTCACGCCCAGATACTGGCGGCCATCCGCCGCGAAGCGGAAAACGCCAAGGCCGGGACACCCGCCGCAATCACGGCAAAAATGAACGCCTTGCTGGAGCCTGAAATAATTTCTGCATTGTACGAAGCATCGATGGCCGGCGTGCAGGTCGATCTAATCGTTCGCGGCGTGTGCGCGCTGCGGCCCGGCATTGCCGGACTATCGGACAACATCCGAGTGCGGTCGGTTATCGGCCGTTTCCTCGAGCATCATCGCGTGTTCCATTTCAGCAGCGCTGACACCGTGCTGCTATCGAGCGCCGACTGGATGGATCGCAATTTCTTCCGCCGGATCGAAGTGTGTTTCCCGGTACTCGATGAAAAGCTCAAGAAGCGGGTGGTGGACGAGTCCCTGAAGGCATATTTGGCCGATAGCGGAGAAGCCTGGGAAATGGACGTCGATGGACGCTACACGCGCAAGAAAGTCGCGCACGACAAGCGCGCAGCGGCACAGGCAGCGTTGCTCGATAAACTTTCGTCCGGGGCAGCGTCGGACTGAAGGCAGAAGCTTTAGGCCGAGGACCGCCTACGGGACGATGTCTTCCTTGCAAACCATACGAGGATCTGGCCATGGAATTGGTATTGTGGCGTCATGCCGAAGCAGAGGACGGCATGCCGGACATGACGCGACCGCTCAGTGCGAAGGGCAGGAAGCAGGCAAGACAGCTGGCAGAGTGGCTACGTGCGCGGCTGCCGAAACATACTCGCATTCTAGTGAGCCCTGCGCGACGCACGCTGCAGACTGCGGAAGCACTGACTGACAAGTTCGAAGTCATGCACGAACTGGCTCCGGGTGCTGCGCCAGCGGCGCTACTCGCCGCTTGCGGATGGCCGGATCGCAAGGGCGCTGTCCTCATTGTCGGACACCAACCAACTCTCGGTCTGATGGCATCCACTCTAATTGCCGGTCAAGCAATGCCCTGGAGCATCAAGAAAGGTGCCGCCTGGTGGATATCCCACCAATCGGACGAACCCGAGCACGCACGTTTGCGGGCAGTGATCGCGCCCGATTTCGCTTAGCGAAAAGACAGTGTTCGAACCCGCGGAGTTGTGTCACGCGATCGGCAATCAAGCCTATCCGCGCCAGGTACCCAAACTGCGCAGGGCTGCTCGATGCTCACACGATTTTTTCCAGGACGGACAGTTTCCAGTCACATCCTAACTGGTCATTCCGTTGCTGCCGTTTCTCCCGCAGACTCTAGTTCGGCCAGCTGGGGGACGGACAACTCGACACCCAATCCCTTCCAGTCCTTGATCTCTTCTCTGAGTTCGGCCGCCGTAAGGGGATTGGCGGCCAGCCATCTGGCATCGACTTCGACGGTAAACGCGGATTTCTTTCTGGTGGTACGAATCGCGGGCAAGTGCACGTCCGAGCGGCTCCGATGGAATAGCGCCGCGAGCCGGAGGGCTACGAGCAGCGACCAATCGTAGTCTGCCCGCACCAGTCCCCGAAGTTTTCCAAGCGACCCCCGATGCGCCAGCACCAGCATGGAAAGTTGTGCCTGCTCCATCTTGGAAAAACCCGGCATGTCGGCATTGGCGACGATATATGAACTGTGCTTGTGATAGCCGCTATGCGCAACCGTAAGGCCGATCTCTTGTAGACGAGCAGCCCATGACAGCATGTGCTGCGCGTATTCATGTTCGTGCTTCTCTCTATCCACCAGCTGACTGTACAGCTTCAGCGCCATGCGCTCGATGCGGTGGGCTTGTCCAGCATCCACGTGATAGCGCTTCATGAATTGGCGTACGGTCAGTTCGCGCATGTCCCGGCGGTGGGCACGGCCGATCATGTCCCAAAGGATGCCCTGGCGCATGGCTCCAGTGGCAAGCGCCATGTGTTCGACGTCAAGCTCCGCAAAGATTGCATTCATGATCGCAAACCCTCCGGGCAGCACGGCTATGCGATCTTCCTTCAATCCAGGCAAGTCAAGCTTGCCGGTATCGCCGGCTTTCAGCAGCGCCTGGCGCAGGCGCTCCATCCCATCCCGGGTGATGCCTGAAGCGCTCCAGCCGCTGGCTTCAATGATGTCGCCTATCGCGCGTGCCGTCCCAGAAGAGCCGACTGCCTGTTGCCAGTGCTTGCGCGAAAACTGCTTGCGGATGGTTTCCAGTTCGATGCGCGCAGCCGTTTCCGCATGCCTCATATCGGATTTGCCGATCTTGCCGTCAGCAAAGTACTTCAGGCTGTAGCTCACGCAACCCATGTACAGGCTTTCCAGCCGGTGTGGCTGGTTGCCGGCGCCGACAATGCATTCGGTTGATCCACCCCCGATGTCGACCACCAGACGAGTCTCCGGACTTGCCGGGAGGCCATGCGCCACGCCGAGATAGATCAGCCGCGCCTCTTCACGTCCGGCGACTACTTCGATCGGAAAACCAAGCGCGGCTTCAAACTGTGGTACGAATTCACGCGCATTCCGGGCCACGCGCAGCGTATTGGTGCCGACCGCCCGGACCGCACCTGCGGGCAGGCCTCGCAGGCGCTCGCCAAAACGCTTCAGGCATTCAACCGCGCGGGACTGCGCCGCCTCATCTAGCACCTTGTCCGACGTGAGCCCCGCTGCAAGCCGAACGGGCTCACGCAACGAATCCAGGGGATAGATCTGATCGTCGACCACGCGGCCAACCTGCAGCCGGAAAGAGTTCGATCCGAGGTCAACCGCCGCGATGGTGGAGTACGTTTCCATTGCGATCATTTTGCCTTAAAAGAATGGCGTTTTAGCGGGCGCGCAGGAATAGACAATGGATGAATCGCGAAGATGGAATGAGAGCCAAAGCTCGTCGCTCCATGCTCTTTCGGCTCTAACCTGCTGCTCAGCTCATCCGGAAGGCCCGGACGTTCATGCACCCATCAGCCCATGACTTCACGCTCGATCTCCTCGAGCGTGACGTGACGTACATCCTTGCCCTTGACCATATAGATAACGTACTCGGAGATATTTTTTGCGTGGTCACCGATGCGCTCAATCGCCTTGGCAATGAACAGGATCTCAATGGAAACCGATATGGTGCGCGGATCTTCCATCATGAACGTGATCAGCTGTCGAAGCACACCGCGAAATTCTTCATCGACATGCTGGTCACGCCGCACAACATCCGCCGACGTTGCCAAATCCAGCCGGGCAAACGCGTCGAGCGACTTGCGCAACATCTCGAGGGCCATGCTGGACATGCGCCTGATTTCTACTGTACGCGGCTGCTGCAGGCGGTCGGTCGAATAAATCAGTTTTGCCATGCGTGCGATCTTGGCAGCCTCATCCCCGATACGTTCCAGATCGGTGATGGTCTTGACGACAGTCATGAGCATCCGCAAGTCGCTCGCGGCCGGCTGGCGGCGCGCGATGATGGTGCTGCAGTCCTCATCGATGCCAACCTCCTGCGCATTGACGAAGTGATCGTTGTTTTCCACTTTGGTGCAGAGTTCGAGATCTCCGGAAATCAGCGCATCCAGCGCTAACTTGATTTGCTCCTCCACCAGACCACCCATCTGCAGCACGCGAGCGCGCACGGCCTCGAGCTCGGCCTCGAACTGCTTGGACGTGTGTTCAAAGTTCATCATCTGCTGACTCCCAAACGCTGGACGACCTTCAAAAGACGGCGAGTTTAGTCCCGCCACGTTACAAGCAAGTTTCAGGCACGCATTGTGTGCACGCCGCTTTGCGTGCCCAGCAGCAAAATGTCGGCTCCGCGCCGCGCGAACAGCCCGTTGGTAACCGTACCGACGATTTGATTGATCTGCGTTTCCAATTCCGGTGCATCGACAATGCGCAGCCCGTATACATCCAGGATCACGTTGCCATTGTCGGTGATAAATCCCTGACGAAGCTTCGGTTGGCCGCCCAAGCGAACCAATTCGCGCCCGACATGGGAACGCGCCATGGGAATCACTTCAACAGGCAGGGCA
>JBJMWI010000174.1:0-7887 GCA_045810225.1 Burkholderiales bacterium
ATGAGGTAGGGGAACTTGGTCCCCAGGACGACGAGTCGGTTTCGGAAGCCCAGGAAGAAAGTCCTGCAATGGATAGTTCGGTTGGCGAAACAACTGAATATGCCGAGGAAGCGGAAGAAGACGAGGTTGGAGAACTCGGTCCGCAGGAAGACGAGTCCACTTCGGCTGAGCAGACGGCGTCGCCCGCCGGCGAGAGTACGGTCGGCGAAGCGACCCAATATGCCGAACGGGAAGAACCCGAAGTGGTAGAGGATCTCGGTACGCAGCCCGATGAATCCGGGAGCGTGCATTATCCCGAGGAAAAGCGCGCCGCAACCGACCGGGTGGTCGGCGAACCCAAGCTCTATGCAGAAGAAACTGCCCCGAAGCCAAAGCCCGTCACGCCAAGATCAATCACTGTGAGTTTCGAAACGGAACCGCTTTTTGGCTTTGACAAATCGGCAATTAACGCCGACCAGAGAGTCAAACTGGACGAACTGGTCTCCAGCCTGAAAGGTAGCAATATTGAATCAATTTCGGTTGTCGGCCACGCTGATCGCATTGGTGGGAAGGCCTACAATCAGAAATTGTCCGAGCGCAGAGCCGAATCGGTTAACAGATATCTTGCAAGCAAAGGCATCCAGGCCGACAGGATACACACCGAAGGCCGGGGGCTAACGGAACCCGTGTCGGGTGATGTATGCCGTAACGCACGTGGCAAGAAATTGATAACTTGTTTACAGCCGGATCGCAGGGTGGATGTGAATGTCACTGCAACGAAGCAAAAAGATTAATCCGTTTCTGTAAGACTGTGTAAGCCCTGCCCGTGCAGGGCTTATTTTTTTGAGGTTCCGATGCAGCAAGAGACATCCGGTTTTTCCGCAGATTTCATCATTGAGGCTGCCTGGATTATTCCAGTCGAGCCGAGCAATGTGGTGCTGCAAGATCATGCCGTTGCCGTCAAAGGGCAAAAAATAGTTGCCTTGTTGCCGCGCGAGGACATGAAGACGCGATGCACGGCGCCGCAAGTTATCCAGCTGCATTCAAGTGTATTGATTCCCGGACTTGTCAATCTCCATACGCACGCGGCCATGACTTTGATGCGCGGTTTGGCGGACGATGTAAAGCTGATGGACTGGCTATCCGACCATATCTGGCCGGTAGAACGCAAACATGTTTCGGCTCAATTCGTTGAAGACGGTACTTTGCTTGCTTGCGCGGAAATGGTCCGAGGCGGGATCACCTGCTTCAATGACATGTATTTCTTTCCGGAAATGACAGCACGTGCCGCCCTTGAATGCGGAATGCGCGCCACCCTCGGGATAGTCGTGATCGAGTTTCCCACCGCTTACGCCAGCGACGCACAGGACTACTTGCAAAAAGGCTTGGCAATGCGCGATGAACTGAAGCATGAAGCACTCCTTAGTTTTGCCATGGCTCCCCACGCGCCTTATACCGTCAGTGATAAAAGTTTTGAACAGATTCTGATGCTTTCCGAGCAATTACAAATACCGATCAATACTCACCTGCACGAGACCCGTGAGGAAATCGCGGACAGTATCTCAAAGTGTTCAATGCGACCCATCGCCCGGCTTCAAAAACTTGGAGTGCTCGGCCCAAATTTCATCGCGGTACATGCCGTTCACCTTGAACCGGCCGAAATAGCGTTGTTGGGAGAGCTGGGTTGTTCCGTAGCCCATTGCCCCTCCTCCAACCTCAAGCTCGCCAGCGGCATTGCGCCGGTAGGTGCGATGCTGAGGGCAGGAATTAACGTAGGCATCGGGACGGATGGCGCGGCCAGCAACAACCGGCTGGACCTCTTTTGTGAAATGAGGACCGCCGCACTGCTGGCAAAGGCGCAAAGCGACAGCGCTGAATCAGTTCCTGCGCATACCGCCTTACGCATGAGCACACTCAATGCTGCGAAGGCTCTGGGCCTTGAGCGCCACATCGGATCCATTGAACCCGGCAAATTCGCAGATCTTTGTGCCGTCAATCTCGATTGTCTGGAAATGGCTCCCTGCTATCATCCAGCCTCGCATCTTGTTTACTCGGGCGGGCGCGAGCAGGTAAGCGACGTGTGGGTAGCGGGTCGCCGTTTGGTTGAGGGCGGCCGCCTGGTTCACATTGATGAACAAGCTATCCGACGAAAAGCGGCCGATTGGCGAGCGCGTATTCTACGTACTTGAACGAATCAACATAGTTTTGAAAAATGATCAACGTCGATCCCGTCGAATTGCAGAAATTCAGCGAACTGGCCCATCGCTGGTGGGATCCTCAAAGTGAGTTCAAACCGCTGCACCAGATTAATCCGTTGCGGCTGGGATATATCAATCAACTGGCGGCTTTAAGCGGCAGGCGAGTACTCGATGTCGGCTGTGGCGGAGGAATTTTATCGGAAGCCATGGCTGGTGCCGGGGCAACCGTGACTGGTATCGATCTCGGCGACAGAGCTCTTAAAGTCGCGCAAATGCATCTATTGGAAAGCGGTTTGGAAGTCGAATATCAAAAAATCTCGGTCGAAGCATTGGCTAATGAACGGCCACACCACTACGACATCGTAACGTGCATGGAACTGCTGGAACATGTTCCTCAGCCGGCCAGCGTAGTACGAGCCTGCGCAAACTTGGTATGCCCGGGCGGACGATGTTTTTTTTCCACCATCAACCGTAATGCCAAGTCATACTTATTTGCCGTGATCGGAGCAGAGTACCTGCTCAATTTGCTTCCGAAGGGCACTCACGAGTACGCAAGATTTATCAAGCCTGCTGAACTCGCGCGCATGTGCCGCATAGAGGGTCTTGATCCTGATCATTTGGTCGGCATGACATACAATCCCTTCACCACGGTTTATGCGCTTTCACCGGATACATCGGTGAACTATATCTTGAGCGCTCAATTACGGTAAGCAGGACAGTGGGCCAGTGATCGTTGCTATCCAAGGAGCGTCAATGAAGACAGGTATCCTAGTCACAAGCGCGCTGGCATTTTTCATTTTCGCCGCGCAAGGTTGCACATTGAAACCGCAGGACCTTCATATCGATCCGGAAGTAAAGTACAAGGAGCAAAGCGTTGGCGCGGGCAATCCGATAGGCCTGCGCGTCTCTGATGAACGCAGCGACAAGAAGCTGGGCGAAGTCGGCGACCCCGACCGCAAGATGGTCCCCGTCACGGTGGAGGAAGATTTTGCGCCAGCCATCTACGAGCGCGTTAAACAGGCGTTGACGGCGCTTGGCTTTGCGGTCGAGCCCTACAGCGACACAATGGAGCGCACATTAGACGTCGGCGTACGCAAGCTGGCATTGTCGTCGGTAAAGAAACCATTGACCTTTGATACAGAGCTTCGGGCTGAGGTCGGCGCCCATGCAGTTAACTCCACTGGAAATTACGAACGTCAATTCAATGTTAGAACGCGCATGGAAAGCGCTGCCCCGCCGTATCAGAAAGAGAGCGCGCAGCTCGTCAATACAGCTTTGTCCCAAGCCCTGGAAGACTTGCTTTCGGATGAGCAGTTACTCGCCTTATTGGCAAAATGATTGACCGGCAGGGACGGACACCGCGCGCAGCTGTGCGCAACGTCCTGTTTGACCTTGATGGCACGCTGATCGATACAGCAGCAGATCTCGGGTTTGCATTGAACCAGCAGCGCCTGGCGCGCGGGCTGGCTGAGCTTTCCGTGGCTGACATCCGCTCCTATGCCTCCTCCGGTGCCCGCGGCCTTTTGCTCAAGGGCTTCGGACTTAAACCGGAAGATGCCAGCTATTTGCAGATGCGCGATGAATTCCTGGATTTGTATGAGCAGAATATTTGCCGCAGCAGCAGCTTATTCCCGGGAATGGATTACCTGCTGAACCAGATCGAATCCCGCGGGCTGGCGTGGGGGATTGTCACCAACAAGGCCGAACGTTTTACCTTGCCGCTCCTGCAAGCGCTGAAGTTGACTGACCGTACCGCATGCATCGTTTGCGGGGACACGACGCCGTATGCGAAGCCCCATCCCGCACCCTTGCTTGAGGCGATGCAACGGATACGAGCGAGCGCGGAGGACTGCGTGTATGTTGGCGACGACGAGCGCGACGTTCAAGCCGGCCACGCTGCCGGAATGCCTGTGGTCGTGGTGCTCTATGGCTATTTGGGGAGCGGGCGTCCGCCTGAAGAATGGGGAGCCGACTCATTAGTCGATTCACCGCGGGCACTCGGCTCACTGCTTTTCGATGGAGTCGCGTAAAGCTCTGCTAAAATGCAGTGTGCCATTGAATTGCATCATTACGGCATCATGTAGTTGAACGAATGGGGGCGACCTGGTTTCGACGTGGGTTGCAAAGCAGTGTAGTGCATGCCAAGGCCCAGTTACCTTGTTAATACAGCTGGAAAACGTATAGTCGCAAACGACGAACGTTACGCTCTAGCCGCTTAAACCCGGCTGGACTCCGCACCGGTTCTCTCACGGGCCGGGCTGGGAAACCAGCAGCGGAGCCATATACGTGAGATCGTGCCGTAGCGGGTTACTTGCTGCGGTACTAAAACGAAGGTAACTCGCTGCTTCCCAGCTTGTCGGCCGGCGTGGAAGTGGTTAGATCAAATGACCTGACTAAGCATGTAGTACTGCCTGTAGAGGACTTGCGGACGCGGGTTCGATTCCCGCCGCCTCCACCAAATTAGAGAATGAAACCTCCAATACGCCCGCTTTAAGCGGGTCGATGGAGACCAGCTCGGTACTGGGACCGGCTATGTCTTCCCCTCGCCCAGCGGCCGGAAGGGAAAGCACATCATGCGGGACTCGCTAGCGAAGACGATCGGGCTTGTCTTAGAGCCAATCGGCGGGCAAGCGCATTCCCCATTTGCCCAAATGCTCTGCCCGCTTTTCGCGCTCGGCCGCATTCCTTCCCGGCCACTTTCGGTAGACGCTCAGAAAATCTAGCGCCGCTTGCCCGGCGGCTGGCCCCGTATAGGTATTTCTATGACCCACCCCGGACTTGTCGCGGTGGACGCGAGGCCCGAACAGATCCACATGGACGAACGGATTATGCAGATACAGGCCGACGAGAAAGTCCCAGTCTTCCAGGCAGCGCAGAGACTCGTCGAATCCGAAACGCATTGCGACGTGACGCGAAACGATGATGCCGTTGTTCGACAAAAAGTTTGTCACCATCAACTGCTGCAGATCGGCATCGGCATTGTTCGCGCGCCCAGATGAGAGCGGCGTCGGCGGATTCGTGGCGCGCGATTCGATGATCTCCTCGGCGTTGCAATAGAGTACAACTCGGCTGTCAAGCTTTCCTGAATAGGCAAGACTCGTTAGCATGCCGGGCTCAAAAGTATCGTCATCATCCAAGAACAGCACGAATTCGCCATTCGCGGCGCGGAGGCCGACATTACGGCTAATGCCGGGGCCGGGAACTCCGCGCCGACGAATATAAACGTCGCGCGCGTCGAGCAGGTGTCCGGCAGTCGCATGCGTTTCCTCGCTCGGTTCGTCACTGACGAGAATGATTTCGAAATCCTTGAAGGTCTGCGCCTTCAGACTGCCCAGCGCACGCGCAAGCAATTGCGGCCGCAAATGTGTGGTAACGACGACCGAAAACAGCGGCTTCATTGGACCGAACTCGCAGCCGCGTCCTGCACGTTGCCTAAATGAAGTTTAGCGCGAAGGTTCCGCTCAGCATCGTTCGTGCATTTTAGAATGTTCAATTTTACTTTCCCGGTCGTGAATGGGCCCGCCACGAGCAAATCCCAGCTAAGCCATAAAATTTGCTCTTCATGACACCCAAGAGGGTTTATACGGACTGCAACGTCCGCATAATAATTAAATAATACTGACGCGAATAATCATATCCCAAGGCCTTTTCGCGTAGAAGAATTCTGGTTGTCCATGTCCGTATAACAACCGCAATAATTTGGGGCACCGGCGTAGGGAGCAGATCGCTGGAGGACATCGAACGTCCGCTTCTGGCCGGCAGCGGACAATAATTAGCTCAAGCTGAACCATTGAATCCGTCCGAATCTGCCTGGAAATCTATGGCCCCCGGCCACCTCTGAGCTGCACGCGCGCTACGTAGGAGAACTCGCGAAAGAGTTGACTGAACGAGCGTTCGACGTTCGCGCAGCGAGAATGACCGCGACTAGCACGGGCGGGTTTAGGGTAAGGGGTACGGCTGGAGGTATCGCGCGCGAACTGGGACAACTCTTCGTCCGCTACTGTCTCAGAAAAGCTATGGATGTTCAGTATTCGATTCCCGCCGCCTCCACCAAATTAAAAGCAAAAGTCCAACGGCGCCTAAGACGGCGCCGTTTTGCTTTGCAGTTCGCGCAGCGCTCTCCGGGATAACTCGCTATGTCCTAAAAATGAAATTCAATCCCGGCGGAAAACATGTCGACATCGCTCTTATCGACATGCGCCGTGCCGCCAGGCCCGGACACATCGAAATCACCCAAATCAAAGAAGCGCTCGAACTCCGCACGGATCCCGAACTGCTTGTTGAACATAAACCGCACACCGACTCCCAATTCCGGCACGAATTTATTCCCCGATCCGCTCACGGACGTACCTAAAGCAGATACATCAAGTTCGGTATGTGTGTAGTACGCCCCTGCCTTGCCGAATAAACTCAGTGCATTGAAGGGAATGTTTCCAACGATGGATCCCCCTATAGCGCGCCCTTTTGCTTCTCCATTGATGGGGAATCCAAGACTGTTGTCCGTAGCGGTGAACTTACCGAAATCAACGTAGCCGAGCTCAGCACCGACATTTGGAGTGAAATTACGGCCGACAAGAACTTTGTATCCGGTCCCTTTGTCGTCGCAAGAACCTCCTACGCCATCGCACCACTTCTTTAACTGCGCTTCCCCCGCTGAGAGAACGACATATGTGTCTTGAGCTTGTACCGCGTGCACGGCAAAAGCAACCAAACCCAGCAAGATTAATTTCATCAATGCTTTCATGGCACCTCCTCGTATCGATATCAATGGATTATTGCTCCGCGGCTACGCGAACACCAATGGGTTAAAGATCCTTATGCCAGCGAGTACGACGACATAAACCTAACGCGTATTAAAAGGCAACGCAAGGCAAAATGTTTTCTTGGAAATGCCGGAATCGACTCGCCTCTCAGACGCATGGGCAATAGCGAAACACAGGACCAAACATCTGGAATCTACGGTCCCGGTTTTATGCTGGATTTTTTCCGGGCTGTTACCTGGCGGATGATTACGTGCACTAGCACGCTTTCATAGCCTATCCTTGCGCTCGTGGGGTACATTTGTGGACTTGTGTCCGACTGGTGTCCTACGAAATTGCCCCGACAAAAATTATAGCGGAGGCTTTTGTGCCTCATTTACATGCCAGCCGAGCGGCTGAAGTGCCGAATTGCCGAGAGGAAAGGCTTGATGACGTTCGAGATGCGAGTCGTTCGCGCAGATAATTTCTGCCTATACCGAAAGATGAGTGCCTAGCCTGATGGCTGCCACCGCACTGGTCGTCGAGGACGATGAACAGCTCTCCTATATCGTGAAGTTCATCCTCGAGCGCGAAGGCTTCGAAGTCCACCAGGCGGCCGACGGCAACGCCGCCGAAAAGTTCTTGACGACGCTCGCGCCGCCGGCGATCGTAACCTTGGATGTGATGTTGCCGCATACCGACGGCTACAACCTACTGCAACTCATCCGCCGCACGCCCGGGTGGAGCACAGTGCCGGTAATCCTGCTCACCTCCAGATCGCAAGAGAAGGACATAGTACGTGGCCTCGAATCCGGAGCGAATGACTACGTCGTCAAGCCGTTCAAGCCTGAGGAGCTGCGCGCGCGCGTGCGCCGGCTCGTGAAACCGTGAAGGCGCGCGCTGCGCTGCTCGGCGTGATCTGGACTGGCAGCGCGCTCGCGCTCGAGCTCGAAGGCGGATCAAGTTACGAG
>JBJMWI010000175.1:0-20652 GCA_045810225.1 Burkholderiales bacterium
ATTCAAGCCATGGATTGGACCGCCCTGAAATCCTCCGTGTCTGCCTGTACCGCATGCGGACTCCACAAGGGACGCAAGCAGGCCGTTCTTGGCGTCGGTGATGAAAAAGCAGAGTGGCTGTTCGTCGGGGAAGCGCCCGGCGCGGACGAAGATGAGCGTGGCGAACCTTTTGTCGGTCAGGCTGGCAAGTTGCTCGATAACATGCTTGCGTCCATAGAGCTTCAGCGTGGCAAGAATGTTTACATCGCAAATATTGTGAAATGCCGGCCACCGGGAAATCGCACGCCGGAGCCTGTGGAGGCTCAAGCTTGCGACGCATATTTGCGCCGTCAGTTCGAACTGATCCGCCCGCGCCTGATAATCGCTCTCGGGAGGGTCGCGGCGCAAAATTTGCTGGGAACTGAAGCAACGCTAGCAAGCCTGCGTGGGCGCGTTCACGACTATCATGTCACACCGCTGATCGTGACCTATCATCCGGCATATTTGTTACGCAATCTGGTCGATAAGGCAAAGTCTTGGGAGGATCTCTGCTTTGCTAGGGAAACCATGGCAGCATTGAAACAACAGCATCGTGCATGACGTAAGGTTTGCCATCTTTATCACGGAGAAAATGCAATGAATCGTATTGTGGTGCTGTGGCTGCTCATTGCAGCGATTTTCGGGCTGAACGGATGTGGGTACAACACCTTGCAATCTCAGGACGAGGGCATCAGGGCAGCGTGGGGGGAAGTGCTCAATCAATACCAGAGACGTGCCGATCTTGTGCCGAATCTAGTGAATACCGTCAAGGGCTTTGCCGCGCAGGAAAAAGATGTCCTGCTTGGCGTAACCAACGCTCGTGCAAAGGTGGGCGGCATCCAGGCTACCCCGGAATTGGTGAACGACCCAGCAGCGTTCTCCAAATTCGTGGCGGCGCAAGGCGAGATGACATCCGCGCTGTCGCGTTTGCTGGTCGTCGCGGAAAATTATCCGCAACTGAAGTCCGACGCTAATTTCCGCGATCTTCAAGCTCAACTCGAAGGTACCGAAAACCGCATCACGGTAGCGCGCCAACGCTACATAAAGGCAGTGCAGGAATACAACATTACAGTACGGTCCTTTCCCAGCAACCTCACCGCGATGGTGTTCGGCTATAAGCCGAAACCTTCCTTTACGGTTGAAAACGAGCAGGCGATATCGAAGCCGCCCACTGTTGATTTCTCGAAACCCGAGTCAGGACCGGCTCGGGACAAGCAGTGAAAAGTAGTCTCCCTGCCCGAATCGCGCTTGTGCTTGCGCTGGTGTTCGTCGGCGCAGCCGCCATGGCTGAAGACCGCCCCATTCCTGCCTTGACAGGCCGTGTGGTGGATGAAACCGGTACGCTGACTGCTGACCAGAAGAGCGCGCTCGAGGGAAAGTTGCAGAGCTTCGAGCAGCGCAAGGGCACCCAGATGGTCGTACTGCTGACCGGTACGACGTTTCCAGAACCGATCGAGTCATACAGCATCCGCGTTGCGGAGGCCTGGAAGATTGGCCGCAAAGGAGTGAGCGATGGGATCATCATCGTGGTGGCAAAATCAGACCGCACCATGCGCCTCGAAGTGGGGTATGGGCTGGAAGGCGTCATTCCGGATGCGGTGGCGCGACGCTTGATCGACGAAGTGTTCATCCCGGGTTTTCGCCAAGGAGATTTCTATGCGGGCCTGGATGCCGGGATAGATCGCCTGATCAAGGTTATCGACGGGGAACCCCTTCCAGAGGTCAAGGTGCCAGAGCGCGGGCGCGGTGATCTGCGCTCGTTCGAATCCTACTTCGTTGTGTTCCTCGTGGGCACGCTTGTATTCGGCGGCCTGTTGCGCCACTTGTTCGGGCGACTGCCCGCTGCCCTCATCGTTGGTGGAGGAATTGGATTCCTTGCTTGGGCAATTGTAGCGCCGCTGCTCATCGCGGTATTCGTGGGTGTTATCGCATTTGTGGTCACGCTTTCGGCGGGCGGTGTGCCAGGCGGGCTAGGCCGGGGAAGATACGGCGGTGGCGGCTTTGGCGGTGGCGGTTTTGGTGGCGGCGGGTTCGGTGGTGGAGGAGGATTCAGCGGTGGCGGTGGAGGATTCGGTGGTGGCGGAGCATCGGGACGGTGGTGATATGAAAAAGTTACGCCTGCTCCGTCATTGGATGTCGCCTGCGTGGATAGTGCGGCGTTGCTTTCCACCGGCCGCGCTGAAGCGTATCCAACGGGCCATCGAGGAATCAGAGAGCCAGCATGGCGGCCAGATTCGTTTTGCTGTCGAACATGCATTGGACACCACGGCACTCTTCCGGGGCATGTCAGCTGCACAGCGAGCGCTGCAGGTATTTTCGGAGCTGAGGGTCTGGGATACGGAACTTAACAACGGCGTGCTGATTTATTTGTTGTTGGCGGACCGCGATGTTGAGATCATTGCCGATCGCGGCATCCATGCCCGGGTCGGGACGCACAGCTGGGAAGCTGTCTGTCGCGAAATGGAAGGTGCATTTCGGCAAGGACGTTTTGAAGAAGGCGTTCTGACTGGAATCAAGCGTGTTTCCGCGTTGCTAAAGTCGCAGTTTCCGAACGCTCGTCCGGGGAACAATGAACTGTCCGATAGGCCGGTTACACTGTAGCGTCGCGCGGCAGTTTCATTTGCTATCCTGATCGTGCCAGTGTTTGCGGGTGAGATAGCCCATGGTCAGTGCGATGAACAATCCGAAAGTGATGATAATGCCGCGAATGGAGGCATCGGCTTTGATCATGAGCGCGTACACGCCCAATAACACCAGGATCGATAAATTTTCGTTGAAATTTTGAACGGCGATAGAGTGGCCTGCTCCCATTAACAGATGGCCGCGATGTTGTAACAGGGCGTTCATTGGAACCACAAAATACCCGCCCATCGCTCCGATAAGCACTAATAATACGATAGCGATGCGCCAGTCATTTACAAAAACCATGCTGGTCACCAACAATCCCATTGCTATACCGACCGGCAATACGCGTACGGCTCGCTTGAGGGAGACGTATTTGGCCGCCAGCACCGAGCCCAGGGCGATTCCGAACGCAACAACAGCGGTCAGCTGGGTAGCTTTTTCCAAGCTGAAACGAAGTGCCATTGATGCCCAGGTCAGGACGATAAGCCGCAACGTCGCTCCCGCGCCCCAAAAAAGCGTGGTCACGGCCAACGACACTTGGCCAAGGGGATCGCGCCAAAGCAAACGGAAGCTGTGCCAGAAATCCTGCATGATGAATACGGGATTGCGTTTTTGCAGCTTGTGGTCGATGGCGACCTTGGGGATATACAAATTGATCAAGGCCGCAATGAAGTACAACATCAGAATGACGGTGATTGCCAGTTCGGGCGGTGTATCGATGCCGGTGTCGACCAGTGGGAAGTCGATGCGCGCGAAAATGTACCCGGCAAATCGCGCGCTGACCATGAGGCCGCCTAGAATGGACCCAAGAATAATCGCCGCAACGGTAAGTCCTTCCATCCAGCCGTTTGCGAGGACCAGTTTTTGATGCGGCAGGTATTCGGTCAGGATCCCATACTTGGCAGGAGAATACATCGCCGCACCGACGCCCACGAGTCCATAGGCCAGTAACGGGTGCGTGCCCATCAACATCGCGATGCAACCCAGCAACTTCACTGCATTGGCGACAAACATTACGCGGCCCTTCGGCAGAGAATCCGCGAACGGACCGACGAAAGGGGCGAGCACGATATAGGAGAATACAAAGAACTGCTGAAGAACGGGCGTCTGCCACGCCTGTGCCTGTAAAGTTGCCAGCAGGGCAATTGCGGCGAACAGCAGCGCATTGTCGGCAAGCGCGGAGAAGAACTGCGCAGCCAGGATAGTGTAGAACCCCCGCTTCATGGTATTGGAGCGGGCAGCAGCGGTGAATCCGAGGTCTTTTTGTTCGCGATCATTGCATCTTAAGCCGGGGCGCTTTATACCACAATAAATGTTCACACATCGCCTATTGGCGTAACGGAGCCGCCTGAATTTGTGGCGGAACGCATAAAATGATGACCCAGCATTTACGATAAACAACCGTCCGAATACAGACCATACATGGCCCGCCCGATTCAGGCTACTTTTGATCTTGCCGCTCTGAAGAACAATCTCGCCGTTGCGCGCCGGCTTGCCGGGCGTGCATCGATAATGGCCGTAATCAAGGCGAACGCGTACGGTCACGGGCTGCTGCGGGTGGCCGGCGCCCTGGCGGATGCAGAAGGGTTCGCGCTCCTTGAGCTTGACGATGCCGTTCGTTTGCGTGAAGCGGGGTACCGTCAGCGTATTTTGTTGCTGGAAGGCTGTTTTACCGCGCAAGAGTTGCCTGTAGCAGTGAAGCACAAGTTGACCGTCATGATCCATGCGCGGGAACAACTGCAAATGTTACAAGCATTGCCCGCCAACGATCAGCTTGATGTATTCCTCAAATTCAATACCGGTATGAATCGGCTTGGGTTCCCGGTAGCAGCTGCAGTTCGGGTAATCGAGGAAATGAAATCGCTGCCTTGCGTCGCCAGTATTGTACTCACGACGCATTTTGCCAACGCGGAAGGAGCCAGCGGTATTCAAGAGCAGATGCGCGAATTCGATACACGCGTTGCCCGTCCGGATTACCACTGCTCTCTGGCGAACTCGGCAGCATTGCTTCGTTTCCCGGAAGCGCGTGGTAACTGGGTACGCCCCGGCCTGATGCTATATGGCGCCAGTCCGCTTGAAGAAATAAGTGCCGATAAAATCGGACTGAAGCCGGTGATGACTTTAAAGAGCGAAGTCATTGCCCTACAGCATCTTAAAGCGGGGGATACCGTCGGCTATGGCGGCGTGTTCAAGGCCAAGCAGGCTATGCGCATCGGCGTCATCGCGTGCGGCTACGCCGATGGCTATCCCCGACATGCTACTAATGGCGTTTCAGTGCTGGTAGAGGGGGAGCGGGTACCAATTGCCGGACGTGTATCGATGGACATGCTATGCGTGGATCTGGCTCATGTTCCTAAGGCTGGGGTAGGAAGTACGGCCGTGCTGTGGGGAGACGGCCTTCCCATTGAAGAGGTGGCAGCCAGTGCTGGCACGGTGAGCTACGAATTAATGTGCGCATTGGCCGCGCGCGTGCCGGTTGCCGAAAAGGCGTAGCGGGACCATGGCCAAGACAAAAACCATATACAGCTGCACCGAATGCGGCGGGCAAACGCTCAAGTGGCAAGGGCAGTGCCCGCATTGCAATGCCTGGAATACGCTGGTTGAAACCATTGCGGAAAAACGCAGTGGCTCGCGCTATCAATCCGTCGCGGAATCGAGCAGGCTGCAGAAAATTGCTGATGTCGATGCGCAAGAGGAGCCGCGCAGGCCGACCGGCATAGAGGAGCTCGACAGAGTATTGGGCGGAGGTCTGGTGCCGGGCGCTGTGGTGCTTATCGGCGGTGACCCGGGAATTGGAAAATCGACTCTGCTGCTGCAGGCGCTATCACTGCTCAGCAGCAGCTGTGATGCAATTTACGTGAGCGGAGAGGAATCCGCTCAGCAAATCGCATTACGTGCGCGTCGGCTCGCCGTGGACGCGGCGGGGCTCAACCTCATGGCCGAAATAGAACTCGAAAAAGTAATTGCAGTGTTGGCCGCACAAAAACCTGACGTGGCGGTGATCGACTCCATCCAGACGGTTTATTCGGAAGCGCTCCAGTCTGCACCCGGGAGCGTCGCACAGGTACGCGAATGCGCTGCTCAACTGACTCGATTCGCCAAGTCATCCGGTACCGCACTACTGTTGGTAGGTCATGTGACGAAGGAGGGCGCCTTGGCTGGTCCGCGCGTGCTTGAGCACATGGAGGACGCTGTGCTCTATTTTGAGGGAGACACGCACTCGAGTTTCCGGTTGATTCGTGCTATCAAGAATCGGTTTGGCGCAATCAACGAGCTCGGTGTGTTTGCAATGACAGAACGCGGCTTGAGAGGGATTTCCAATCCGTCTGCGCTGTTTCTGTCCCAACACGCCATCCAGGTGGCCGGTTCTTGTGTAATGGTTACCCAGGAAGGCACTCGGCCGTTGCTGGTTGAAGTACAGGCGCTAGTCGACGAGGCCCACGCTCCTAATCCCCGGCGGCTCAGTGTCGGTCTCGAACAGAACCGCCTGGCCATGCTGCTTGCAGTGTTGCACCGCCACGCTGGCATGGCGGCGTTCGATCAGGATGTATTTGTGAATGCAGTCGGGGGCGTCAAGATCGACGAACCCGCGGCAGACCTTCCGGTATTGCTGGCGATCGTATCGTCGCTGCGCAATAAAGCTCTACCCGAGAAAATGGTCGCATTCGGGGAAATAGGGCTGGCCGGCGAGGTCCGCCCGGTGCAACGCGGTCAGGAACGCCTCAAGGAAGCAGCAAAACTTGGATTCAAATTGGCCATTATTCCGAAAGCCAATGCACCGCGCACGCGGATAGAGGGTTTAGATGTGGTGAGCGTAGAACGCGTCGAGGAAGCTGTAGCGCGAGTGGGATGAGCTGCTTACCGCAACAGAAAGAGTAACAGTGCCGCGACGACGAGGGCGCCGCTTCCAAGCCAGATCATTTTGAATTGATTTGCCGTCATGGGCGCAGGATCTTGTCGTTCCGTGGCCAGTTGTTTCCAAGTCGCGCTACCGGACAGAGCCGAAGCTGCGGCAGATGCTGCCCCACGTTTCGCGTCTGCCAGCGATTTCAGCCGCGCGATTTTCTGTGTTTCCGAGAAGGTGTCAAGTTGCTTTTCCATACCGGTCAATGCGGCAAGCCGCATTGTGGCATCGAATGAATCGAATGCTTTCGACAGGCCAAGGGCGGGGAGACTGGATTCAGCCGGTTGTGGTGTCTCCGGTTGGCTCGAATACTCCGCGTCTCGGTGCAGTCCGGCTTCGTCCGCCATTCCGAGAATGCGTGCTTGTTTATCTTCCTGTCGCGTTAGCGGCGATAGGGGCTCGATAAAGGCCGTTGGAAGCGGACTTGAGACGAAGTCGTGAGGCGGGCCCGAGTCGCCCGTGAACACTGCGGTAACACGACGCAAATCATTACTCAGCTCGGCTGCCTTCTGATAGCGCTCGTCCACATTTTTCGCCAAGGCCTTCGCGATGATGAAATTGACCACCTCCGGAAGTTCCGGATTCAAGGTTGTCGGTGGCGGTGGATTGAAGTTCATCGTCTGATACATCACCCCATGAATGTTATCGGCCACGAAAGGGGATGTTCCTGTCAACATTTCATAGAGGACCACGCCGAGCGAAAAAATATCCGACCGTGTATCGGCTCGTTTGCCCGATACCTGTTCCGGAGACATATACTTTGGGGAGCCAAGTATCATCCCGGTCATTGTTTTAACTTCATTGGTGCGCATGCGTGCGATGCCGAAATCCGTTATTTTCACCAGGCCGTCATTCAATACCATGATATTGGCGGGTTTGATGTCCCGGTGGATGATCTGCCCCTCGTGCGCGTATTGCAGGCCTTCCGCCACTTGCGCGCCGATATCAAGCGCATGCGCAATGCCGATGGGGGCGCGCGCCTGCAACAGACGGCGGAGTTCGTTGCCCTCCAAGAATTCCATTGCCATATAGGCAACGCGGTCGCTGCGACCAATATCGTGGATGGTAACGATGTTTCGATGTGAAAGGCCCCCCGCTGCCTTTGCTTCCTGATAGAAGCGCGCCTCGTATTCTGCCAGCTCATCTTTTGGCAACGTCAGATTGATGGTCTTGATCGCGACGATTCGATCCAGCATCGGATCACGAGCCCGATAAACCACACCCATGGATCCTTGCCCGAGCTCCGACAGTATTTCGTAGCGCCCCAACGTACTTATTGTTGTTTCGCCGATCATGGTTGCTTGGTCTGTTTTGTTTTGAGACTTTTGAACATAGGACCCCAGATCGGGTGACCCGCCTCCGCGGCGCTGAGCTCAAAGGTGGGATCCAGCTCCAATGCAACCGCGAATTCCTCACGGCAAGCGAGTTGCTGGCTCGAGACGCAGCCTATAAAAGCAAGGTATTTATGCGCCTTGACTCGGTCTGCGCGGCTCAAGCCTTCCTCCAGCGCAAACTGCAGACGCCGCTTGGCGATCCGATAATTGCCTTCTTCGTAGTCCTCGATGCCTTCTTGCAGAAAACTATCGCCGGGATTGCGCATTAGGCCTTGTCCTTTGACCCCGCCGGCTTGGCAGCCGGCCAAGGCAATTGTGATCAGAAGAGCGAAAACAATAGAAGACGGCATATTCATCTAATCGAACTTATGCTTGATGCGGATTTTTTGATCCGATTTCACTTCCACGATCTGTGTGAAGATCGGAAAATTGCCGTTCTTGATTTCTATTTTTCGTTTGCCGGGCGCAACTTCGACTTCATTCACGGGTGGACTGACGCCTACTCGGTCACCATCGACATAAATCTCACCCCACGGCGCGATCGCAAGCATGACTAGTGCATTGCCGACTGGCACCGGCGGGGGATCCGGTTCAGCCACGGGCTTGCGTTTCAAGAAAAAAGAGAAGGGCGAAAACTTGGCTTCTTTTTTTTCATTGATATCCGTTTTCGGCGGCAACGTAATTTCTTTCCGTGCAGCGGCTATTTTTGTCTTTTTTTCTGTTGGTCTTTGCAACGTTGCCACCGGGCTTTCGTCCAGACGAACAGGCGCTATTTTTTTCTGGCCGCTATGCTCGATGGATTGCGACTGCAGTGCCGCTACTTCGCCTTGACCAAGGAGATTTACAATTACTGAGAGCAAAAATGCACCTGCCGACAATGTTGCTGTCCCAAACACAATCGTCCGGTTGGTGAGCCAAGGTTCCATCCGAGCGAGGATGGTTGCCCTTCTTGGTCCGGTGACCCGCGTTGCCGTCGAGGCCTGACGCTGGTTGTCATGCGTAGAGACCTTTGCGCGCTCGGCGGGTGAGCGGATGCCGCTCGACCGGGAACTTGTATACCCCACGCTATAGACTTCGTGCTCCCGCACGTGTTTGTCGGTACGGCATCCTTCGTAGTTGAACAGCTTGGTATAGCCTTCTGAAATGTGCAGCACAACTTCGTAATAAGACCGCGATACAAGGATTTGCCCAGGCTGCGCGAACCCCATGATCCGTTGCGCAACGTTGATACCGTCTCCAATGATGTTGGGTTGTCCATTGAGGTCGCGAACCAGGCGTACAGGTCCAAGGTTGATCCCAATGCGGGCAGGGAGATGATGCAGATCTGATCCTTGGGGCGCAAACGCCTCGCGTAAGCTCATGGCAACGAACAAGGCGTCTTCAGGGTCGCCAAGGAAATTTACGGCCACGCCGTCGCCGGTATCAAGAATGATGCGGTCGGTTGGAGCAATGTCGCGGATGCTCTCTGCAATCAGTGCATTGAATCGGTCCTTAAGTTGAATTTGATCCGAGACTGGCTTTTTCGAATATTCCGCGATGTCGAGGAACAACACGCTGCAGATAAACGTGCGGTTGGCGCGCTCTGGCATCATCTCGGCGTCACCTGCTGCGTCGGCATCAAAGATTTCCCTTGGTTGGAACAAGGCCCCCGGAAGAGATGCTACATGAATCATGCGTTTCGCGCTATAAGGAAAAGTTAGTTTTTCTACTGTTGTCAATGTCTTTAGAGACATTCTTGTATGACTTTCTAGGTCGACCGACCGACCGGCAACCGGCTCAACGAGGTAATCCCGTATCATTCACGAGGGGGTCAGAAAAACTCTGCCGCCTCGGATAACGTCATCGGAGCAACGCTTGAACCGCAACAGTCCATACGAAACGGGGCTGGATCAAAACCCCGCCAATTACGTACCCCTATCCCCGTTGTCTTTTCTTCCGCGAGCAGCCGAGGTCTACCCGAACAGAACGGCCGTTGTACATGGGGAGCAAACAACCACATGGAGCCAGACCTATCATCGTTGTCGCAGGTTGGCGTCCGCCTTAGTGCAGCGCGGTATCGGCGCCGGTGACACCGTAGCGATCATGGCGCCCAACGTGCCTTCGATGTTCGAGGCTCACTTCGGTGTACCGATGAGCGGCGCCGTCCTGAATACGCTGAATACGAGGCTTGACCCGGAAGCGATCGGTTTCATGCTCAACCACGGAGAAGCGAAGGTACTCTTGAGCGATACTGAGTTTTCCTCCACCATTTCCGCTGCTTTGCGCCACGTCAAGCATAAGGTACTGGTAATCGATATTGATGATGGTCTTGCGCACGGCGGAATACGTCTGGGTGAGAGCGACTACGAGGCTTTTCTCGCTACCGGCGATGCGGAGTTTTCATGGGCACTGCCGGACGATGAATGGAACGCGATTGCATTGTCGTATACCTCGGGCACCACGGGTGATCCCAAGGGCGTAGTTACGCACCACCGGGGGGCGTATCTGAATGCGGTCGGCAACATCGTTACTTGGTCAATGCCCCACTTCCCCGTGTATTTGTGGACATTGCCAATGTTCCATTGCAATGGCTGGTGTTTTCCATGGACGCTTGCCGCCCTGGCTGGCACTAGTGTCTGCCTGCGTCGCGTGGAAGCGGAATCTGTTTTCAACCTCATGCGTCGACATAAGGTGACTCATTACTGTGGTGCCCCCGTGGTGCACAACATGCTAATCAACGCACCCACGGAAATGCGGGATGGCATACCGAAAAAAATTTCTGGAATGATTGCGGGTTCCGCTCCGCCCCCTGCAGTAATTGAAAGCCTGGAGCGCATGGGGGTCGACCTCACACACGTTTACGGCCTTACGGAGGTGTACGGTCCTGCGTCAGTCTGCGCGAAACATCCGGAATGGAAAACCTTGTCCCCATCCAAACGTGCCGAGCTCAACGCGCGGCAAGGGGTCCGCTACGAGATGCAGGAAAGCATGACCGTGCTCGATCCCAAGACTATGAAGCCCGTGCCCCGTGACGGCGACACCATGGGTGAAATCATGTTTCGCGGCAACATCATGATGAAGGGATATTTGAAGAATCCACGCGCCACCTCTGAGGCCTTTGCAGAGGGCTGGTTCCATACCGGCGATCTCGCAGTGATAGATCAAGACGGGTACGTCAAAATAAAGGACCGTTCCAAGGACATTATCATCTCAGGGGGCGAGAATATCTCGACGATCGAAATCGAAGACGTGCTCTACAGCCATCCTGCTGTGCTTGAGGCAGCGGTAGTGGCTAGTCCAGACGCAAAGTGGGGTGAAACGCCTTGCGCCTTCGTAGTTTTGAAATCGGGTTCGCCGGAAGTCACTGAGAAGCAGGTGATCGCTTTTTGCCGGGAGCGATTGGCTCATTTCAAATGCCCGCGCCGAGTTATTTTTGGTTCGTTGCCGAAGACCTCAACGGGCAAGATTCAAAAAAACATCTTGCGCGATCTTGCAAGAAAGGCGTCACAGTAGAGCGGCCGTTTCGCTTCAGACGCATTGCGGGGCGGTATACCAGCGGGTACTCGGGTACGCTGCTGTAGAATTTTTTGTTCGTTATCCCAAGGGAAAAGGTTTTCGATATGAAGGTACTGGTTCCAGTCAAGCGTGTGGTGGATTACAACGTCAAGGTACGAGTCAAACCGGATGGATCGGGCGTTGAAACTGCGAATGTCAAAATGTCCATGAATCCGTTTGACGAAATCGCAATGGAGGAAGCGATACGTCTAAAAGAGGCCGGTATTGCGACGGAAATCGTAGCGGTGTCCATCGGTAGCGCTCAATGCCAGGAGACCTTGCGCACGGCGCTTGCTATCGGCGCGGACCGTGCAATCCTTATTGAGACCAGCGTTGAGGTCCAGCCGCTCGGGATTGCAAAATTGCTCCAATCAATCGTGGCCCGAGAATCTCCAAGCATGGTAATCATGGGCAAGCAGGCGATCGATGACGACTCCAATCAAACTGGGCAGATGCTGTCGGCGCTATTGAATTGGTCTCAGGGAACTTTCGCGTCAAAGCTGCGCGTGACCGGTGCAACTGCGGAAGTCACGCGCGAAGTTGACGGCGGACTCGAAACGATTTTGTTAAAACTGCCAGCAATTGTGACCACTGATCTGCGACTGAATGAACCGCGCTACGTAACCTTGCCAAACATTATGAAAGCGAAAAAGAAGCGCTTGGACACGTTAACTCCAGAAGCACTTGGCGTGGATGTTGCCCCGCGTCTGAAAACGCTAAAGGTCCAGGAACCTCCGAAACGAACTGCAGGCAAAATAGTCAAAAGCGTTCCGGAGTTAGTGGAAAAACTCAGAAGTGAAGCGAAGGTCATCTGATGGCAATCCTGATTATTGCCGAACATGACAATGCCGCAATCAAGCCGGCAGTACTCAACACTGTGGCAGCCGCGAAAGAAATCGGCGGCGTCATCGATATAATAGTCGCGGGACATCAATGCGCAGCGGCGGCACAAAACGCAGCCGGAATTCCCGGCGTGCGGAAAATTGTCGTGGCCGATGCGCCGCACTACGCATATGGACTTGCGGAAAACTTATCGACTCTGATTGTTTCAATTGCCAAGGGCTACAGCCACGTCCTTGCCCCTTCGACCAGCTTTGGTAAAAATGTCTTGCCGCGGGTAGCTGCTCTTCTGGACGTCGCGCAGATATCCGACATTGTCAAGGTTGAATCGACCGATACCTTCGTCCGTCCCATCTATGCCGGCAATGCGCTGGCAACCGTGCAGTCTTTGGATGCAATCAAAGTGATCACTGTACGCTCCACCGGGTTCGATGCCGTGCCGATAGCTGGTGGGTCTGCAGCGATCGAATCTATTACTGCGCAGGCAGACGGTGGCCTCTCATCGATGGTGGGGCAAGAACTTACCAAGTCGGCGCGTCCCGAACTTACATCAGCGCGGGCTATCGTGTCTGGCGGCCGCGGAATGGCCAATGGAGAGAATTTTAAGCTTCTGGAAGCGCTTGCTGACAAATTGGGTGCTGCGGTCGGTGCATCGCGCGCAGCCGTCGATTCCGGCTTCGTGCCAAACGATTACCAGGTCGGACAGACAGGGAAGATAGTGGCTCCGGAGCTGTACATCGCGGTGGGCATTTCGGGGGCGATTCAACACCTGGCGGGCATGAAAGACAGCAAGGTCATCGTAGCAATCAACAAGGATGCCGAGGCACCGATTTTCCAGGTGGCCGATTATGGTTTGGTTGCCGATTTGTTTCAGGCGGTGCCTGAGCTGACCGCCCAGCTATGATGCCGTCGCTGGGATGCCGTCGGTCAACGCAAAGATCCGGCTAATCAAACGTGGAAACGATGTAGCCTAAAGATAGCGGTAACAGTAATTTATTAGTGACAAACGAATTCAACATTACCGCTTGATCCAGGAGCAACGAATGTCCACTTACGCAGCACCCATTCGAGACATGAAATTCGCAGTCAAGGAATTGATCGGTGTTGATTACTTTGCCGGTCTGACCGGATGCGAAGATCTAACTCCTGATGTTGTCGATGCGGTTCTGGAAGAGGCCGGAAAATTTGCCAGTGGCGTTCTCGATCCGCTGAACCGGCCGGGCGATATCACTGGCGCCAGATTTCTCGCCAACGGGGTGGCTTCGCCGCCCGGATTTGTTGAAGCTTTCAAGCAATTTTCTGAAGGCGGCTGGACCGGGCTTAATTGCGACCCACAGTATGGCGGTCAAGGGTTGCCACATATTATTTCCGCCCAGACGTCCGAGATGTGGAACTCGGCGAATATGTCTTTCTGTCTTTGCCCGATGCTTACCGCGGGAGTGGTCGCATCGCTGATGCGCCATGGGTCGCCTTCGCAGCGGGCAACGTATCTCCCGAACCTGGTAAACGGCAGATGGACCGGGACCATGAATCTTACAGAACCACAGGCGGGCTCCGATCTTTCAGCAGTGCGAGCTCGAGCCGTGCCAGAGGGGGACCATTTCCGCATTCATGGCACCAAGATATTTATCACCTGGGGTGAGCATGACATGGCGGAGAACATCATCCATATGGTGCTCGCTCGCACACCGGATGCCCCCGAAGGTGTTAAAGGCATTTCGCTGTTTGTTGTTCCTAAATTCATGGTGGGGCCAGATGGCAATATCGCAGATCGCAACGATGTGAAATGTGTCTCAATTGAGCACAAGCTAGGCATACACGGCAGCCCGACCTGTGTCATGGCCTACGGAGAAGCCGAAGGAGCAATAGGCTATCTGGTCGGTGAGGAGAATCGTGGCCTGGAATACATGTTCACCATGATGAACTTCGCACGCCTCGAAGTAGGCATCGAAGGCGTGGCAATCGCTGAGCGTGCTTATCAGCATGCTCTCGAATACGCGAAAAACCGCATCCAGGGCCGGGAAATAGGAGTTAAAAAAGGTGATCGCGTGACCATCATTCATCACCCGGATGTGCGCCGCATGCTGATGAGCATGAAATCGCAAACGGAAGCGATGCGATCGCTTGCCACACTGGCTTCGGCGCATCTTGATAAGGCGCTGTTGCATCCAGATCCGGGCGAACGCGCCAAAAATCAGGCGATGTTCGACCTACTCACACCCGTTGTTAAAGGTTGGTGTACGGAGCAGTCAATTGAAATTGCATCCACGGGAGTGCAGATACATGGCGGGATGGGGTTTGTGGAGGAAACGGGTGCCGCGCAATATCTGCGGGATGCGCGTATCACAACTATCTACGAGGGTACCACTGGAATCCAGGCGAATGATCTGGTGGGCCGCAAAATCGCCTACGAAAAGGGTTCAACCATAAGTATCCTGCTGGCGGAGATGCGCGCTTTTGATGCCAAACTTGCGAAAGTAGGGCACCCCGGGCTGGTCGTGATTCGCCACGCGCTCGGGGAAGGAGTTGCAGCTCTGTCCGAGGCGACAGACTGGCTCCTTTCGACTTTCCCGAACAATATGAAAGCGGCATCCGCCGGCGCCGTCCCTTTCCTGAAGCTGTTTGGTACCGTCGCAGGAGGCTGGCAGATGGCGCGCGCCGCTTTGATCGCTAAGAACAGGCTCGATGAAAATGCGGAGGACTACGACTTCTATCGAGCCAAACTTGGGACTGCACGGTTTTATGCCGAGCATATCCTACCGCTCTCGGCCGCATACAAGCATGAGATTGTGCACGGTTCAACCAGCGTACTCGCACTGGAAGAGGCTCAATTTTGACTGAAGCGCTAAAACGAAAAACTGGCGGTCTCTACGTTACCGGAACGAAAATGGTCCGTCCGACCATTCGACGGTGTCATCTCTCCGTTTGGAGAAGCAAATGTGAGCCGCGCACAACTTCAAGCAAATCGATCAATCGTACTGCAACGGTAGTGTTGAGGGTAATGGGTCTGGAAATAGGAGAAAGAGCATGAGCGCGATTCTTTGGGTCAGCGCGGCTGCGATTGTGTTATGGATCCTGGCTTTTGTCCGTGCCGGAACAGCCGCGTGGGCCATCACAATCGGTCTTTATCTGGTTGCATTTACACAATGGTCTGGCGCAAGCGGCTCAACCAAGGCGGCGTTATGGACCGCATTTCTTATCGTGGCCGCGATCCTGATGATTCGTCCGTTGCGCCGCGCGCTTATCACCGATCCTCTGCTTAACTGGTTTCGCAAAGCGTTGCCGCAGATATCGCAAACTGAGCAGGAAGCTCTCGATGCGGGCACCGTATGGTGGGATGGTGAATTATTCAGCGGGCAGCCAGACTGGAACAAACTGTTCGGCACGCCAAAACCACGTCTGACGCCGGACGAGCAGGCTTTCCTTGATGGGCCAGTAGAAGAATTATGTCGTCTTTGCAACGAATGGGAAATCAGTCACGAACTGAATGATCTTCCGCCGCACGTATGGCAATTTATCAAGGGTCGCGGTTTCATGGGCATGATAATTCCGCGGCAGTACGGTGGTCTGGGATTTTCCGCGTATGCCCATTCGCAAGTCGTGCAGAAACTGGCGACGCGCAGCGCTACTGCATGTGTTTCCGTCATGGTCCCGAATTCGCTCGGGCCTGCGGAGCTGCTTCTGCATTACGGGACGCCTGAACAAAAAAATCACTATCTTCCCCGACTGGCGCAGGGGCTCGAGACGCCTTGCTTTGCATTAACTGGCCCGGAAGCGGGCTCGGACGCTGGCTCAATTCCAGATTTCGGCGTCGTGTGCAAGGGATTGCACGAGGGGCGTGAGGTACTCGGCATCCGCGTTACTTGGGAAAAACGTTACATAACATTGGGCCCTATCGCGACGTTGCTGGGTCTCGCCTTCAAACTATACGATCCCGACAAACTGTTGGGCAGGGAAGCGGACATTGGCATTACCTTGGCATTAATACCGACCAGGCAACCCGGTGTGAACATAGGCCGACGGCATTTGCCAATGAATGTATCGTTCATGAATGGGCCAAACTGGGGCAAGGATGTTTTCATTCCGCTGGACTGGATAATCGGGGGCCGTGAATTCGCGGGTCAAGGCTGGCGCATGCTAATGGAGTGCCTTGCGGCCGGACGGTCCATTTCTCTGCCTTCATCAAGTGCCGGCGCCGCAAAACTGGCTTTACTGACCACCAGCGCGTACAGCACAGTGCGCAGCCAATTCAAGATTCCTATCGGCAAGTTCGAGGGCATTGAGGAAGTAATTGCCCGGATGGCTGGCAATACCTATGCAATAGACGCGGCACGGACCATGACGGCAGGTGCGCTGGACCTCGGAGAGAAGCCATCTGTCATATCTGCCATCGTCAAATATCACTGCACTGAGCGCAGCCGTCAAGTAATCAACGACGCAATGGATGTGCATGGCGGCAAAGCAATTTGTCTTGGACCGAGCAATTACCTAGGCGGTGCGTATCAGCAAATACCGATCGGCATTACGGTGGAAGGCGCGAACATTCTCACGCGCAGCATGATGATATTCGGCCAAGGTGCTATACGGTGCCATCCATACTTGTTGAAGGAAATAGCAGCAACCCGCAATGCGGATCTCAGCCAAGCTGGTAGCCAATTCGATGCTGCTTTCTGGCAGCACGTGCGCTTTGTGGCTTGTAACGCGGCCCGATCTTTGTTGCATGGAATTACTGGTGCCCGCCTGATCAATGTGCCTGGCGCCCTGGAGTTGCGTGCCTACATCCGCCAAGTGTCACGACTAAGCGCGGGCTTTTCTTTTGCGTCCGACGTAACAATGTTGCTTTTAGGGGGAGATTTGAAGCGGCGAGAAAAGCTATCCGGTCGTCTCGGGGATATCTTGAGCCAGCTTTACATCGTTTCAACAGTGCTGAAACGTTATGAAGATGAGGGGCGTCCCATCGTTGATCTGCCACTGGTCAAATGGTCGGTCGAGGACAGCTTGAACCGCATTCAGGATGCATTTTACGGCGTGTTCCAGAATTTCCCAAGTCGTATCCTGGCGTCCATATTGCGCATCGCGATTTTTCCGTGGGGAAAATCATTCGGCGCACCTAGTGACAAACTGGGAACCCAGATTGCGAAGTTACTTCTGCAGAGTTCATCTACCCGCGCTCGCGTAACTGCAAACGTTTTCATTTTGAGGCATGAAGACGATCCGGTAGGGCGGCTTGAGATGGCCATGCAATTGGCGGCTGCCGGTGACGCGGTGGAAGCAAAAATGCGTAGCGCTCTGAAAGCTGGCGTAATAAACGGCGTGACAGAGCCCGAGCGCATTGCTTCGGCCGTCGAAAAGCGGATCATCAGTACCGCTGAGGCTGTCCAGTTCCAGCAGTTCAGCACGCTACGCCGGGCCTGCATTATGGTCGATGATTTTCCGCATGACATTGGCCGGTTGCAGGCGGCACGCGAATCCGCCAGCGTAATGGCAGTGGCAACGCCCTCCGAGAAAAGCGCTGCATGAGATAACAAAAGCCTGGGAAGGATTTTTTGCCTGATCCTTTTGATGCGCCAACGGCGCAAGACTTGCGATTGGTAAACTCGGTAGTTCCAGCAGAAACGCTTACCGCAGAGACCATGCGCATTGCCCGGCGCCTTGCAGCGGCCCGACACTCGCTTACGCACAAGCCAAACGATTGCTAAATCAATACTCCGTTTCATTGGATGGAGCAGGAACTCGGAGCATTCGCCAAATTGCGCCCGAGGTGCCGATCGTATAGAAGGAGTAAGCGCATTATCGAAAAACGAGCACCTGTATTCAGGGGTGACTAAAACACGTTCGCGCTAATGCAGCGGGCATATCCGAAGTGTTTTATTTGGAGGGTCGGCCGGGTCTGCTGCGGTGAACAATGTCGAAGTTTCGTCGTTCATGTCGCAAATAGTCGATGGATTCTCGTTTCAAGCCGAACGGTCGTCGCCTGACGACTGCAAATGACGATGTGCTGAATCAGTACATTATCTCTAAGATTCAATATCTTCTACGGTTTTTCTAAGGTTAGTTTACGGGTCGGGCACGCAACCTGCGTTATATAGCAGCGGGGCGGGGATGCGGTTTGCGCATAAAGACGCGTTCGCTTCCAGTATTTCGTAACTTCCTGGCGAATCGATAGAACGATGGCACACGTTGACATGCATGCCGGAATGACTGTGTTTGGAAAAGTCATTCAGTGGTTCGTAATGAGCAAACGTATGCTCCTTATCGTTTCACCGTTCCTGGCAATTGTTGTGGTACTGGTTTGGCTAGCCATCGTCAGCATAGATATCTTAGCGGCGGGACGCGCTTATGTTGAAGGTGAAAGTCTTTGGTCGAAGAACCAGAAAGAAGCAGTGTTCCACTTATTGCGATTCGCGGAAACGGGTTCCGAGTCGCACTACCTGAGCTATCAAAAAGCCATTATGGTCCCGCTCGGGTTTCGCAAAGCCCGGCTGGAACTTGAAAAATCAGATCCGGACGACTCCACCGTAAGAGCGGGTTTTTTAGAAGGGGGCACTCATCCGGACGATGTAGCGGGAGTCATTAGCTTATACGCGCGGTTTCACCGCGTGAGTTACATGAAAAGCGTGATCGACATCTGGAAAACTGGTGATGAGTTCATCCAGCGCCTGGATGCGGCTGCTGAAGAGCTCCATGCGGCACAAGCCATAGGCGGCGTGGAGTTCGCTGGACGCGATGTGGTTTTGAACCGCATTTTTCAGATCAATGAAGAAGTTCGTCCATGGCAGAACCGGTTTTCGAATACGTTGGGCGAGGCAACACGGTGGATTCGTTCTACGTTGTTGCTCGTTATTCTCACCGTAGCCGGGATACTGACTCCGTTTGGCATTCTTCTGACTCAGCGCATGGTGAGCCAAGTAGATCGAGCTGAACGAGAGCTCAAGGAACTAAAGCTAGGCCAGGAATATGCGGTGAAGCTCGCATACCATGCCAGCCATGATCCGTTGACCAATCTGGTGAACCGATTGGAGTTCGAAAAGCGCCTGGCATTAGCTCTCCATACGGCAGCTAGTCAGGGTCGTCAGCACGTCGTCATGTACCTCGATCTGGACCAGTTCAAGATTGTTAACGACACATGCGGACATGCAGCCGGCGACCAATTATTGCGCCAAGTAAGCGCCTTATTGAAGGAACAAGTCCGCGAAGGAGATTCTCTTGCCCGCCTTGGCGGGGATGAATTTGGTGTGTTGCTAGAAAATTGTCCTATGCAGGAGGCCATTGGCATCGCCGATAAGTTGCGTCTCTGCATAGCCGATTTTCGCTTCATTAGCGAAGGTAAAGCCTTCAGTATTGGAGCGAGCGTCGGCGTCGTGCAGGTTGCAGACGGCATGCTGAACCTGACCGATATTCTCAGTGCCGCTGACGCTGCCTGCTACATGGCAAAAGACAAGGGTCGCAACCGCGTTCAGTTGTATCGGCCGCACGACAGCGAAGTATCGATGAGAAGGGGCGAAATGGAATGGGTATCGCGTTTGCAGCGAGCCCTGCAGGAAAGCCGCTTCGTGCTCTATTCCCAACAGATTATGTCGATCGGCGGTCCGCTTCCCCAGACAAGCCATCACGAATTACTGGTCCGCATGCTGGACGAGCACGGCAAGATAGTGCCGCCAATGGCATTTATTCCAGCGGCCGAACGCTACAGCATCATGCCGTTGATCGATCAGTGGGTGGTACACCACGCTTTCGCCGCAATCAGTGCTTTGGGCCCCGATTGCGGTACTTACGCGATTAATATTTCTGGTGCATCGATAGGCGATGAACGAATTCTTGAATTTGTAAGAGAGCAATTCCGCCAATACGTGATGCCCCCCCGCAGTATCTGTTTTGAAATCACCGAAACCGCGGCCATTGCCAATTTCGACAAGGCGGCGAGGTTCTTTGGCGAAATGAAATCCCTTGGTTGCCTTTTTTCCCTGGATGATTTTGGCGCTGGGATGTCCTCATTCGGCTATCTAAAGCATTTGCCTGTCGACTTCATCAAGATTGATGGCAGTTTTGTCAAGGATGTGGCGCATGACCCGGTCGCGGTCGCAATGGTCAGGGCGATTAACGACGTGGGCCATGTCATGGGCAAGAAAACAATTGGCGAATTTGTTGATGGCGAAATAGTACTAGGTGCTTTACGCGAGATCGGTGTCGATTTCGCGCAGGGAAATTGGATATCCGCGCCCCGTCCGTTCCCTGGCAAGACCACAGTCCTAGCACCGCCGTCGCGCACCGTTGTAGAAAATGCTGAGTTGTCAGAAATACGGGCTGGAAGCCGGGAAGTTATCCTTAATTCCATAACATGAAAGAGAAGAAAATGAACATGAACGACAATGCAGTTCGGGAAATGACATCACACCC
>JBJMWI010000176.1:0-114529 GCA_045810225.1 Burkholderiales bacterium
AAAAAAGTAACTTTCGCCGATGAGGAATGGCTGTTTTTTCCGGCCATTGCACCGCGCGTAGCTATATTGCGCGCCACCAGCGGCGATGAGCGCGGTAATTTGTCGTTCGAGCACGAGGGCGCGTTCCTCGGTGCAATGGACCAGGCGCTTGCCGCGCGCAACAACGGCGGAGTGATCATCGCGCAAGTCAAACGCGTAGTGGGTTCTGGCTCGCTCAAGCCGCAGATGGTGCACGTGCCCGGAACGTTGGTGGATTACATCGTGGTCGACCCTGAGCAGATGCAGACCACGCAGACCTTTTACGACCCGGCCATCAGCGGTGAGATCATGCGGCCCCAGGGCAGCTTCGAACTGCAGGACTGGGGCCCGGAAAAAGTCATCGCCCGCCGCGCCGCGATGGAGCTGACGTCCGGTTCTGCGGTCAACCTCGGCTTCGGCATTTCCGCCAACGTGCCTCGTGTGTTGCTCGAGGAAGGGCTGCACGGCGAAGTCACCTGGGTCATCGAGCAGGGCGCCGTCGGCGGCGTGCCTTTGCTTGGATTCGCTTTCGGTTGCGCGGCGAATGCCGATGCCATTGTCTCGTCACCTGATCAGTTCACCTATTTCCAGGGCGGCGGATTCGATGTAGCGCTGTTGTCCTTTCTGCAGATTGACCGCGATGGCAGCGTCAACGTTTCCAAACTGGGTGCAAAACCCTATCTGACCGCGGGCTGCGGGGGCTTCGTCGATATCACGGCTCATGCCAGGCGGATCGTATTTTCTGGTTTCTTCACCGCCGGCGCGAAACTTGAAGTCGGTGACGGGCGATTGCAGATCCTGCAGGAAGGCCGGAGCAAAAAGCTGATCGAGTCTGTCGAGCACGTTACGTTCAGCGGCAGGATGGCGCGCCAGCGCGGTCAGAACATCAGCTATGTCACCGAGCGTTGCGTTTTCGATCTGGCTGCGGACGGGTTGGTCGTGCGGGAAATTGCGCCAGGCATAGACCTGAAGCGCGACGTACTAGATCAGGCAGCATTTCCGCTGAAGGTCGATCCTGACCTCAAGTCCATGGACGCCGCGCTGTTCCGCAATGCTCCGCTCAATCGAAAACTCAAGGCGCCCGTTCATGCGTGAATCCCCGACCAGCCACGTGCAACTCCGCATCGATGGCGCGATTGCAACCGTCATGCTGGATCGCGCAGAGAAGCTGCATGCGCTCACGCCGGAAATGATCGAAACGCTGGCAGATGTCGCCAGCAGAATCGACGCCGACGTTGCAATTCGCTGCGTGATTCTGAGCGCCGCCGGCGACAAAGCTTTTTGCGTCGGCGCGGACATCAACGCCTGGGCCGGCCTCCAGCCTCTCGACATGTGGCGCCGCTGGGTCAGGCGAGGACACCAGGTTTTCGATCAGTGGGCCCGGTTGCGTGTGCCAGTCATCGCTGCGATAAATGGCCATGCGTTTGGCGGCGGACTGGAACTTGCCGCGGTCGCCGACATCCGCATCGCCGCCACGTCGGCCAACTTCGGACTGCCGGAAGCGACTATTGCAACTTGCCCGGGATGGTCGGGGACGCAGCGCCTCGCCGCCCTAATCGGCGCCAGCCGGGTGAAGTATCTCGCCTTGACGGGTCAGCGCATCGACGCAAACGAAGCCTGGCGCCTAGGAATCGTGCACGAACATGTAGCGCAAGCGGAGGTAACGAAGCGTGCGCGCGAGCTGGCGGCCGGCATCAGCAAACTCGCGCCAGTATCAGTGCAATTGACAAAGCAGATCATCGACGCCGGTCAGGCAATGGGCTTGCCCAGCACATTGGAAGCATTGGCCGGTGCGCTAGCCGCCAGCACAGCGGACGCTCGCGAAGGTGTAGCAAGTTTCCGCGAAAAACGAGCACCGGTGTATCGGGGCGATTGACATGAATCAGGAGCGGTTCCCCGACTTATTCCAGATGCATCTACGAGCGATGGTGGCCAGCGGGCTAATTTGGCACACTGGAGCCTGGGTCGCTCTAGAAACGGCAATTGTCCGGCCGCAATCGGACATACAAGACTTAAAACAGGAGGAGCACATGCGTAGAACAATAATTGCCACGGTGATTGCCGCTGCATTTGGTTGCGCCGGTATCGCGTCCGCGGCTGATTCAGTTGAAGTCCTGCACTGGTGGACATCCGGAGGGGAAGCGGCCGCTCTGAACGTGCTGAAAACGAACCTCGAGAAGCAAGGCGTTACCTGGAACGACATGCCCGTGGCAGGCGGCGGTGGTGAAGCCGCCATGACTGCAGTGCGTGCGCGCGTCACGGCCGGCAATCCTCCCACTGCTGTCCAGATGCTCGGTTTCGACATCCAGGATTGGGGCAAGCAAGGTGTGGTCGCGGACTTGAACTCCGTCGCCGCCAAGGAAGGCTGGGACAAGACCGTGCCGCCGGCGTTGCAGAGATTCTCCAAGTACAACGGCAAGTGGATTGCCGCACCCGTGAACGTGCACTCGACCAACTGGGTTTGGGCCAACAAGGAAGTCCTCGCCAAAGCCGGCGTAACGGAACCGAAGACCTGGGACGAATTCATTGCGGCCGCGGAAAAGGTACAGAAAGCAGGATTCATTGGTCTCGCCCATGGCGGCCAACCGTGGCAGGACGCGACGATATTCGACGGCGTGGCGATTTCTACCGGTGGCGTCGACTACTACCGCAAGGCGTTCATCGATCTGGATCCGAAAGCGATCAACTCGCCAACGACGGAGAAAGTGTTCCAGCGCATGTCGCAAGTTCGCAAGCTGGTCGACAAGGATTTCTCCGGTAGGGACTGGAACGTTGCTTCCGGCATGGTCATCAGCGGCAAGGCCGGTTTCCAGATGATGGGGGACTGGGCCAAGGGCGAATTCATCAATGCTAAAAAAGTGCCGGGCAAGGATTTCCTCTGCTTCCGCACGCCCGGTACGCAAGGCGTGGTTCCGTTCAATTCCGATCAGTTCGTGATGTTCAAGGTCGGCGCAGATAAAACCGCCGCACAGAATAAGCTGGCATCGGCAATCATGGAACCCGGCTTTCAGTCCGCCTTCAATGTCGTGAAAGGTTCCGCTCCAGCACGCACCGACGTGCCCGACACGGCATTCGATGCATGCGGTAAAAAAGCCATGAAGGATCTGGCCGAAGCGAGCAAGAACAACACGCTGGTTGGTTCAATGGCACATGGACACGCCGTGCCCGCGTCGATCAAGAACGCCATCTATGACGTCATTACCCGTCATTTCAACGGGCAACTCGATGACAAGAAGGCGGTCGCCGAACTGGCAGCTGCACTGAAGAAGTAAATGTAGCGACAACTTGCGAACAGTCCGGGCGGTACTTTACGTTCCGCCCGGACCGGCGAGACTCTGAACCATGCGCGCGGGCGCCCTGCCCAAACTCCTACTCAGCCCAAGTGTGCTGCTTGTGCTGGTATGTGTATATGGGTACATCATGTTCACGATTTACCTGTCGTTTACGACATCGATGATGATGCCGTCATACGATTGGGCGGGCACGACGAGTTACCAACGGCTTTTCGGTCTGGAAAACTGGCGCGTGTCGCTCGGCAATCTGTGGATCTTTGCGCTGCTGTACATCGGCTTCGCCATCGCACTCGGTTTAGGTTTCGCCATCCTGATCGACCAGCAGATCAGGGCCGAAGGAGCTTTCCGTTCAATTTTCCTTTACCCCATGGCGCTCTCATTCATTGTCACGGGCACGGCATGGAAATGGTTGCTCGATCCCGGGGTCGGACTCGAGCACACGTTGCGCGACCTCGGGTGGCAAAGTTTCAGCTTTGGCTGGATCAAGGACAGCGAGATGGCGATTTATTGCGTGGTAATCGCCGCCGTATGGCAAACCGCCGGTTTTGTCATGGCCTTGTTTCTCGCCGGCTTGCGCGGAGTGGACGCAGAGCAGATTAGCGCCGCGCGCGTCGATGGCGCACGAGCATGGCAGATCTACCTGCATATCATCATTCCGCAGCTTGGCCCGGTGTTCGTATCGGCCTTCGTGATTCTCGCGCACATGGCGATCAAGTCTTACGACCTGATCATTGCGCTCACGAATGGCGGCCCGGGCCGCTCGACCTGGCTGCCGTCCGTGTTTATGTACCAGTACAGTTTTACCCGCAACGAAATGGCTGTCGGAGCCGCGAGCGCCGTGATGATGCTCGCAGGCATCGGAGTCGTGGTATTACCGTATCTCTACAGTGAAATGCGCAAGGTCAAAAATGCGTGAACGCCGCGCCGCGGGCATTCCCTTCGAGCGCGTCCTGCTTTACGCGGTGCTGTTTTTTCTCGCCGTCATGTTTTTGCTGCCGGTCTATGTAATGGTATGTAATTCGCTCAAGCCGCTCGATGAAATCCGCAGCGGCAATCTGATGGCCCTCCCCGTGCAGTGGACGGTAGAGCCATGGTTCACCGCCTGGAGCACTGCGCAGATCGGCGTGCAACCGACGGGACTGAAGCCCTACTTCTACAATTCCTTTCTTCTGGTCATTCCAGCAGTAATCATCTCCACGTTGATCGGCGCGCTGAATGGCTACATCTTGACCCAGTTTCGCTTCCGTGGCGCAAACCTGCTGTTCGCCGCCATGCTGTTTTCGGTGTTCATCCCATTCCAGATCGTCCTTATTCCAATGGCGAAGACACTTGGTGTGCTCGGCATGGCAGGCACGGTAAAAGGCTTGATCTTCGTCAATTCAGTCTATGGCATCGGATTCACCACGCTTTTCTTCCGCAATTATTACGCCGCTTTTCCGCAGGAACTGGTGCGCTCCGCAAGGATCGACGGCGCGGATTTCTTCGGCGTGCTCTTTCGCATACTGCTGCCCAGCAGCGCTCCGATCATCGTCGTGACCGTGATCTGGCAATTCACCAATATCTGGAACGAATTCCTGTTCGGCGCTTCCTTCAGCGATTACAGTTCCTTCCCAATCACGGTGGCACTCAACAACCTGGTCAACAGTTCCACTGGCGTTAAGGAATACAACGTTCATTTTGCGGGCGCATTCATTGCCGCCATCCCGACCTTGATCGTCTATCTCCTGTCGGGCAAATATTTCGTTCGCGGCTTGATGGCAGGTTCGGTCAAGGGGTGACTCAAATGGCAGCGCTCGATCTGGTCAATGTGCAAAAGAGCTTCGGTCCCAACAAAATTCTGCACGACATCTCCGTAAGCCTCGCTCACGGCGAATTCCTGGTACTCGTAGGACCATCCGGCTGCGGCAAAAGCACGCTGATGAATATCATCGCAGGACTGGAGGAGCCCAGCGGCGGACAACTGCGGCTGGACGGGCGCGACATCACGCCGCTGGAACCTGCAGATCGCAACATCTCGATGGTGTTCCAGTCCTATGCGCTTTATCCCAACATGACGGTAGCCAAGAACATCGAGTTCCCGCTGGCCATGCGCAAAGTCGAGAAGAGCAAGCGCGCCGAACGCGTGCAAAGCGTAGCCAGGCTCCTGCAAATCGAACACCTGCTGGACCGAAAGCCCCGGCAACTCTCGGGTGGACAACGCCAGCGCGTTGCCATTGGACGCGCGCTGGCGCGCGAGCCTCAGCTTTATCTGTTCGATGAGCCGCTGTCGAACCTTGACGCACAACTGCGGCTCGACATGCGCACGGAAATCAAGAAGCTGCATCAAAGATTGGGCGCCACAATCGTCTACGTGACGCATGATCAGATCGAGGCGATGACACTCGCCACGCGCATTGCAGTCATGAAAGGCGGTGTATTGCAGCAACTGGGCAGTCCGTACGAGGTGTACAACCAGCCCGCCAATATGTTCGTGGCCGGATTCATGGGCTCCCCACGCATGAATTTGATCAAGGCGCAGGTCGTTCAAGCTAACGGCGGCCTGGCCTTGGAAATCAAGAATACAGAACATCCGCTGGTGCGCATTCCGCTGCCGGCCCCGTCTGCCGCCCTGACCGCCTACGCCGGCAGGGATGTGTTCGCCGGCATCCGCGCTGAGGCGGTAAGACTCCTGCGCGACGGAATTGCGCCGAACGCCACGGAGCGCATGCTGGATGCACGTGTCGAGGTGATTGAACCGACCGGCGCGGACACACTCGCGGTGCTTGATCTGGGTGGCAAGGAATTCACTGTGCGGCTGGAACCGGACGTACAGCTAAAGCCGGGACAGGATGCGCGGTTCCTGGTCGATCTCGGCAAACTGGTGTGCTTCGATCCCGATACGGAAAGGTGCATCGCGTGAGTTCGGCTGCAAACGCCGACTACGATGTGGTCATCATCGGCTCCGGCGTAGGTGGAGGCGCGATCGCGCTTGCGCTCGCGCCCACCGGCGCCAAAATTCTCATTCTGGAACGCGGAGAACGCCTGCCCAGAGAAGCCGAGAACTGGAGTCCGGAAGCGGTCTTTGTCGAACAGCGCTACCGCACTCGCGAGATCTGGTACGACAGCAACGGCCAACCTTTCCGCCCGGGGCAGTTCTACTTCGTCGGCGGCCATACCAAAGTTTATGGCACGGCAATGTTCCGCTTTCGCGAGCGTGATTTCGAAGGTATCGAACATGCCGATGGCCACAGCGTGCCGTGGCCGATTCGTTACGCCGATCTGGAACACTGGTACGGCGAGGCCGAACAACTGTTTGGAGTGCACGGCAAGGCAGGCGAGGATCCGACCGAGCCGCCACGCTCCGCGCCCTATCCGTATCCACCGATTCCGCACGAACCGATCATCGCAAACGCATACGAGCGCATGCGTGCACTTGGCCTGCATCCATTTCACATGCCGTCAGCGGTTGATTTGCATGCCGGTGGAAGCTGCCTGCGCTGCGGCACGTGCGATGCGTTCCCATGCCGCGTCGGTGCAAAAGGCGACGCCGAGACCCGACTCATCGACCCGGCGTTGAAGCATGCAAATGTCGTGTTGCAAACAGGCAGCGAAGTCACGCGGCTCGTCACTGATAACAGCGGCAAACGTGTGATTGCTGCGCACTACCGCAAGCAGGGTGCCATGGCATCCGTTAGCGCTCGGCTGTTCGTGTTGTCCGCGGGCGCAATCAACAGCGCAGCCCTGCTGTTGCGTTCTGCCGACTCTCGCAATCCGAACGGTGTGGCTAATTCATCGGGAGTGGTCGGACGCTATTACATGAATCACAACTGCACCGGCATTATGGCGATCAAGCCGATGCAGGTAAATCAGACGCGCTTTCCCAAAACCCTGGCAGTCAATGACTTCTACTTTGCAAGCAAGGCAGACAATAAGCCGCTCGGGAACCTGCAATTGCTCGGCAAAATCGCCGAACCCATGCTGCGGGGTGCAATGCCGCGCACGCCAAAACGGTTGCGCAACTGGCTCGCGCGCCACAGCGTGGACTGGTACGTGATGTCCGAAGACCTGGCGCAGCGCGATAGCGAGGTCAGGGTGCGCCGGGATGGCGCGATCGAACTGCGCTGGAAGCGCAGTAATCTGCGCGCCCACCGTCGTTTCGTCAAAGTGGCGAAGAAGCTGCTGCACGATATCGGCTTCCCTATCGTGCTGTCGAAGCCATTCGGTACCGACACGCCTTCGCACCAGTGCGGCACCGTTCGCTTCGGCACCGACCCGACGGCTTCGGCACTGGATCCGTTTTGCCGCGCCTGGGACCACGACAATTTATACGTTGTGGACGCAAGTTTCTTTCCATCCTCGGCAGCGCTTAATCCGGCGCTGACGATTGCGGCCCAGGCGCTGCGCGTGGGCAGCCACTTGAAGGCGCGCCTGGGCACGTTCTGACATGGCCGAGCCCCGTCCTGTAGCGTTGGTCACCGGCGCGCGGCGCGGCATCGGCGCCGCCATTGCGCTCGCGCTGGCGCGTACGGGTTTCGATATTACGATCACCGATAGCGTGGAAGACGATGACGCGCGTGCAACCCTGGCCGCGCTGCGAGCGTCCGACGCAAAAGCGGTGTTCATCCGTAGCGATCTGGCGGACGTCGCGGACCATGGCCGGGTGGTGAACGAAGTAGTGTTGAAGTGCGGCGCAATTGACTGTCTGGTCAACAATGCCGGCGTGTCCTCGCCCACGCGCGGCGATCTGCTCGACCTGAGCCCGGCTGCATTCGACCAGGTGCTGGACGTCAATTTGCGCGGCACGTTTTTTTTTACCCAGCAAGTCGCAAGGCATATGGCCATGACTTCCGCGCGCAATCGGCGTTGCATTGTGACGGTGTCTTCGGTCAGCGCCGAACTTGCGTCACCGGAGCGCGGCGAATACTGCATGTCCAAGGCGGGCCTGGCAATGCTGACCAAACTGTTCGCGCTGAGATTGGCGCGCCAAGGCATCGCAGTGTTTGAAGTACGCCCCGGCGTGATACGCACGCCGATGACCGCGACGGTCGCCGACAAATACAACCAGCGCATTGCAGACGGGCTTGTTCCAATGGGCCGCTGGGGCGAACCTGCGGACGTCGGCGACGCGGTCGCAAGCCTGGCCAGCGGACATTTCCAATTCGCAACTGGCTCGGTCATAGACCTAGATGGCGGGCTGGCGATACCAAGACTCTAGGCACCGACCGCCATGGCTGAACCTCGATACGACTACATCATCACGGGTGGTGGCTCGGCCGGATGCGTGCTCGCAAACCGGCTAAGTGCCGATCCGTCGGTGAAGGTACTGCTGCTCGAAGCGGGCGGTTCCGACCGCCATCCGTTCTTTCACCTGCCAGCTGGATTTGCCAAGATGACCTGGGGCATCGGCGCTTGGGGCTGGTCAACGGTACCTCAGGCGCATCTGAGGAATCGCGTGCTGCGCTACACCCAGGCCAAAGTCATCGGCGGCGGTTCATCGATCAACGCGCAGATTTATACGCGCGGCGCAGCGGCCGACTACGACGCATGGGATAAGGATGCCGGTGCGCGGGGCTGGTCCTATAAGGACGTGCTGCCTTATTTCAAGCGCGCCGAAAACAACGAACGTTATGCCAACGAGTACCATGGTTACGGCGGACCACTCGGCGTATCGAATCCAATCAGCCCGTTGCCGATCTGCGAGGCTTTCTTTCAGGCAGGTCAGGAACTGGGCATCCCATTCAACGCCGACTTCAACGGCGCGCATCAGGAAGGACTCGGTTATTACCAGCTCAACCAGTCCAATGCCCGCCGCTCATCGACCTCAGTCGCGTACCTTAAACCAATCCGCCATCGTCGCAATCTGACCGTGCGCCTGCGCTCGCAGGCTTTACGCATAGTCGTGGAGCATGGCCGCGCGATCGGCGTCGAAGTCGCGAGCGCGGGCTCGACACCACCAGAAGTGCTGCGCGCTGCGCGCGAGGTCATCGTGACCTCCGGCGCGATCGGCTCACCCAAACTGCTGCTGCAGTCTGGCATCGGACCGTCCGCTCACTTAAGCTCAGTCGGCGTAAAGGTAGTTCATGACTTGCCCGGAGTCGGCGGTAATCTGCAGGACCATCTCGACTTGTTTGTGATCAGCGAGTGCACTGGCGATCACACCTACGACAAGTACAACCGGGCACATCATGCCGTATGGGGTGGTCTTCAGTATCTGTTGTGGAAAAAGGGGCCCGTGGCCTCGAGTCTGTTCGAAACCGGCGGCTTCTGGTATGCAGAAAAAGAGGCCCGATCACCCGACATCCAGTTTCATCTCGGCCTAGGCTCAGGCATCGAAGCCGGGGTTGCGAAAATGCGCAATTCCGGAGTTACGCTGAACAGCGCATACCTGCGCCCGCGCTCCCGCGGCACGGTACGACTCGCCAGCGCCGAACCGAATGCCGCTCCATTAATTGACCCCAACTACTGGGCGGAATCGCGCGATCGTGAACTAGCGATCGAGGGGTTGCGTCTGGCGCGCGAGATCATGCACCAACCCGCCCTGAAACGTTTCGTCCTGGGCGAGCGCCTGCCCGGCAATGCATTGACAAGCGACGCCGAACTGTTCGAGTACGCGTGTGCGCACGCCAAAACCGACCACCATCCGGTAGGGACCTGCCGCATGGGCGCAACTGACGATAGCGTGAGCGTGGTCGGCCCGGACTTGCGCGTTATCGGCCTCGATGGCCTGCGCATTGCCGACGCATCGGTGATGCCGTTCATCCCGTCTTCCAATACCAACGCGCCCACCATCATGGTTGCCGAGAAGGCCGCGGACCATATTGTCGGACACCTTGCCTGAGGATCGCCATGCAACTGATTTTGCCCAATGATCAGGGCGCCCTGCAAACCTACCGTCTGACGCATGCATCATCGCCGTTCGTCGCCGTGCAACCTGCGCGATGGAATCGCAGCGCTTACGCCGCGGCCCATGTGGTCGTAGATCCACTGCAGCACTGCGATCCCTGGGACGGTCCGCCGGCGATCGACTGGGAAGCGACGCTGCGTTTTCGCGAACATCTATGGCGATTGGGTTTCAAGGTTGCCGAGGCCATGGATACGGCACAGCGCGGCATGGGGCTGGATTGGCCCGGCGCGCGTGAACTGATCCGCCGCAGTATCGCGCATGCCAAGACGATTCCGGGCGCGGATCTCGCGTGCGGCGTTGGCACTGACCAGCTGGTTGCGGACGAGCGAACCACGATCGCAGATGTACTGCACGCTTACCAGGGGCAAATCGAAGCAGTGGAAGCGGCGGGCGGGCGCATCATCTTGATGGCGAGCCGCGCCCTCGCGGCGGTGGCAAAAAGCGCGGACGATTACCGGCGTGTTTACGGCGAACTGCTGCGCCAAACCAAGGAAAGAGTCGTACTCCATTGGCTGGGAGAAATGTTTGATCCCGCGTTGAAGGGCTATTGGGGCACAAACGACATTGCTGCAGCGATGGATACGGTGCTGGACATTGTGCGGGCCCATGCGAACAAGATAGAAGGCATCAAGATTTCCTTGCTCGACGCAAAGTGGGAAGTCGCGATGCGCCCGAAGCTGCCGGCCGGCGTGATCATGTTCACTGGCGACGATTTCAATTACGACACCTTAATTGCCGGCGACGGCAAGCATCATTCGCACGCTTTGCTCGGCATCTTCGATCCCATCGCACAGGTTGCCGCAGCGGCACTCGGCAAGCTCGCCAGCGGCGATGCCGCAGGTTACAAGAACACTATTGCTCCGACCATTCCGCTGTCGCGTGAAATATTCCGTGCGCCTACGCGTCATTACAAGGCCGGCGTCATTTTCATCGCCTGGCTGAACGGCCACCAGTCGCATTTCGTTGCCGCCGGTGGATTGCAATCGGCCCGCTCGGTTGGGCATTACGTGCAGGTGTTCAAGCTCGCTGATCAGTGTGGCGCACTGAGCGATCCGGAGCTTGCGGTGGCGCGCATGCGCAGTTTCCTTCAGGTGCACGCCGGTATCTCATGACAACAGCGCAGCGCACGCCGCGCTTCGTTAGCGCCGGGGAAGCGTTGACCGACTTTATCCGCGAAGAGGGCAAAATCTGGGCGGCGCGCGCGGGTGGTGCGCCGTGGAATGTCGCTCGCGTCATGGCTCGGCTCGGCATAGCGAGCGCCTTCGCGGGCAGCGTGAGTCGAGACGGATTCGGTGATGAGCTGGCATCCTTGAGCCGCGAGGCCGGGCTGGATATGCGCTTCCTGCAGCAACATGACAAGCCGCCGCTGCTGGCGATCGTTCATGAACTGTCGCCCCCGAAGTATTTCTTTATCGGTTTCGACAGCGCCGACCTCGCATTCAATCCTGCCTTGCTACCGCAGGATTGGTTGCCGGTCGATTGGGTGCATTGCGGCGGGATCAGCCTGGTGCGCGAACCGCTGAGCAGCCGGCTGATCGATGTGCTGCATGCGGCAAAGGCGGCCGGCACGCGTATCAGCTATGACCCGAACTTTCGCAATCTGATGACTGCCCGTTACGATGCAACGCTGGCTCGTGTTGCCGGCCTGGCTGATGTGATCAAGGTTTCGGACGAGGATTTGCGCGGCTTGTTCCGCACTGATGACCGTGATCAGGCCCTGTCGAAACTGCAATTGCTGAGTCCAGGTGCGGCTATCCTGGTTACGCTCGGCGCACAAGGCGCTGAACTACATGCGCAGGGGCAGATTTGGCGCCAGGCTTCGGCGCACGTAAAGATCGCCGATACGGTGGGAGCTGGCGACGCCAGCATCGGCGGATTCCTGTTCAGCTTGATGAGCCATCCGACTTCCGACTGGCGAACCCATCTTCGCTGGGCGGTCGCCGCTGGCAGCGCGGCATGCCTGCAATCCGGCGCCGCGCCGCCCACGTTGCCCGCTATTCAGAGTGTTCTCGCAGGGATGCAATAAAACCCATGCCGGATTTCCGCAGCCGCGAATTTCTGCTCGATCACATCCGCCACACGATGGCGTTCTATCATCCGCGCGCCATCGATGCTCGCGGCGGATTTTTTCATTTTTTCCGCGACGACGGCAGCGTTTATGACGCTGATACGCGCCACCTTGTCAGCAGCACGCGCTTCATCTTCAACTACGCGATGGCCTTCAGGCAGTTTGGCAATCCGGCGTACCAGCGCGCCGTGGAACACGGCACGAATTATTTACGCGCTTGTCATCGAAACACGTCTACAGGCGGCTATGCCTGGTTGCTAAACGCAAAGCACGTCGCCGATGGCACCAACCATTGCTACGGCCTCGCATTCGTTTTGCTGGCCTATGCGCATGCCGCCATGGCCGGCGTTGATCCGGCGCGCATTTGGATCGAAGAAACATTTAACCTTATGGAGCGCCATTTCTGGTTGCCTGCGGATGGACTCTACGCAGACGAAGCCGCAGCAGACTGGTCGATTTTATCCGCGTACCGCGGACAGAATGCCAACATGCATGCCTGCGAGGCGTTGCTGGCGGCATTCGATGCCACCGGCGACCCGCGCTATCTCAAGCGTGCCGAAATTCTGGCGTACAACATCACGGTACGGCAGGCAGGATTGTCCGATGGACTGATCTGGGAACACTACCACGCCGACTGGTCCGTGGATTGGGATTACAACCGCAACGACAAAAGCAACTTGTTTCGCCCTTGGGGCTTTCAGCCCGGACACCTTGCAGAATGGGCGAAGCTTTTGCTGATCCTGGAGCGTCACGCGCTGCAGTTGCGCGCAATTGGCCAAGGAGATACCCAATGGCTGGTTCCGCGCGCCGTTGCGCTGTTCGATGCGGCGGTGAGCCAAGCATGGGACGAGCAGCACGGTGGTCTCGTCTACGGCTTCGCCCCCGACGGCAGCGTTTGCGATGGCGACAAATATTTCTGGGTGCAGGCCGAGTCGTTCGCGGCCGCGGCAGTGCTGGCACAGCGCACCGGTGAGGATAAATACTGGAAGTGGTACGAACGCATTTGGGATTACAGCTGGAACCATTTCGTCGACCATGAATTCGGCGCCTGGTACCGCATCCTCACGCGCGACAACCGCAAATACAGCGACGAGAAATCCCCGGCGGGCAAGACTGATTACCACACCATGGGAGCCTGCTACGAGGTACTGAACGTGCTGGCCTGAATTTTTCTGCAGGAGGCTGGCTCGCTGGACAATTTTCTAACCCGCCTGCTTTGGCAAGTCGAGCGCCATTTCGCAAGCGCACCAGTCGGCGGATAACAGTTTCCGGAAAATGGCCGGATCGGATGTTTTCAGCCCCGACCCGGGTTGCGCAGGTGCGAAGCTTGCACTATAAGGTTTCATGCGAACATAGAGCCTTAGGGGTTGCACAGAATCACCCGGAGAATTCGATGCATGATTTGGTAATCCGCAACGGAACAGTAGTCGATGGTACGGGCGCCGCGCGCCGCGCGGCCGATATCGCGATAGACGGCGAACTCATCACGTCGGTCGGCGGCGCCATTGCCCGCGGACGGCGTGAAATCGATGCCGATGGACTGCTGGTCACGCCTGGCTATGTCGATATCCACACCCATTATGACGGGCAGGCAACATGGGACCCGTATTTGACGCCTTCTTCATGGCACGGCGTGACGACGGTGGTCTTCGGTAACTGCGGTGTAGGGTTCGCGCCGGTACGTAAAGGCGCCGCGCCTTATCTGATCAATCTCATGGAAGGCGTGGAAGACATTCCGGGGACGGTGTTATCGGAAGGCGTGAAATTTAATTGGGAATCCTTTCCGGATTATCTCGACGCGCTCGAAGCCGCGCCAAAAGTTATCGACGTGGGCGCGCAGGTCCCGCATGCGGCCCTGCGTTTTTATGTCATGGGCGATCGCGGTGCCGATCATGCGGCCGAACCGGACGACAACGAAATTGTTCAGATGGGCGCGTTGCTCGAACAGGCATTGCGCGCCGGCGCGCTTGGGTTCACGACATCGCGCACGACCAAGCATCGCGCCCGCGACGGGCGGCTCACGCCGAGTCTTTCCGCGCGCGAACCTGAATTGTTCGGCCTCGCCGCCGCGATGAAGCGTGCGGGCCGTGGCGTCATCGAAGTCAATTCGGATTTCGGACCCGGCGAATTCGACATTTTGCGCGACGCGGCGAAAATTGCCGGACGGCCCTTGTCCGTCTTGCTCCTGCAGGTCAACAACGCTCCGGACCTTTGGCGTGAGACCCGCGCACAAATCCACGCCGCGCGCGCGTCGGGCCTCGATGTAAATGGTCAGGTTGGTTGCCGGCCAATCGGCGTCATGATGGGTCTGGAGACAACCATTCATCCGTTTTCGTCGCACCCGGCCTGGCTTGAAATGAGTTCGCTGAATCCAGCGCAGCGCATGGCACGGCTGCGCCAGAATCCGGAGCTCTGGCGCAAACTGGTGGAACAACGTCCAGCCGACGAACACACCAAACGCATCGCCGACGCACTTCACCGCATCTACGTCGTCGACGATAGCTACGATTACGAGCCCGATCCTTCGCTCAGTCTCGGCGCGCGCGCTCAGGCCACCGGCAACAGCCCGTGGGCGCTGGCGCTTGATGCAATGCTGGCGCACGACGGTAAACAATTGCTGGTCGAAACCTTCGAAAACTATAGTGAAGGCAATCTCGATAACATCCGCGAAATGCTGGCGGACGACGCCACGGTGATGGGCATAGCGGATGGCGGCGCGCACGTCTGCACCGTTTGCGATGCGAGCGCGCCCACCTTTCTGCTCACGCATTGGGCCCGCGATCGTAAACGCGGCGAACACCTGCCGCTGGAATTTCTGATACGCAAGCAGACCCGGGATTGTGCACTGGCTTACGGACTGAAGGATCGCGGTGTGCTGGCTGCGGGGTACCGGGCGGATCTTAATATCATTGATTTTGAAAGATTGGGAATGCGCAAGCATGAGGTCGTCTACGATCTGCCGGCAGGCGGACGCAGGCTCATGCAGCGCGCAGATGGTTACCGCCATACTTTCGTCGCCGGAGTCGAAACCCTTTGTGATGACCAGCACACCGGCGCCATGCCCGGAAAACTGGTGCGCTGAACACAGCATGAACAAGGTTTTTCGGGTGGAATATCCAATCCGCTTTTCGCATTGCGATCCCGCCGGCCAGGTTTACTTCCCGCGTTTCTTCGACTTGCTGCACGATGCAATGGAAGACTGGTTCAACACCGGACTGCAGGAACGCTTTTCCGATCTTCTGATGAAACAGCAGCTCGGCACACCAACGGTGGGCACACAATGCGATTTCATCAGTCCCGCGCGCTTCGGCGACACGCTAATCATCGAGCTATCCATCCTGCGACTGGGCAACAGTTCCATAGAACTCGGGTTCGAGGCGAACATCGACGGGCGTGCTTGCCTGAAATGCCGTCATACCATCTGCATGTTCTCCAAGGAAACAGCCAAAGCCGTGCCGATTCCTGAAGCTCTGCGCAAACGGATGCAGGATTACGTCGTAACGGTTCAATAGGCCGGGGAACTTGGCGGCCGGCGTTGTGCCTAACCTCGCGAGGTTCAAAGCGAGGTCGTCATGAATACCGATATGCTGAAAATTACTTTGCTGACTTTATTTCTGGCGCTTGTTCTGGCCGGCGCGCCGATGTCTTTCGCCGCCGACGCCGGCAAGACCACCGGCGCGGATGTCGGACGCAAAATGGACGAGACGGCGCAGACCATCAAAAATTATTCCCTGGACCAGCGGGATGAGGCTTTGAAAAGCGCCAAGAACCTGCTTGCTGAAGCCGACGGCCGCATCGAACAGCTGGAAAACGACATGAGCAAGGACTGGGACAAGATGAATGCGTCTGCACGCAAACACGCCCAGGACACCATGCGCACATTGCGGCGACAACGCCAGGATCTTTCGCAAAGTTATGGCGAACTCAAACGCAGTTCCGCAAATGCCTGGGATGAGGTCAAAGGCGGCTTCGCCAAAAGTTACGACGCCTTGCATGATTCGTTTGCCAAGGCGGCAAGAGAATTCTGAACCGCGCTCGAGCCAGCGCAAAGCCCGGTCACCCGGGCTTTTTTGTTGCCTGTTAGCGCGAGTATGAAAGCGCCATCGGAGAACGTCCCGGTCCTCGCTTGTTCCATGCTAATATAGGTGTATATACACGTTTATTCCAAAATCCTTCTCTTGAACAATGCCGGCTTAAACTCCCGCAGCAAACCGGCGCGTGCCCGGAACGCGGACGCTGAATGGCCGGTGGCCTGCACCGGCGCCAGGTTGCGGAGGCTGACCCGGCGCGTAACCGCCCACTATGAATACCATTTGCGAACCACCGGCCTCAAACTGTCGCAATATTCGTTGCTGGTGCACTTGTCCGAGAAGCCGGAATCGTTGAGTGCGCTGGCTGACCGCATGGAGATCGACAGGACTACGTTATCTCGGAACTTGCGGCCGCTGCTCGATCAGGGCCTTGTCGAGGAGACCGCGGGAAGCGATGGCCGCCAACGGTTGTTTGTGCTGAGTGGCAACGGCGCTCGCTTGCGTGCGGCAGCGCGCAAGCAATGGCGCAAGGCTCAAGTCTCCTTGGAGCACCATCTAGGCCCTGATTTTGTAGCAAATCTCCATACCCAACTCGAGCAAGCATTGTCGCGCTTGAAACCTGCTCTCCCTGAGGAGAACTAAACATGTCCCAAAGCAGTGGAACGCGTTCCTATTGGTTCATCGTGCTGCTCGCAGCAGCGCTGCTCATGGTTACCATGGGTTCGCGGCAATCTCAGGGATTGTTCCTGTCTCCGCTCAATACCTCCACCGGGCTGGGCATAGCGACCATCAGTCTGGCCATGGCCATCGGGCAATTCGTCTGGGGCGCCGTGCAACCCATCGCCGGCGCGATTGCCGACCGCTATGGTCCAGGACGAGTGCTGGCGGGCGGCATACTTTTGCTGGCACTGGGTTCGGCGCTGGTACCTTTCATGACGACTTCAGCAGGCCTTATTTTTTCGCTTGGCATTCTGGTAGCAGCGGGCTCCGGAGCGGGCAGCTTTTCCGTCCTGATCGGCTCAGCGTCGCGCCATATGCCCGCAGAAAAGCGTGGCATGGCTGCCGGTATCATTAATGCCGGCGGATCCTTCGGACAATTTGTATTTGCGCCGATAACACAAAAATTGATCAGTGCGCTGGGCTGGATGGGCGCTATGTGGTCGATCGCCGCAATCGCGTTGGCCGCGCTTCCCCTCACACGATCGCTGCGCGGCAAACCGGCCAGCGCTGCCGAACAAGCACGATCTGTCGCCTCCAATCCCTCGGACAAGGGTATGCGCACCGCGCTGAGGGAAGCGCTGAAAGACCGCAGCTATATTCTTTTGCATGCCGGTTTTTTCACCTGCGGTTTTCATATTGCGTTTTTGGTCACGCATTTGCCGGGAGAAGTGCAATTGTGTGGACTGTCCGCACAGGTCGCGAGCTGGTCGCTTGGCATCATCGGTTTGTCGAACATCGTCGGCAGCTTGCTTGCCGGTTACGGGACGCAGCGCTATCGCAGCAAATATATTTTGTTCTGGATGTACAGTTCCCGGGCGATGCTGATCCTCCTGTACCTGGCCGCACCGAAAACCGCCCTCACCTTTTACCTGTTTGCGGCGGGGCTGGGACTGACCTGGCTAGCCACGGTACCGCCGACCGCCGCCATCGTTGGCAAACTGTTCGGCACGCGTTATCTGGCCACTTTGTTTGGCCTGACATTGTTGTCACACCAGATTGGCGCTTTCCTCGGTGCATGGCTGGGAGGGCTGGCAGTCGTCAACCTCGGGGACTACACGGTCATGTGGTATCTCGATGCGGGGCTGGCCGCGCTTGCCGCGCTGGTGAATGTGCCCATCCGTGAAGCGATCATCGTGCCCAAGCTGCAGCCTGCCTGAACCTTCACGCTTTCGGCGAATCGCGTAACATGCCCGCTTGCCTTCGCAGGCGGACGCAACTCGACATCGACGTATGGCAGAACAGGGTAACTGGGCGTTTCCGAAAGAAGTACAACCACGGCAGGACGAATTGCGCTTTGAGCTCGAGCCGGTGCTGGACGCTGTGGTGCAATTGCGCTCCGAAATCCCGGACGATGCCTTTACGGCGTCCATTCTGGGAACGGAACGAGCCGGCAACGGTATCGTGATCGGTGACGACGGCCTGGTGCTTACTATTGGCTATCTGATTACCGAAGCGCGAAACATTTGGCTTACGACGAACGCGGGCACTGCGGTGGCGGGCCACGCGCTTGCGTATGATCAGGTCACCGGATTCGGCTTGGTGCAGCCGCTCGGACATCTGAAAGCACCATCGCTTCGCCCTGGCAGCGCCAAGGCTTGTGCCATCGGCGACAGCGTCATCGTCGTCAGCCACGGCGGCCCTGCGCACGCGTTAAAAGCAAAAATCATTGCCCGGCGCGAGTTTTCCGGCTATTGGGAATACTTGCTCGATGAAGCATTATTCACCGCCCCGGCTCACCCGCAATGGGGCGGCGCGGCGGTGGTCAGCATGGATGGAAGACTGCTCGGGATCGGTTCGTTATTGGTCGAGGAGGCGTACGAGGGCAAGCAGGCACAAGGCAACATGATCGTGCCAATCGATCTGCTGGAACCCATTCTCGGGGACATGACCAAATTGGGACGCCCGGCGCGGCCGCCGCGCCCGTGGCTGGGAATGTATGCGGCGGAAACCGACGGCCATATCGTCGTGGGCGGATTGGCCACTGACGGCCCTGCGGATCGTGCCGGCATCCGCCAGGGAGATCTGGTACTGGAAGTGGCTGGCGAGCGCGTTGCATCGCTTGCCGCTCTGTTTCGAAAAGTCTGGAGCCTCGGCGCTGCCGGCACCGAAATTCCGATGACGGTGGCTCGCGAGGGCTCCCAGCTTAACGTGCGATTGCAGTCAATCGATCGCAACGACATGCTAAAAAAACCGATGCTGCACTAACTGAAGCCAAACTGCGCTGGTAGCCACAGCGAAAACGCCGGTACGAATACCAGCGCCAGCAGCGCCAAAAAAAGCACCAAAAGATATTTCAGCATCGGCCGCACGACTTCATGGATGTGCGTCTCGGTGATTGAGCATGTGGCGAACAACCCCAAGCCAACCGGCGGCGAAAACAGCCCGAAGCCCATCGCCACCACCATGACCGTGCCGAAGTGCAGCGGTGAAACGCCAAGTTGAAGCGCAATCGGGGTCAGCAGCGGACCAAAGATGATCAAGGCGGGGGCCCCTTCCAGAATTGCCCCGAACCCAATCATCAACAGTGTCGACGCCAGCACGAAGCCGGTCGCGCCAAAGCGATGACCAAGCTCCATCATGAATCCCGACAGTTGTTGCGGGATCTGCTGAATCGTCAGCGCGAAGGACACGCTAGTGGCGGCGGCGACAATAAACAGGATGCTGCCAGCCATAGAAGCGGAACGCATGAATAGCTGCAGTACGCTGCGCAAACTCAGTTCCCGGAACGCAGCTGCGCCAACGATCAGTGCGTAGGCGACGGCGAAAGCGGAAACTTCGGTCGACGTCGCGACGCCAGACGTAACACCTTTGCCGATCATCGCAATCATCACCACGCCAACCAGCGCGCCGCCGATCAGAGGCACCATGTTTCTGCGCTGTTCGAAGGCCGTGTCAGGATCGATGCGCGAGCCGAATGCGAAAGCCACCAGAGCCAGGGACAATGCCATGAACGCCGCGGGCACCAGACCGGCGATGAATAGTCCGCCGATGGAAATGTTGGCCACAAACCCCATGATGATCATGTTGATGCAGGGCGGTATGGTTTCCGCCATGACCGCAGAAGCAGCCAGCAGTCCAGCCGCGTCGTTCGGATTCTGCCCGGTACGGCGAACCGCGGGCATGATGATTCCACCGACGGCCGCGACATCGGCGAGCTTCGACCCGGAAACACCGGAAAAAAAAGCGGTCGCGGTAATAATGATGAGGCTCAATCCGCCACGCACCCGCCCCATCATGCGCAAAAGCAGTTCGATCAGCCTCGATGACATGCCGTTTGCTTCCATCAGCAGGCCGGCCAGCACGAAGAACGGGATTGCAAGCAAGACGAAATGATCCATGCCCGACAACACTTGCTGTGAGTACACCAGCATTGGCAGAGACGGGTCCGACAGAAAGTACAGTAGCGCCGAGAACGCAAGTGCAAATGCGATCGGCAGGCCAGCCACGATGCTGAATAAGAACCCGGTTGCCAATAACATCAATGGCGTGATCGCTTGTGCGGGCATGGCGGCATTCCAGCCCCACACCACTGCAGCCAGCACCGCTGCAGTGGCCAGTGTGCCCCACACGGCGCTTCGGGGACCTTCAAGCGCGGCAGCGAAACCAAACAGCAGCATGAGCGCGCTGCCGATCACCATCGGTCCGACATAGATCCATTGCGGCAAGCCGATTGGCGTGGTCTGACCAATCGAATCGATGACGAGCAAGCATGACGATGCGAATAATGCGACCGCCACCACGACGATGATCCAGTGGCAAAGCTGGATCAGCAGCGGGCGCCAAGATACGGGGAACATTGCCCGAAAACTATCGATGCCAACGTGCTGTACCCGGGCGAGCGTTGTCGCGGCACCGAGAAAGACTTGCATGCCCATCAGCGCGCGCGCGATTTCCTCCGCCCAATCCACCGGATCGTGCAAAAAATAGCGCCACACGACCGAGCACAACACGACCACGACGTCGCTGGCAAGCACAGCGGCTGCGATGATTTCCGTTGCGCACAGCAAGTGATTGAGGAACCGGTGCACGGCACGGGCATGTGCGAACTGCGAAGCATAAGCGCCCGGCCGTTTCATGCTTCCCTATGGCTCCGCCGTTATCGTGCGGCCGCGATTGCCTTGAACAAGGGCTTCGTGAAAGGATACTGCTCGGCAAAAGCGGGCCACAGTTGCGTCTCCATTTCGCCGCGCAACGCGGCACGTTCGTCTTTTGCCATGGCATAGAAGCTCAAGCCGAACTTGCTAAGTTGGTTGAACGCCGATCTTCCTTTTTCGCCAGCCAATGCGCGTTGGTACAGGCTAGCTTCCTGCGCGGCCCGCACAAAGGCCGGCCGGACGTCTGCCGGAATCTTGTCGAAGCCACGCTTGCCGATGACCGCAATCATGGGCGGGAACAGATGCTCGGTTAGAAAGCAGTGCCGCGTGACCTCATAGAGTTTGGTGGCCAGCACGGTGGAGGCATCATGCTCGAAGCCATCCACTACGCCCGTCTGCACTGCGGTATAGAGTTCGTTGAACGGAATGGGGGTCGGCACCGCACCCATGAGCTTGAAGGTCTCGATAAAAGCGCTGGTCGGCAACACGCGCAGCTTTATCCCTTTTAGCGCCGCGCGCGATGTGATCGGTGCCTTGGAATAGACGCTGCGTGCCGCAAAATGCGAACCCCACCCCAGCACAATGCAACCGGTGCGCTTCTGCAGTAGCTCTTCGAGGTTGCCTCCGACGCCGCCATCGAGCGCCCTGGCCATATGCGCGTAACTGTCAAAGACGTAACCCAGGTCTAGCATGCCGAATTCCGGTGCTACCGTGGCCCAGATGGACGAGCCGGTCAGCATGATGTCGATCGAGCCCACCTTGACTTGTTGCACGACATCGGCTTCCTTGCCGAGTTGGCTGTTTGGGAAAAAATCCGCACTAATGCGCGAACCTGCGCCAGCCCTCAAGTTGGCAGCAAAGCGCTGGTACCAGATGTAATGCGCGGAGTTCTCGTCCGCGGTCAACGAAGAAGAGATGCGCAACGCGATTGAGCCCTGCGCCCTGACGGAAACCGGAATGCCGGCCGAAAAAAGCGCGGCGGACGTAGTGCCCGCGGCCAGGAAACGGCGACGCGAATCCGATGTGCTCATGTTCCTCCCCATGCTGATTAATGCTGTTGGTCAAGCACCCAGAGAAGCTCTTGCCGGAGCACGCCTGCTCCGGACGAGTAGCATCAGGGCGATTGCCATGTTCACCAGGTTCCATGCAATGCCATTCAGGAACGCCATTCTGTATGACCCGGTCACATCGAAAATTACGCCGGACATCCAGCCGCCGAGTGCCATGCCGAGCATGGTGGCGGTCAGCACGATGCCGATGCGCGCGCCAGCTTCTTTTGGCGAGAAATACTCGCGGATGATCATGGCGTAGGACGGTACGATGCCCCCCTGGAATAGGCCGAACAGGGCCGAGATCACATATAACGACACCAGCCCGTCGAACGGCAGAAACAGGAACAGTGCGAAGCATTGCATGCTCGATCCAATCAACAGCGTCCGTAGCCCGCCAATGCGGTCGGACACCATGCCAAACACGAGGCGACTCACAATCCCGCAGCCGAGCAGCAGCGATAGCATTTGTGCTCCCCGGGCCGCACCGTAACCGAGGTCTCCGCAGTACGCCACCAGATGAACCTGCGGCATGGACATCGCGACGCAACAGCATATGCCCGCGACGATGAGCAGAATCTGTAATGCCTGGGGGGATAGCCCTGCCGGGCGGCTCAGGCTTGCACCGTCGCGAGACAAATCGCCGACAGGATCATGGTCGGGCACCGGCTTTCGCAGGGCCAGCACGAGCGGAAACATAGTCGCAGCGCAGAAGACCGCGATACCGACGAATGTCGGCCGCCAGCCGTTGCTTTCGATAAAGTGCTGGACGATAGGAGGCCATAGTGTGCCGGCCAGGTAATTGCCGCTGGCAATGATAGATACCGCGACACCGCGCCGACGCGCGAACCAATGCGACGTATCCGCCAGCAACGGCGAAAACGTCGCAGAACTTCCGAAACCGATGAGCAGACCATGCGCAAGGGCGTACTGCCAAAGTGTTGAAGCCGAGGCGGCAGCGAAGTAGCCGAAGATCAGGCACAGGATGCCTATGACAACCGGCGTCACGATGCCAGTACGATCGGTCATGCGGCCCAGAACGATTCCGCCAGCGCCGAATCCAAGCATGGTCAGCGTGTACGCCAGGGAAGCATCTCCCCGCGCGACGCCGAATTCCGTCTGTACTGCGGGCAGCGCCACGATGACAGACCACATTCCGACGCCGCCGATGGTGGACAGCAGCAACGCGAGCACAAGCCGCGTCCACGCGTATGAAGAGTCAACTCCATCGCGCGCGACCCGACCCGTGATATTTTTTTCGTTCGCCACGGCGCTGGATTGTGCCTCAACCATATAGCACTTGACTGGAGTGGCCCCGCAGGGGGCCGAACACTACGTTACAAATTCGCTTCAACCGGTGATGGATTATTTGCGTTATCGGGGAAGTGTGATGCATTCGAACCACGAAAGGTAAGGGTAAATTAATGAAAAAAAAGTTAATTGCCATTGCGACCGGGATCATGGCAACGCAAATAAACGCTTTCGCTTTTGAAGCAGTTGCCAGGGTGGTTGCGGTATCGCCGATTATGCAGCAGGTCAATCAACCATCCCAGCAATGCTGGACGGAAACACAACCAGTGACGCAAGCAGCGCCACAGCAACACAATTATCTAGGCGCCATTGTAGGCGGTGTTGCCGGCGGTTTGCTGGGCTCGCAGGTGGGCCACGGCAACGGGCGGGTGGCAGGCGCGGCAGTCGGTGCTGGAGTTGGCGCGGTCGCTGGGGACGCGATGGCAAACAGCTCCAATGACAAAATAACCACTATGGCGCCGGTAAAGCGTTGCCGTCAGGTGGACACCGTTCAGTCGGTAACGACAGGTTACATGGTGACCTATGAGTACGACGGACAACGTTTTTCTACGCGGCTGCCCTATAACCCGGGCAACCAGCTGCGGGTAAACGTGGCAGTCACGCCGCGCCAGTAACGTGCGCTCGGATTTAGAGGGGACGGCGCGACCTGCGCTTGGACTCGCGTTGTTGAAAGCCATGGGGTCGTAGCCGCTGACATTAGGTCCTTCGGGCGGCAGGCGCCACTTCTGATAGCATCCCCGCTCACAAGCGGAGGAACAACAATGAAGCTCGAAGGATCAGTGTGCATCGTCACCGGCTCTGCCACGGGTACCGGGGCGGCCTGCGCGATCCAGCTGGCTAAAAAAGGCTGCCGTGTTGTCGTCAACTACACCAAAAGCGAAAAAGACGCGGCGCAAACGTTTGACGCCTGCAAAGCAGCGGGCACGGACGCGATTATGGTCAAGGCGGACGTCGCGAATGATGTCGAGTGCCGCGCGCTCGCCAGAGCGGCTCTCGATAAATGGGGGCGCATCGACGCGCTGATTAACAACGCCGGAATTACAAAGTTCGCGGCCGCAGCGGATCTCGATGGCCTGGACGCGGCCGACTTTCAACGCCTTTATGCGGTGAATGTGATCGGGCCCTATCAAATGATTCGCGCTTGCGTGCCCGCCATGAAACAGCAGCACAATGGCGCAGTGGTAAACATTTCTTCTATCTCGGGCGTCATGGGCATCGGTTCGTCTACGGCGTACGTGGCTTCCAAGGGCGCGCTGAATGCGATGACGTTGGCGCTGGCGCGTTCACTGGCACCTGACATACGCGTTAATGCCGTTTGTCCAGGATTGATCGAAACACGCTGGCATTTGTCGCGCTTCAGCAAGGAAGACTATGCCAAATTCAAAAGCAGTTATGAAAAGACCGTACCCCTCGCAAAGGCCGCCAGCCCGGACGATGTCGCGGAAGTTGCTGTTTGGCTGATTGAAGGCGCCGCTCTGGTGACGGGCGAATCCATACTCGTGGATGCCGGGCTCCATTTGGGTAAGTTCTGAGCCAAGGCAGCCAGCGCGCGACAGCAGCTATCACCAAGGTGATAGCTGCTGACCCGATCGGGGAATTGCGCTACTACGGGCGCCTCGTCAATATGCGCCCTGGAAGATGCCTGCTTCCGGGGCCATCGGAGATACCGCAAACTGGCCGCGTTTAGCAACTGCCGGCAGGCAACGGCAAAATGACAAGGAGATTTGCATGCGTATATTGATTCCCGCGCTGGCAGCAGCCAGCATCCTGATGATCTCGCTGCCAAGCTACTCGGCAGACGACGTGAAATCGGGCGGTACTTCCACCAAGCCAGCTCGCGCGCTGGATGATGGCGCCGTCAAGTCCGGTGGCGACACGAACAAGCCGGGCCGTGCTGTTGAAGACAATTCGGTGAAGTCAGCCGGCACGACGAGCAAGCCGGGCCGTGCAGTCGAAGAAGGAACCGTGAAGTCCGGTGGCGATACCACCAAGCCGGCCCGTGCGGTCGAAGGCGACAAGAAAGCCGCCAAGAAGAAGAAGAAAAAGAAAGTAGAATCGCAGTAACAAGCTCTGCATCCTTTAAGGATCAGTGCGAAAAAGGCAGGGGAACCTGCCTTTTTTTTCGTGCGCCGACGCCCGAAACGCATCCGTCTGATTGGCCTCTTTCCCTATCCGCTGTTGCAGCGTTTTTTATTTTCTGAGCAAACCCAGGCGCTGCGCCTGCTTGACCGCCTGAGTGCGGTTGTCCGCCTGCAAGCGCCGAAATAGATCTTTGAGATGCTGTTTGATGGTGCCTTCGGTAACGCCCAGCAGATCGGCGATCTTCTTGTTTGGCATGCCTTCCGCCAGCAGCGGCAGGATCTGCTGCTGCCGGGACGTCAACGCGGATGTCGCGCCGGCTGCCGCCGTCCCAGAAGCCGAAATGAACAAGGCGTCCGGCAAATAAATCTCGCCTTCTAAAATGCGACGCAGCGCATCCATGAGTTGCTCGCTTTTTGCGCCCTTTGGAATGTACCCCCGTGCGCCGCCGTCTATCAATTCTCGAATGATGCGTGCGTCATTGACTCCGGAAACGATGGCGACCGGCAGTTTCGGGTAACGCCGGCGGATGGTGTAGAAGCCTTCCAGCCCGCTCATGCCTGGCATCTCCAGGTCGAGCAGCAGCAGATGGACCGGCCACTCCAGTGAAAGCTTGTCCAGGGTCGATTGAAGATTACTTGCCTCCAGTGCAACGACTTGTGCATCCAATAGCTTGAGAAAAAATCCAAGACCTTCACGGAACAGGGAATGGTCGTCGGCATGCAAAATTTTCATAAGTAAGTCGCCGCATCGAATGACAACTGCAGGACGCTTGCATTTGCAATCTGCGCTTTCATGGGACTTTTGGTTGGGATGCAGCAGGCAGTTCAAAGAAAAATTCGTTGCCGTGTTGCGGGCCGGGTCTGACGCCGACTTTTCCTTCCAATCTGGACAAGATGCGTTGAACGGTCGCCAGTCCCAATCCATGGCCCGGAGCGCGCTCCTGGTGCAGACGCGTGAAAGGAACAAACACGAGCCTGCGTTCTTGTTCCGACAGCATCTGGCCATTGTCCCGGACCCAGAACCGCACGTGTGATCCTTCGGGCGCACCACCTAATTCAACCTGTGCCGGCGAACCTCCGTATTTGAGCGCATTGCTTATCAGGTTCAGCCACACTTCGCCAACCCACGGCTCATAGCCCAATGCTGCCGGCCACTTTTCCGGCAATGTCAGTAAAGCTCCCGTGCGCGCTTGCAAATCGGCGATTTGGCTCAAGACCCGAGTGACCAAGCTTTGCATGTCCAGCGGACGCATCTCGACGCTCTGCTGCGCAATGGTGGAGAGCAACAGCAAGGCATCGACGGCTTCGCCTGTCATCGCCAGCGCACTGGAGGACTTTTGCAACAGATCGCGCTGCTCGGGTGCCAATCCGTCTGCCTTGAATTTTTGCAGAATCTCCAGAAAACGGATGGCCGCCGCAAGTGGCGTCTTCAGACTATGGGCAATCGTGTGAGCATAAGCCTCCAGTTCAGCGTTCTTCTGTGCCAGATCATTGCTCTTGGCACGCAACTCTTTTTCCAGAGTGTATAACTGCACGTGGTGCTGGATTCTGGCCAGCAACTCTTCACGCTGGATCGGCTTGGTAATGTAATCCACGGCTCCCAGCCTGAAGCCTTGCACCTTGTGCGCAGTGTCGTCCAGTGCGGTCATGAAAATAACGGGCACACTGGCAGTGCGCGCATCAAGCTTGAGACGCCGGCACACTTCAAAGCCGTCCATCTCCGGCATCGTTACATCGAGCAGGACGAGATCGGGCATTGCGCGCTGAATTTTTTCCAGCGCCTGCGCACCGCTGCGGGTCAGCATCAGCTCGAATCCCTGTTCCGCGAGAAAGTCGGAGATCAGCCTCAGATTTTGTGGCTTGTCATCGACGATCAATAGCGTGGCCTCGCGGCGATCAGCCGGCAATGTCATCGTAGCTTGAGTCAAGGCAGTCCTGCAGCATCGCGACCAGGCGCTCTTCCTCAAAGCCACGTGCCAGCCCGTACAGTTCTTGCGCGAACACTGCGAAACGCGCGTCCTGGTTTTTAAGTTCGGATGCCATTTGCTCCACGCGCACGAGCTTGCCCATGCGGGCGAAATCGAGAAGTTGCTCCAACGCGGCGCGGGGCGGCAAAACGGTATCAGTCTTGTGCTCTTTCCCAACGTCAGCAGCCGGCAATTCGGTATCCATGTAGCGCCAAGTCAAATCGAGTGAAGACTGAATTGCATCGAGCAGCTCACTGGTACGAAAAGGCTTGCGCAGGCACTCTACGAACGTAGCGGGATCTGCTTTCGCGCGCTCGAGTTCCACACTGCTCGCTGAGGCAGCGACAATGGAAATATGCTGCAGTCCAGGCATATTGCGAATTGCACGCGCGGCTTCCATGCCGTCCATTCCCGGCATGCGCAAATCCATCACGATCAGATCAGGCCGATGCACACGAGCACGTGTTAGCGCGTCCGTTCCGCCTGCAGCAAGCATGACTTCGAAGCCGATCGGCTCAAGCAGCTGCTTCAACAGGCGGCGATTTTCTTCCTGGTCGTCCACGACCAAAATGGAGCGGCGCACGCCACTATAGCCGACGACGCGTTCATCAAGCTGCTCCACATCGTGCTGCGTCGGAAGAACGGGGAGTTTGACCGTGAAACGGAACTGACTGCCGCGTCCAAGCTGGCTGTCGACTCCGACATCCCCGCCCATCAGCCGTGCAAGTTCGCGCGTAATGGCGAGTCCAAGCCCCGCGCCGGACTCCTGCTTGTGGCCTTCTTCTGCCTGTTCGAATGGCGCAAAGATGCGCGATGTATCTTTCGCAGAAATGCCCGCACCGGTGTCCCGTACGGATACGCGTAGTTCCACGCTGCCAACTTCGTACGGTATGCATTGCACGCTTAAAGTCACCCCTCCGGAGTTGGTGAATTTGATGGCGTTGCCCAACAGATTAAGCAGGATTTGGCGCAACCGCTTGCCGTCCGCTTCTACCGTGTCGGGAAGTCCGGCGGCTATTTCCAGAAAAAAATCGAGTCCTTTTCGCTGCGCCTCGACCCGAACCATTGCCGCGATCTCCTCGAACAGCGCGGCCAGCTGAACTGGAGCCGGATTCAGTTCAAGGTGCCCGGAACGGATGCGCGACAGATCCAGCAAGTCGTTGATCAGAGAAAGCAGGTGCCGGCCGCTGCTCGCGATCGTGGCCAGGGCTTCCCGCCGCGATGGTTCCGCCATCGTGCCCGAACCAGCGAGATCGGCGTAGCCGAGGATCGCGTGCAGCGGCGTGCGCAGTTCATGGCTCATGTTGGCAAGAAACTGATCCTTGGAGCGATTGGCGGCCTCTGCCTCCGCGCGCGCGGCAAGCAAGGCCTTGCGCTGCTTGCTGAGCTGACGGATGTGGAATACGCCTGCCAGAAGAATGGCCGAAAAAACGGCCAACGAACTCCAGATCGCCCGGTAGTCGACTTTGTCTTCATAGCGAACGGACAGCCACTTCTGTGAGATTTCGCGCTGTTCCTCATGGCTGATGGTCAACAGCACCTTGTCAAGGATCCCGACCAACTCCGGCCAGTCCTTGCGTACGCCAACGGAGAAGCCCTGGGGTTGCAATGCCTTTTCGACGGCAGTTGCAATTTTGAGATTGCTGATCTGCCGGTATCTGATCGTGTAGACGATCGGGAAGATGTCATCGACCAATCCGTCGGTTTTCCCGGTCGAGACGGCCATCAAGCCCTCGAGGAGATCCGGATAGGCAGTGACATTGAAATTTGGATAGACCCGCGCGGCCAATTGCTTCGAGGAGTGCCCCTCTACGACTGCGACCCGGTTTTCCTGGAAATCCTTCAGTCCGGATACAAAGCTGTAATTATCCCGAGTCACAATCACGTTGACGTAATGCAAGTAGGGCTTGGTAAAATTCAGGAATTGTTCGCGCTCCACTGAACCCGCAACCGCGAGCACCACGTCGAGTTCTTTTTTCCTCAGCTTGCTTTCTACCATGCCAAAGTCGGGCAGCTGGTTAACCAGGAAACGGGTGCCGAGCTTGTAGCGGATGATATCGAGGTAATCTGCTACCACGCCGACAAAATGACCCCGGCTATCCTGAAATTCATAGGGCGCATAATTGGTTTCGGCACCGACGCGAATCACGGGGTGGGCTGCCAGCCATTTTTTTTCTTCCGGCGTGAGTTCGACAAAAGCCGGCGCGCTGGTGGGCTCGGCCAATGCAACTGCGCCCGCGACCAAACCGCCTGCCGACAGACAGGATGCCGCTATGCTGGCCAGCAAGTAACACTTCAGCACGCGCAATGCCGTCACGGGAAGCCTCATGGCATCCAAAACGCCTTCGCCGGCCACCGGAACAACGTCCGGGACGCAATCCTTTACACCATGATGGCTGACCGGCATTAATAATGATCCTCTCTTCGAATTGTCGGTCAAATTGCGTTGCGCCGGAAGCCCGGCGATTTCATCACATTCCTGTCACATGAAAATCCAGGTTCTCTCGGACTTGCATCTAGAACATTCCGCACGGCATCCGCCGTTGGAAATGCCGGCCACTTCGGCTGATGTCGTCGTTCTGGCCGGGGACATCGACAATGGCACGCGAGCCTTCGGATGGGCCGAGCATACCTTTCCCGACAGGACTGTGCTGTATGTGCCGGGTAACCACGAATTCTACGAAAGTGAGCTGTCCGAAACCGCCTCGGCGTTGCAGGAACGCGCACGCCGCAGCCAGAACGTGCGCGTGCTGGACAACGAAGAACTGATTGTCCACGGCGTGCGCTTTCTCGGCACCACGCTTTGGACCGATTTTGCTCTGCTGGGTGCGCAACTCAAGGAGCGCATATTCCAGGAGGCACGCAAGTACGTGCTGGACTTTCGCAAGATCCGAATGGGAAACGATTTCCTGACGCCGCAACAAACGATCGCCTTGCATCAGCACGCACTGCTATTTCTGCAGGAGCGGCTGCAACAGCCTTTTTCCGGGAAGACGGTGGTCATTACGCATCACGCACCGCATCCAAACAGTGTTCATCCACGTTGGTCCGGTAATTTATGCAATCCCGCGTTCGTCTCTGACTTGACCCGGCTCATGGGAAAATCGGCGCTGTGGATTCACGGCCACACACACGACAGCTTCGACTACCAAGTCAATGGCACGCGTGTGCTTGCCAATCCGATGGGCTACCGAAGCTCCAACTGGCGGGATCCGCAGAGCATCGGCAAACCGATGCGGGTCAGCACGGAAAACGCCCGGTTCGAGCCAGCGTTTCTGGTAGAAATCTGAGTAGAATACGTTCACCGCTGCGTCAGCATCGCATCGTCACCATGCATCGAATTTCTCTCGCGCTCATCTTTACCGCAGCGGCCATCGCTGCGAGCCCGGTTGCCCAAGCGCTTACGGCTGCGGAAGTATTCGCGCATGCAAACCATGCGATCTATCTTGTGATCGTGACCAGCGACGAACCCGGGGTATTCGATGTCGTTGCACAGGGCTCCGCGGTTCTTATCGCATCCGGGCGCTTTGTGACGAATTGCCACGTTCTCGAGCGCGGAAAGCATTTCGTCGTCTCCCGGCGCGAAGACAAAATTCTGGAGCGAGTTGTTCTCGTGCACTTTGACCGCAGCAAGGATCTTTGCGAACTGGACCTAGCCCAACCCAAGCCCGGGTTCGACAAACCGGTGGAGTTGGCCCCACAAGATTCCTTGCAGATCGGACAAACAGTGTTCGCGATCGGCTCGCCGCGCGGAATGGAATTGACGATCAGTAATGGAATTGTTTGCGGTTTCCGGGATGTGCATGGCGGAATAAAAATGATACAGACCACGGCAGCTGTTTCGCGCGGATCAAGTGGCGGAGGATTGTTCGACGACGCTGGCCGCCTGGTCGGTATCACAACGTTGATGGCCAATGATGCACAAAACATGAACTTTGCAATTGCAGCGAAGTACATACCGAGTGCCGGCATCTCCGCAGCAGATCTGCTGAAACAACGCACCGGTATTACGGCGAACAGTCAGAACACGCAGGAAATCGCTTTCGAGCGCCAGGAGCGCCTGCGGGGCGAGGAACGGGACAAAATTGTGGCGCGTCAAAAGGAAATGTCAGAGCCATCATCTCGTGTTCAGGACCACTCAGCGCTTCCTGGCACGGATGTGGCTCCTGTAGTTGCGGCGGCCCGCAAACCGCTGGCTACACGTCTTGCGCCTTACCAAAGCATGGGCGATCCCTTGTCACCTGCGAAAACTTACGAGCAAATGGCCAAGAAGGGGCAGCTAGCGGGTCTCGACGATGATGCGGCCATCCGCAAGGTTTATGAAACGTTGATCCGTCAGCATGTGAGCGATCAACTCAGGTGGCGCGAAGGAGGAAATTACGTAGCGCAGTTCCAGCTTCAGTTGCGGCGTTCCGGAGAAGTCATGTTCGTCATTCCGGCGAAGCCTTCGGGTGTCGATCGTTTCGATCAGGAGGCCCAGCGCGCCATCGGCGCGGCCTCTCCTTTTCCTGTGCCGCAGGACAATGATGTTTTCGCTCAATTGAGTGAAATGACCATCGTCGTAAGAGCACCTGACAGCCAAATTGCACCAACGCCGGCAAGCGCGGTAACCCCAAGAAAGAAGGCCAAGTAAGGGGCGCGTGTTTACACATGAGCACGGTTAGTGGGAGTGCATCGAGACAGTCGGGCTGCAGCGATCACCGCATGACTTTTTTCAAGGTATGGCGGCGCGCGCGTATATGTGGCCGAATCTCTTTTGGCCAGCGACCCTTGTCCACCGCATTGGCCCAGGCGTCGCTCAGCAAAATATCGGCGCTTTCCAATTCGTAAATGGCACTGTATTTCGGCTCCCGTTCAGCGACCAACGCTTTCTTCTGTCCGTCTATTCTCATGCATGCGTCTGGCTCCGTCGTCACGCGGGTGACCGCCAGCACACCAGGCACTTGCAGCAGAAAGGGCACATGTTCGGTGTCATAAAGTTCATTGAACAAAGTTTCCTTGGCCGGATCGACGTCTAGACTGGCAGTAAAAACGTATCTCGTCTTCGGATGCATGACATTCCTCCGTATAGTGTCGGATTGGTCGCCAATGTTATCAGCCACCGGCAGTTCCCGGGAAAGGTGACTGTCGTTGCGGTGGCAGTGCGAGTGGCGCTTCTCCGGCGCTATCGCCTCATGCAAAGGAGTTTTCGATGAACAGATGGGCCTTTCCACTTGCTGCGGCACTGGCCGCGCTGTCGAGTACCAGTGTCCAGGCGGGTGAAGTGTACCGACTCGATCCAGACCATACCTTCGCTCATTTCGCGGTGGTGCATACCGGTGTTTCATCCGTACGAGGACGCATGGGCATCATCAAAGGAAAAGCCAACCTGGACAGTGCAAACCAGAGCGCGGAAATCACTGTCGATCTCGATCCCCGCTCGATCGATACGGGCGTGAAAAAGCTGGACGCCGTTCTAAGCGATGAGATGTTTTTTAATGTCGCCAAATACAAGAGCGCCCGCTTCACCGGACACGCCGTAAAATTTGAGGATGGTGTTCCTATGGAATTCGAAGGCGATTTGACGCTGCACGGGATGACCCGGCCGTTGCACCTGACTGCGGAACGTTTCGTGTGCAAGCAGGTGAAAATTCTGGTGCTGGACCGTTTCGTCTGTGGCGGCGATCTACAGACGACGCTGAAACGCTCCGACTTCGGACTGGACAAATACTCCTCTATGGTGAGCGACGAAGTCCGTCTAACGATTTCCGTCGAAGCGATCCGGGAGGAGAAGTAGGCTTGCCCGCAACAATTCCAGGAAATCTGGACCCGGATCGGGTTACCTTATATTTGCGATTTCCCGCAGTTCCTGGTCGTAGTACGCCGACAGCGTCTTGAGGCTCTGCTTCAGTGACGCCTTGGCTTGTTCATATTTCCGGTGCTCCGCCGCAATAGCACGATCCCGAACATCCGATGATGAACTGCCACGATCGCCGCTGGTTGGTACCGCGAGGCGGTCGACATTCAGCGATGGGGCTTTTTCCAGCTTGCGCTCGAGTTCGGTGAGCCGGCCGCGGGCTCGATTGAATTCTCGCGTCAACGCGGAATAACGCCGGTCCGTCGCACGAATGCGGGCCTTGCGATATTCCTGTAGCTGATGCGTATTCGACTCCATATCGGTTATCACGCCAGCGACCCGATCGTTGATCTGCTTCAGCTCCGGATAAGCGCGCGCCGGCACCGCGAGAACTTTGGATTGCGCCAGCAAATCCACTGCCGCATCGGCGAGCCCCATATATGACAATTGGGCAAAGCCGAAGGCAAAAAACGTTACTTTGTTGCTCAACAATCCCATGCGATCCGTCTACTCCTGTCCGTCGAAATACATCAGCATCGACAAATCATAAGCTTATGAACCTTCGCTAATTCAATAAGCAAGTTCCTGGCCCAGGCGAGCTTGCTAATCACGCAAAGCCATACAATTTTTGCGGATTTTCGACCAGGACCTTATGCACGATTGCTGTGTCCGAAGTCCATGCGGTAAGAAGATCGAATAGGACTGCATCATCCGGCTTGCTTGCCAGCTCCTTTACCGTTGGATGCGGCCAATCGCTGCCCCAAATCATGCGTTCGGGCGCCGCTTTGATAAAAGCTCGCGCCACTGCGCTGGTGTCCGCGTAATCCGGCGGCCCGACTTTGCTATCGTGGTAGGCGCCCGATACCTTGACCCATGCGCGGCCTTTATCGACCAAGGTCAGGATGGTCTTATAAGAGGGATGATTTATGCCGGCCGGTTGTGGCACGCGACCGAGATGGTCGAACACGATCGGCACCGGCAATCGTCCAAGCATATCTTCCGCTTGCAAAATTTGATCGCCCAGCATATGGATCTGCACGTGCCATCCCAGGTCATGCACGCGCTCGGCCAAAAGCTCCAGCATCTGCAGTGACGTCGCTCCCTTCTGCACAAGATTGAAACGAATACCGCGCACGCCGTGGTCGGCAAGTTGCTGCAGCTCTGCATCGCTAACGGTATTGTCGACCACTGCGACGACCCGCGCACTGCCCCCGAGTTTGGCAGCAGCTTCCAGCGACGGGCGGTTGTCCGTCCCGTATGTGGATGGCGTGACGATCACGGTGCGCGATGTGCCGATCCGCTGCTGAAACAGCCGGTAGTCTTCGATCGTTGCATTGGGTGGTCTGAGAGTCGCAGAAGCCGCTGCGGGAAAGCGATCGTCATAGAAGTGGATGTGGCAATCGGTTGCACCAGCAGGCGCCCTAAGCTTTGGCAGTTCCGTCCCGGAGGAAAATGGCACCCGGTACTCTCCGGCGCTGGTTTCTCCCAGCGTCATCCCACCCGCCGCCGCGAGCGCCGCAAGGCCCGCTTTTTTCATAAACGTGCGGCGTTCATCGTTTGTCATGTTGTTCTCCTGTGTGAGTGCTTTCATGCTTCTATGATGGTAGAGCTTAGTATTGCTGACTTATGAGATACAGAGCAATGCGTGCGGTTGTTGTCATGCTAGTGCTGAATCGCGATAACCGGCGGCGTTCGCAGTGCCTTCACTGCTTGAATAATGTCGTGCCAATGTAGCGCAAGTGTTCTGATCGGATCATCGTCATCCTAACGGCAAGTACTATGTTGGGTGCGGTTACAACCATCAGTTGCCCCAGGAACCAATCTGCAAAGGCCTGCCTCTAATGCGGGATCGCAAAGCACCGCTTCTTCCCAATGATAATCAATGCAAGGCGCCGGACTTTTATTCAGGCCGCGGCGGCTGTTTCAGCGCTGTCGTTTACCAGTTATGTGCGCATGTCATACGCCGCGCAGTTACTGCAATTCGGCCCTACTCAACCCTTTTCGTTTGATCGGCTCAAGCAGCGCGCCCGGAACATGGCGCAGGTGCCGCATGTTCCACCATCGCGACCGGCACCGGATATCACCGCAAAAATTGACTATGCAACGCACGGACAAATCAAGTTTCGTGCTGATGCTGCGCTGTGGGCGGAAGGGCCAAGCCATTTTCCCGTGACGTTTTTCCACCTCGGTCAATTCTTCCAGAAAGCCGTCAAGGTCCATGCCGTCGATCATGGCAATGCGCGTGAAATCATCTATCGCACCGACTATTTCGAGATGCCGGCCGATTCAATTGCGCGCCGTTTGCCCGAGGGCGCCGGTTTCGCCGGTTTTCGCATCCAGGAAAGCCGCACCAGCAAACTGGACTGGCGAACGAACGACTGGGTCGCTTTCCTGGGCGCATCCTACTTTCGCGCAATTGGCGAACTTCATCAATATGGGTTGTCTGCGCGGGGCATCGCAGTGAATGTCGCTAACCCCAACGCGCCATTTATCGAGGAGTTTCCTGATTTCACGGAATTCTGGATTGATGAATCTGGCACGTCAGAGGATACCGTGCTGATCTATGCGTTGCTGGACGGTCCTTCTGTGGTCGGTGCGTATCAATTTACATTACGGCGCGGTCGTAACGTAGTCATGGATATTGACGCCGTTATTTTTTTGCGTCAGGACATTGCGCGACTCGGTGTGGCACCGCTTACGTCGATGTACTGGTTTTCCGAGGGCATCAAGCCAACCGCCGTGGACTGGCGTCCGGAATTGCATGATTCCGATGGCCTGTCGCTGTGGACCGGAAGCGGTGAACGCATCTGGAGGCCGCTCAACAATCCGTCCAGTCTGTCGATATCCGCATTCGCCGACGAGAAGCCACGCGGGTTCGGACTCTCGCAACGCGACCGTTCCTTTGATCATTATCTGGACGGCGTACGGTATGACCTGCGCCCGACACTCTGGGTTGAACCGCTGTCCGGATTTGATCGCGGGGCCGTGCAGCTGGTGGAGATGCCGACCGACGATGAGATTCACGACAACATCAATGCGATGTGGGTGCCCGCGGAACCCGCAAAGGCCGGCCGCTCGCTGGAGTTTAAGTATCGCCTGCATTGGAACGCTGACGAGCCGTCGGACGCGCACATGGCCAAGTGCGTCGCGACCCGCCTTGGAAATGGCGGCATCCCGGGATTGCCGCGTCCGCGAGGCGTGCGCAAATTCATGGTCGAGTTTTGGGGCGGTCCGCTGGCCAAGCTGCCATACGGCACCAAGCCCGAAGCTGTCCTGTCAGCTTCGCGCGGGGAATTCTCTTATATCTACACGGAAGCCGTGCCCGATGATGTGCCAGGGCATTGGCGCGCACAATTTGACCTGACGGTTAAAGGATCAGAGCCGGTTGAAATGCGTCTTTACCTGAAGAATGGCGGCGAGACCTTAAGCGAAACCTGGGCCTATCAATACCGACCGTTCGGGAACTGAGCGGCAGGCTTGCGCTTGGCCCGCTGGTTATCGCTGCTCTCGGTATTGTTATTGCGGAACCAAAACGCCATCACGGTACCTGATACTGTTTCGCGACACACTGTCTGCGAAGCTGGATGCGTCCGCACCATTCATGGCCAACCCGCAGTCTTTTTTCCAAACCTACGCGCGCTCGTTGCGGCTGCTGTCAAAGGAGCGGCGAGCAGTTACCCTGCTCGCCCTGACCAACCTGGCGGCGGCAACGCTGTTCTTTTTTGAACCGATATTGTTTGGCCGGCTGATCGATGTGCTGGCTGGCGCAGCGACACATTCCAGCACCGAAATCTGGCATGCCAGTCTGATGACGCTCGGCGCATGGGCGGCGGTCGGCGTAAGCGGACTGTTCGCCAATTTCCTGCTCGCACTGAACGCCGATCGGCTTGCACACCGAAGGCGCCTCGCACTGACGGTGAGTTATTTCGAGCACGTGCTGGCTTTATCTTTCGAATATCACTCGGACAAGCACTCCGCCCGCCTGTTGCGCACCATGCTGCGTGCCACTACGTACCTGTTCGGTTTCTGGCTCGCGTTTTTCCGTGAGCACCTTGGAACGCTGATCACACTGATCGTATTGCTTCCGTTGTCGATGTTTTTGAACTGGCGGCTCGGCTTGCTGCTCGGGGTGTTCATGGCAGCATTCACCGCCTTGACTGCTATAAGCATCCGCAAGATGGAAACGGCGCAGGCCGCCGTTGAAGCAGCCGATTCGGAACTCACCGCGAGGGTGGGCGACGCTTTTGGCAATGTTCGGCTGATCCAAAGCTATGTTTACCGTGCCGCCGAAACAATGGCGCTATCACAACTGACGCGCCGGATTCTGGGCGCGCAGTATCCGATACTGGCTTATTGGGCAGGCATCAATGTGTTAACACGCGCTGCGTCGACCATCACCATAATCGGCATTTTTGCGCTGGGCACCTGGCTGGTGTTCAACGGCCAGAGCAGCGTGGGTCAGATTGTCACGTTCATGGGTTTCGCCGCATTACTCATCGGACGGCTGGAGCAAGTGGGCCGTTTCATCAGCCAGATGTTTCTCGAAATGCCCAGTGTCGCCGCGTTCTTCGACGTCATGGACACGCCCCCCGTAATCCGCGACCGGCCAGGCGCTATCGAGCTTGGTCGAGTACGCGGAGACGTTCAATTCGATAATGTGTCTTTCTGCTACGTAGTCGGCCGCCCGGCCATTAGCAAAATAAGTTTTGAAGCCGCCCCCGGCAGCATGGTGGCGCTGGTCGGCGCGACAGGCGCGGGAAAAACAACCACTGCATCGCTGTTGACCCGGTTGCATGATCCGAGCGCGGGGTCCATCCGCGTTGATGGCATCGACATTCGCGACGTGACAGTGGATTCGCTGCGCCATAACATCGGTATTGTTTTTCAGGAAAGTGCGTTGCTGCACAGATCCATTGCGGAGAACATCAGGATCGGGCGGCCACATGCGACCGACGAAGAACTGCTGCTGGCAGCACGATCGGCCGAAGCCCATGAATTCATCATGAGGCAGCCCTTGGGTTACGATACGGTGGTAGGGGAGCGCGGCGCAGCGCTGAGCGGTGGTGAGCGCCAGCGCATCGCCATTGCACGCGCTTTGTTGAAGGACCCGCCGATCCTGATTCTCGATGAGGCAACCAGCGCACTGGACTCCATTACCGAAGCCAGCGTGCAGCGGGCTCTGCAAGTGCTGATGCGCGGACGCACGACATTTGTCATCGCACACCGCCTGTCGACCGTTCGCAGCGCCGATTTCATTCTGGTCTTCAGCCATGGCGAAATCGTAGAAAGAGGCACGCACCAACATCTGATACAGCACAACGGCCCTTATGCACAACTGGTACGCGCCCAGATGGAAGCCGGCGCCAGTCCACTGCCTACCGCGCCCAATACACCGATTGAATAGCCAAAAAAAAGCCCGGGAAACCCGGGCTTTTTGCTTACGTTGCTCCGCTTACGCGGGGCGGATGTTCGAAGCTTGATCCCCTTTGGGCCCGGTGGTCTTGTCAAACGTGACCTTTTGATTTTCCTTGAGCGATTTAAAACCGTTGCCCTGAATCGCGGAGAAATGCGCAAACAAATCCTTGCCTCCATCGTCCGGGGTAATGAAGCCAAAACCTTTTGCATCGTTGAACCACTTGACCGTACCTGATGCCATCTTCGTTCGTCCTTGAAAAAAATTAGTAATAAAGTTTTGCGCCGGTAGGCGGCAGACCAAGAGGAGAAATTAAGGAGATCTGAGGAGTACCGTTGGAACGGGCTGCGACGGACCAGCAATTCAGCGCTTGGGGTTTTCTGCGCCTCCCTTATACGCCTTTTTGCAATGTCCAGCAAAGGCCGGATCAGACCAATGGGACTCTTGTTTTGGCTGACATATCCAGGGGTTTATGCCTATGGACTGAGGTGGTCAAGGCTTTGTGGGAAGCGCGGTCCGGTAAGCGGCAACCGCAAAAAACGAATCTTGCGTACTATGGGAAACTTTCAGAATGCAGGACACGCCATGCCAACCGTTTGTAACCATCTCAACCAAATTCATAACGTAAAGCCCTCTGCAAATGGTTGCGAGGATTGCCTGCGCATAGGCGACACATGGGTGCACCTGCGCATCTGCCTTGAATGCGGCCATGTGGGCTGTTGCGATTCCTCCAAGAACAAGCACGCCACCAAACATTTCCAGAAGACGGATCATCCGATTATCCAGTCTTTTCAACCCGGGGAATCCTGGCGGTGGTGCTATGTAGACCAGCTGTTCATGGAGTAGCGGGCGGCTATACCCCTGTCGTTTGTTTCAGCCCGCTATTTTCGACGCCTAGCCTCCGCTGGCTTCAAGCTGTTACGGCCGGAGGGACGCAAGGTAAGCCGCGATTGCGATCATGTCGTCCTGGCTCAGTTTGCTGACGACAGGTTTCATCAAGGCAGTCCATGATCCGTCACGTGTGCCATGCTTGATATCGTACAGCTGGCGGATAATATAGCTCGGCGAGCGTCCGGCCAGTCCCGGCACCGGGCCAAGACCTTTGAGATCCACTCCATGGCAAATGGCACATGGGGTGGTCTTGCCACTCCCGTCTGCGGCCAGCGCTTCTCCTTTTTGCACGCTTCCCATTGGCGCGTAGGCAACGAAGCCAGATGCAGAGTCGCGTAATTCTGTGCGCTCAAGGTCTTCCGGCATTTCAATGATCCGCTGTCCGATGGGCTCCGTAGCGCCACTACCGTCGGCAATCAGCATCCAGCCGCCGACTTTAGTCTTCGGCACCGTGTCTGTCTCGACGACCCGGATCCACGGGGCCGGCTTCAGCGCTGCAAAATACGCGGCCGCAATTTTGCTGTCTTCTTCGCTGACGGCCTTGGCCACTGCAATCATCAGGTTGACCGGCAGGCTTGCCGGCTCGGAACTTTTCCGTGACCCGGAGCGGAAATCCGCCACTTGCTGGGCAATGTATTCTGCCGGCAGCCCGGCAAGGCTGGAATTCTCGGGGCGGCCCAGCCCATTGGGCAGGTGACAGAAACCGCAAGCAAACTGGCCCGGCTTATTGCCGCGTCCCACCACATCCGGCATGGCAGGGTGCGAATTCGGATGCCAATCGGGCGGAGTGAACAGATCCCGTATTTGTGTCAACGTATAGGCGGCCTTACTGTTCGGCACGTGCTTGAGTGAGCCGTCGTCCGGCGCCGGCTTGAGTCCCGGCGGATTGACCGGATAAGCCCAAGTAGGCAATCCATCCTCCGCACTGGCACGAATCGCGTGAGCACTTAGCACCAAAGCAAATGCGGAAACACACAGTAAAGTTTTCTTCATGGCTCCTCCACTTGTTCTTTTGTCATTCGTCTTTCAACACATTATAGGCGCACTTTTTGCACAACCCAGCGGGATACTACTTGTCGTGATACGGTCCGACGAAGTCGGGTACCGGCCTGACCGCTCCGGCTGGTGGCTAGTCGTACATATTGTTCTATTCCCGTCGTGCCCATTACGTTGGTATCGTATGGAACCCGTTATGCTGTAGCGTTTTGCGCCAAGCAGCTCCATAAAAAATCGTCCACGGAGGATTCATGCGCTACCGATTGTTGGGCCGTACCGGCCTTCTGGTTTCAGAGATTTGCCTTGGCACCATGACCTATGGCGGCAAGGGTCGCTGGCAGCCCATCGGACAACTTGGACTGCGTGAAGTGGAGGGCCAGATCAAGACTGCATTCAGTGCCGGCATAAATTTCGTCGATACCGCCGATGTCTATTCAGAAGGCGACTCGGAAAGTCTGGTGGGCCAGGCACTAAAAAACTTGAAGCTGCCACGAGAAGAGCTCGTTATCGCAACCAAAGTGCGTATCCGCATGGGGCCCGGGCCGAACCAAGTGGGTTTGTCGCGCGGACATATCATGGACGGCGTGAATGCGAGCCTGCGGCGCCTGCAGTTGGATCATATCGATCTGTATCAAATCCACGGCCAAGATTTGGCCACGCCGATGGAAGAAACACTGCGCGCCCTGGAGGATTTGATCCGTTCAGGCAAGGTTCGCTATATCGGGCTGAGCAACCATGCCGCCTGGCAAATCATGAAAGCGGTTTCCATTTCGCAACATCACGGCTGGAATCGTTTCGAAAGTGTGCAGGCGTATTACTCCCTCGCCGGCCGGGATCTAGAACGCGAGATCGTACCGCTGGCGCTGGATCAAGGACTGGGTATTCTGGTCTGGAGCCCACTCGCAGGTGGTCTGCTGTCCGGGAAATTTTCCGAGAACGATAAAGGACCCCAAGGCGCAAGACGAACCAATTTCGATTTTCCGCCGGTCGATAGGCCGCGCGCTTTTCGTTGTGTTGAGGCCATGCGACCGATGGCCCAGTCTCATGGCGTTTCAGTTGCACGTATCGCATTGGCTTGGTTGCTGCATCAGCCGGCGGTCGCAAGCGTAATCGTTGGAGCAAAAACCAACGAACAACTGTCGGACAATTTAGCGGCTACCGAGCTTCAGCTGTCCGAAGCGGAATTGAAATCGCTCGACGAAGCAAGCAGGCTTCCGCCGGAATACCCGGGCTGGATGTTTGCCAGACAGAACATGGATCGCTTTCCCGGTGGGTCGATCAAATAGCGGCTCCATTATCCGGTTGCGCAAACAAGGGGTTTACTCGATTTTTTGGAGCGACCGATAGCTGGTAAGACGTGTTACGTTCGGTGCGCGTAACATGCACCCGTTGCCAACCCGATAGGATTCTCTTCCATGGCCGCTCCAGCACCCGTCCGCCCCGCAGATCCCGTGCGGGACCTGGCATCAAGCATTTTCATTGAATTGATCTGCCGCAATGTAGTCGTGACGGAAAGCGCGGCGAAGATCAATGCCAACCCCGAAAACCTGGCTCGCATCAGCTTCAAGCTGGCGGAGACATTTCAGCGCGTTGATAGTGAGCTGAAGGCACCGACGCAGCCTAAAAACCAGGAATTCGACATGAAGGGTGCGAGTCTGCCCGGTTGGGATAAGTAATCCGAAAACAAAAGCCCGGTCGCCCGGGCTTTTATTCAGTCCCGAGCACCTCGTCAAAGGGGATCGGGTAACGTTCGACTGCGGCGTTTATGCAGGACGGATGTTAGAAGCCTGATCGCCCTTGGGACCGGTCGTCTTGTCGTAGGAGACCTTCTGATTTTCCTGCAGCGATTTGAAGCCATTGCCCTGAATCGCGGAGAAGTGCGCAAACAAATCCTTGCCACCGTCATCCGGGGTAATGAAGCCAAAGCCTTTCGCGTCGTTGAACCACTTAACAGTACCTGATGCCATTTGTATCTTCCTTAACTTAAATGAATGGGCGTATCGCCCGAAAGCGAGAACATCAAGAGTAGAAATTAAGGAGATCTGGGCAGTACCGATGGACGGAGCTACGACGGACCAGCAAACTCAACGCTTGAGAATTCTGCAGCGTCGTTATACCTGCCACCGGCTGGAAGGTCAAAGGATATTTGGGCCGCTGGTCTTACCGGACCAGGCCAGCGCCATTCGCCTTATTTACCCTTCAACGTCTTTTTGAAGTTTGCATTTCCGGCAAGCTCGTGGACCGCGCCGATCAGTGCGTCACTCAGCACTTCATAGTAGTTGGCGGCTTTGTATGCGATTCCGAACCGGCTCGAAGTTCCGGTGGTGTTGACCACCCAAAGCGGCTTGCCGGAAGGGTCGGATAGCGTAATGCGAAGCTCGACCGTCGCTTTGTAGCGAGTATCGTCTTCAGCGAAAAATTGCCTGACCTCGCCATTCATGACCACTGTTCCGCTGCTCTCAACCACATCCAGGCCGAGATCCGACAACAACGCTTTGACCTGATAGGTCACAAAGCGCGGGACATTAGTGCGGGTGGTCACTTTTCGCACCGGAGCCTTGTTCAGGCTGCGGCCGATGGACGCGGGGTCATCCCGAGTATCGGTAAATGTCTCGACTTGCAATTTGACCGCTTCCAGGCCCGTCAGATCGATGGGCTTTCTTTCCGACATCGGCTCAGTCGGTGACCACTCCAACGGAATATTTTCCAGTTTGTCTGCGGCTCGTACGTAAGACAACGTCGCTGCAGTAATGCAAGCTGCAACGATTGTCAGCGTAATACGTCGCGAATTACTCATGCAATCTCCTTGATAAGCGCGGTACGCGAGAAGCGCCGTTCAGTACACTTGCCCCTGGTTCAACCTGCCCGTGACCGCATCAAGTTCCACCGTGGCTTTGTGGTTGCTGGGAAGAAACATTTGGTACTTGTAGAAAGGACGGCCGCTTACGCCAACTGATAATTCCATTGCTGTAATGCGTACGGGGGCGACGAAGACTTCCGGCGCACTGACCCTTGCCCTGGTTTCCGGCCAGGTCGCTCGCTGATACATGGTGTACCGGAACAGTCCCATCTTGTTAGTGAACTTGAAATTTGACGGCTTGGCTGGATCGCAGAACGTTTCCGCGTTAACGCCTTCTGCGTTCATGATAGTAATCACGTACGGTGGTGCATTGCCACCGCCGGTTTGTTGCCATCCGGAGACAACCCCCGGACGCTCTTTCAGCGTCGCTTCGATACAGGCGTCCAATGAACCGCCCGGTTCCCATGCCTCGCCCGCTAATGCCGGTAGTGCAGTGAGTGCAAGTACACATGAAAGACAGTTTACGAATTTAGCGCTGGTTGCCATGTCGATGATGGTCCTTTCATTTTGGGATGTTTAGCCGCGGGCGATGGCTGCGGTATGTTAAATGTTGCCGCTTGGACGAACTCAAGCAGTACAGGGCCTTGTACCGCCGCCGTGGCTGTTCGCCGGATAACAAGGGCCGGAATTGCGGGCTGCAAATTTTATTTCAGTGCAGCGTCCGGTCCGCCACAGTAATCCTGTGCAGCAGCCGACGGTGTCCTTCGTAACCGCCGGTAGCGGCATGGATGACACAGCGATTGTCCCACATGATCAACATACCTTGCGACCATTTGTGCCTGTAAACGTATTCCGGTTTCGCCTGGTGTGCGTAAAGTTCCTGCAAAACAACAACGGCCTCATCTTCCGGCATGCCTTCGATGCCAATGGTGTAACCGGGGCTTACGAACAGCGCAATCCGACCGGTCTCGGTATGCGGCCTGGCAAGCGGGTGAAGCTGGGTTTTGAGCGCCGAGTCGCCGTACTTGATCGCCATCGAACGGCCCTTGTCCCTTTCGCCATACAGTCCGTCCCGAGCATAGCCTTTACGCGCTGAATGGATCGCCACCTTGTTCTTGAGAAAATTTTGCATGCTACTGGACAGCCCTTCCCAGGCTGCATATTGATCTGCGAACAGGGTGTCACCACCCATCGGTGGAATAATGTTGCCGTAAAGAACAGTGCCCGCCGGCGGCCGTTTCAGGAAACTCCAATCCGAATGCCAGGTTTCTGCAAAGATTGGAGCTTTTTCATCCGGTTCACGCTTCACCTGCACCACGCGCGGATGCCCGGCAATTGCTTCAATGTACGGATCTTCGCCGTTGGGACCCATATAAGTTGCAAAGCGCTCTATGTCGGCAATCTCGAGCCGTTGCCCGGGAAAAGCAACCACCTGGTGCTTGAGCCAGGCCGAACGGACTGCTGCGACGTCGGCTGGCGACAATTCCAAACGCAGGTCGATACCTCGAATGATCGCACCGCATGACGCTTGTTGAGGCGAAATTTCGATGCTCATGTGCTATTCCAATTGAAAGACCTTCATACGCCGGATTTTAAACGGTATGCTGAAATTACGCGCTCAATGTCGCAGCGGAACTTGGCAGACATCACAGCTGTCTAGAGGCAAGACCGCCGGGGGCAGCGGTTGCAGATTCACTTGATGACGGCCTTCATTCAATTGCTGTTTAAACAATCGGAGGAAGCACATGAACCAGATCATCCAAAGCGCAGGAAGCAGATTTGCGGGGGTCATGCTAACCGTATGCGCGCTGTTGACGGGCGCAGGTTACGCAATCGCGGCTGGAACGTCGGTCAACTTGAGCGGATCGCAGGAAGTTCCTCCCGTGCAAACCAGCGCCAGCGGTACGGGGACCATTACCGTTAATGATGACAAGTCGGTCAGCGGCAGCGTAACAACCAAGGGCATCAAAGCAACAATGGCGCATATTCATGAGGCGGCACCTGGGCAGAATGGCGGAGTGGTCATTCCTCTGACCAAGAAAGGCGATAACGAATGGGTGGTGCCTCCAGACGCCAAGTTGAACGATGCTCAGTACCAGGCCTACAAAGCTGGCAATTTGTACGTCAACGTGCATAGCGATGCTCACAAGCCTGGAGAAATCAGGGGCCAATTGAAGCCCTGACTATTGCAATCGGATTATCGACGACGTTCCGGGCGCAACGCCAGGGACGTCGATGTTCTTCGTGAGTCATGCAACCAAACTGGCGTGGCGCCGTTCTAATTCTTGCTTTCATTGAAGGTATCGCAGAATCAGCGGTCACGTCGAAAGCATGCGATTAACTCTGTTTGCGGGTAAAAATTGAAAGCGTTCACCAAGGAGCAATGCAAGACCGCCTGCCGTGCGTTCGCAACGGTCGTGCTTGCGCTGCCGCTATGTGCTTTTGCTGCTTTGGGGGGGCAATCGGCATCCGCTGAGACCGATAGGGCGGCAATGGACGGATCCCTGCGCGTGCTACCGGGCGGCAAATATACCGTTCACGAAATTGAAACCGCTTCGGGGACAAAAATCCGCGAGTATGTATCTACAGGCGGGAACATTTTTGCCGTGCTCTGGGACGGCCCTGTAATGCCCGATCTGCGCCAGATACTGGGTAACTATTTCGAGCGCTATACAGCGGCGACTTCGGCCGGGCAAGCAGGCCGTCGCCAAATTGAAGTCCGCGAACCGGACCTTGTTGTGCAAGCGCGCGGGCATATGCGAGCGTTCTCGGGTAAAGCATATCTTCCGCAAGCACTACCCGACGGGGTTACGCCGGATGAGTTGCGATGAGTAAGTCTGCGCTCATCACTTCCCTTACCGTGTCTCTGCTGGTGTGTGCCTGTGGAGGAGGAGGTGGCGACAGCGCGCCGGTGTCGGTTCCGAACGCGCAAGCCCTGTTCGTTGGGCCGGGACCGGCTAACAATGTGAATCTACTGTTCACCACAGTGGAAATCTGTACGCCGGGCAGCGCGTCGGCGTGTCAATCCATCGACCACGTGCTGGTTGATACTGGCTCCAGCGGCTTGCGGATATTGGCATCCGTCGTCGATCCCTCATTGTCATTGCCGCAACAGACCGGTGCTTCCGGCCGGCCGCTTGTCGAATGCGGTCAATTCGTAGTGGGTTTTGTCTGGGGTCCGGTGAAAATCGCAGATGTACGTATAGCGCAGGAACTGGCGCGCTCGACGCCGATTCAGTTAATCGCCGATCCGGCTTTTCCGTTAGTACCCGCAAACTGTTCGAGTATGGGCGGTACCGCACTGAACACGGCAGAACTGATCGGAGCCAATGGCGTGCTGGGCGTTTCGATGTTTGCGCAGGATTGCGGAGCGACGTGCGAAGGCATCACCAGCCCGGGAGTTTATTTTGAATGTGCCGGGTCGAGTTGCCAAGCGACCCCAGCAAGTCTAGCGCAGCAATTGCAAAATCCGGTGACACTGTTCACCCAGAACAATAATGGTGTTGTCATTGATCTGCCTTCCGTAGCGCCGGGGGGAGCACGCACTGTGACCGGCTCACTGATATTCGGCATTGGCACGCAAGGCAACAACGCCATGGGGAGCGCGCAAGTTATTCGCGTGAACCCGACCAACGGCGTGTTCACGACCGTCTTGAATAACACTTCGTATGGCAACAGTTTTATCGATTCCGGCTCGAACGCGCTCTATTTCGGAAATCCGGGTATCCCGGCCTGCAGCAATCCTGATTTTTTCTGCCCCGGTGCGACGCAGATTCTTTCCGCCACGTTGCATGGCACGAGCGGAAGCGCTTCGGTAAACTTCAGTGTGGCCAATGCGGAGGCGCTGTTCTCCAACAATCCGGGCTTTTTCGCTTTCAGCGATCTGGCCGGGCCAAATGCCAGCGATACATTCGATTGGGGCTTGCCGTTCTTTTTTGGCCGCAAGGTCTTTATTGCCATTGCCGGACAGGACACGCCAGCAGGAGTCGGACCGTACGTTGCGTTTTAGGTTGTCCAATCTGGCTCGGCGCAGCCCAGCATGTTGGTACACCCGCTGGACATGTCTGCGTTAAACTATCTCGTGTCAAAACAGGAGAACCATCGTGAAGAAGTTACTCATTGTGTTGCTCTTGGCAGTAGTAGCACCAGCGAACGCGCAAGCACACGGCGGCGGTTGGAACGGCCACTATTACTATGGTGGATACCATGGTGGATACCATGGCGGATATTATGGCGGGGCTGGCTTCTTCCTTTTCGGAGCCGCCCTTGGCGCTGCTTTAACCTATTCCTACTCGCAAGCCCGGGCGAATCCGGGGCCATACTACTATTACAGTCCAGTTGCACCGGTTTACGTGCAAAGCCAGCCCAGCTATGTAGTCGCTCCAGTAGATCAGCCCGCCCCTTCAACGCAACAGCAGTATAACGGCGTCACGGAGCTGGGCCCGGTCACCAAAGCACCTGACTTGAATTCCAGTTCTTCCCCTCTTTCAGCGGACAAATGGTTCGTTTACCCAAGCAAGGGGCAGACGCAGCAACAGGCTGCAAACGACCGTCACGATTGCGACCGATGGGCCACCAGCCAATCGGGCTACGATCCCGGTCTGCGCGTGCATCGCAATCCGCAAACCGGACCCTCAGATTACGGGCGAGCCTTAAGCGCCTGCCTCGAAGGGCGCGGCTATACAGTTCGGTGACGAGCTGGCAGAAGAGTTGCTACACGGTTGGTATTCGTCCGGAGGTTCCCGGACCGCTGAGTGATTTGTTGCGCGTCGGTATCGCAGCCGCATCCACCGCCTCTGGTTTGATATTTTTTCTGGAGCCATGGCTTTCAGCATAGACCTTGGTGAATTCCGCCCCCAGCAGAAAAATTTGCGTGGAATAGTACACCCACAGCAGTAGCACTACCGGCGCACCAGCAGCACCATAACTGGAGACGACGCCGCTATTGCTGATGTAAAGCTCGATTAGTATTTTTCCCAGCGAAAAAAGCACGGATGTGATGAGCGAGCCGATCCAGACATCGCGCCAGGCAAGTCTTACACGTGGCATGAATCGGTAAATCAGCGCAAACAGGACCGCGATGATCGCAACGGTGACCAGGAAGTTTGCCGCATGCAGCAACATTTCCATGGCACCGAAACGCCAGTACCTGGCCCAGACCGCGATTGCAGCGCTGACAGCAAGCGAAGTAATCAGCAGAAAGCCAATCGCCAGAACCATTCCGAAAGACAGCAGCCGCGTGCGCACAAAATGCCACAAGCCGGCGCCTTTATCCGGTTCAGCCTTCCAGATCCGATTCAGGTTGGACTCAAGCTCCGCGAATACCGTTGTGGCTCCTACAACCATGGTCACGATTCCCAGCACGGTAGCCAGCAGTCCCTGCCCGGGCTTCTGTGCGCTCGATAGCATGCTGTCGATGGCGTTGGCGGCGTTTTCACCGAGCATGCCGCGTGCCTGTTCCATGATAGCGGCATGCGCTGCGTCCTGGCCAAACACCACAGCGGCTACCGCAATGACAATGACAAGAAGCGGGGCGATGGAAAACACCGTGTAATAGGCCAGCGCGGCACCCATGCTCGGCGCGAAGTCAGATTGCCAGTTCGCGATCGCCGCCTTCGACAGCTTGAACAGAGATCGGTAATTCATTGATCCAGCTTTCTTGTAAATTCGCGCGTTCATTAGGCAACGCCTGACAGAGAAGTTCGGGAGCACTTGCGTCTTCTGGCCGGAACCGACGCTGTTTCGTCCGGTCTATCAGGCTCTGACCCCATTTGGAGACTCCACCATGCCAACCGTCCTGGATAAAACTTTGAAACGCGAACTGACCATCGAGGGCAAGCCATTCGTGGTCGCCATTTCGCCGCAGGGATTCAAAATCGTTCCAAAAGGAAAACGCAAAGGCCAGGAGATTCTGTGGAGTGCCGTTGTAAATGGCGATGCGGCGCTCGCAACCTCGCTCAATGCTTCGTTGAGACACGGGCCCGACGTTGCAAACAATGACGTTGCAATGGGCGGTGATGGAAAAATTGCACAGCGACGGCAACCTGACTGACAATCATGATGTTCCGGACGTTTGCCGGGCATCGGCCGCAGCCTTGTCTTGCAGGTGACGGCCCAGGATCACCAGTACCGATATCACTGGCACAGACAGGAAGATGCCCGCAACTCCGCCAAGTTGCTCGCCGGCCAGCAGCCCGAAGATAACGAGCACCGGATGAATTTGCGCGCCCCCACCCATCAGATACGGATACAAGATGTAGTCCTGGAACAACCGATAGACGATCAGGAAGGCGGCGATCCATAGCAGGTGGCCATAGCCATCGATTCCCGAAACCACCAGGGTGACAATTGCAGCCATCAGCGGCCCGACCAGTGGAATAAATTCCAGGACAGCAGCAACTGCAGCCAGCAATAGCGCGTAGGGTACGCCTATGGCCGTCAGGAAGCTGCCATAAGCCAGCAACGTCGCCAGGCAAAGCAACCCAAGCGCACTGACGTATCTGCCCAGGCTCTGATGAATATCAGAAAACATGCTGTACAGCTCGTGCAGCGGAGCCAGCGGACGCAGCCAGACGACCAGCGTAGCGCTTATCTTTCTGCCATCCTTGATGAAAAAAAAAGCCAGTATCGGAATCAGTACGACATAAATAACATTGCCGAAAAAGCGGATGAACTGCGTACCGGCACTTCTCGCAAACGGAAGCGCAGCTGCAGTAGCCTCCCGGATATTTTGCTGAACGAATGCATCAATCCGGGTGCGCAGGGGTTCGAGCCATGATGGCAACGGAAGTCTGCCGGCCAGGTCGGTTTTTTCCGCCAGTTTTGGGGGCAACTGCTCCAGCAGATTTTGTGCTTCTTCAACAACGTTCGGCATGATCAGCGTCGCGCTGACCGCGACTGCCGTGATCACCAGCGCAAATGCCGCTGCAACCGCGGCAGTATGCGCAATGCGTCGTCCGCTGCGGCGTTCCAGAAAAGCGACCAGCGGAGCCATCATGTAGGCAAAAAAAACCGCCAGTACAAACGTCAATAAAGCCTTGCGCGCAGCGAAAGCGGCATAGAACCCCAACGCAATAAGCCCCCAGGTCCAGGCGACTTTCGCGGCACGCGAATCCAAACCAAACATGCGGCATCCTTAATTTAGCTGCTGTTCCGATCTGCCGGATCATCCGTTGCTGGACGGTGGCGTCGCAGCCTTTTCGACAGGCACTTCTTCAGCCGGGGCACCGGCTTTCATGGCACTGATGGCCCCGGCGCAATTGTTATCCTTGCCGAGCCCCAATTCGATCGTCGGCAACAATGCCGCCAGAGGTGTGACTAAAACGCCCAGTGCGACGGCAGCCGCACCGCGCGTCGCTATTTTTTTCTTTTCCGGTTTGATTTCTGGTTTTTTCAATTGCCCGCGTACCCGTACCGGTGAGTGCAATGACAGGATGCCGGGATGTTTCGGTTCCGTGCGCAGCCTGAAGTCGAGCGTTTCATTCTGCAGATTGATCAGCCCCTCTCCGAGTACGTTCGCCTGCTCGGTATCGACCAAAAGTATTTTTGGACGCAGGACTCCCTGCTGCAGTTCCAAGTCGCTCACAGCGCAACGGACATCGGTGCGCGAGGGCAGACCCAGGGCCGACATGAGTGCGTTGCCGAACTCCAGGCCGGCCAGGTCCACAAGCAAGGCGCTCAAATCGCCCTCGCTCATGAACAAACGTAGCTCGCCATCTCCATTCGCAAGCAACTTGGCGGTGGAACTTCCGGTTGACTCGATGCGTGCCGTGCCGCCGATAATGCCCGAACCTTTGGCCATCTTGGTGTCGCGCAACAACCGGCTGAGGTCGACGCGACGGAAATCCACGTCTGCAATGGCATGCAGCACATCGTGCCGCCCATCCAGTTTTACATTGGCAACGATGCGCCCTTGCGCAACGCCAAAACTCAGCGGCGATATATTCACGAAGCCGTTCTGAACAATGATGTGTGCAGCAAGATTGTCCACCGGCGCCTTTTTGTTTTTGAAATGTGCGACCTTGTAGTGGATATCCAAATCCGCCGCTCGCAGTCGCGGTACATTGATTGGTTTATCCGGGAGGATTCGCCAACGGTCGTTGGTGGTGGGCTTGCGGGGTTTCGCTCCGGTGAAGCCGGCCAGGTCTGCGATATCAACACTTTTGGAATGCAGTACCGCGGTGACCAGTCGCTTTTCGCGTTTGAGATCCATTTCAAGATTTCCGCCCAGGTCACTTTTGCCGACGACCCCGGCGAAATTCATAAAGCGGATGCGTTCGTTGCCATAATCGAGCTTGCCCTTCAAGGTGTACGGGCCGGAAGCCGGCAGCGGCACGCCGGTGAGCGGATAAAGGGCAGCAAGATTCTTGCCGCGCAAAAACAAATCCAGATTAGCACCGGCCAATTGCAGCGGCCGCTCGATGGTGCCCTTCAAAGTTATGACCGTCGGGCCGTTCTGCGCTTCGAGGTTTACCGGATAAGGGTGTCCGGGCTCGCGCAAGCTTAATACTGAACCGCCAACAAACCGGGCAGTGATCGGCTGCTTGGCATAAGTACCCTTCGCATCGATCAGCAGAGTGGCATCCTGACCGTTTTTCGGCGGTTCGGTATGCACCACGAGCGTAACGTCGGTCTTGTACTGGGGATCGAAAAACTTGATGTTGCCATCAGTGATGTTGATGCTGCCGATCTCTATTGGTGTACCGGATCCACCCTTTCCACCGACGTCGAACTTCCAATTCGGTTCGCCGTTCGGCCCAGGACGCAAGTCGCCTCGCGGGCGTTCGGCGTTGATCTCCAGCAGATGTATTTGCCGGTGAAAGAGTGGGCGAAGGTCAACCCGTACTCTCAGTCTTTCAATTGAGCCAAATTGACTGTCTGCTGGAAAGTCCGGCGGATTCGCGATGGCGATGCCCTCCGCTATCACCAGCGGATGCCATCCTATTTTTACATCCAGATTGCGCAGCGAGACTTTGCGGCCCAGCGCTGCGCTGGCGCGCTGCTCCACCATCGGCCGCAACCAATTCCAATCCCAGATCACCACTGCGACGATGATCGCACCGATCAAAACGACCGGGATGGCGATCAGCAGTCGGCGCTTGGTGGTCATGCTTTTCGGTATTGCGGGCAGGTCGAACAGCGTCCTACCTGGCCTGAGGCCAATCAGTCGAAACCATGGGACCTGCAGGAAACAGGTAACGTTCCCGCCATACTCCAATCGGCATTGCGCCGAAGTTTCGGACGGGAGCCGCAACGCCAAGCAAATCGAGCAGCCGCATGCTGTGCCGCCATGCCGCCTTTATGAATGCTGGGGTATTGCATTTTCCGCCGCGGCAGGGCGATTCGAATTTTTGCGTGAGCCATGACTTTCGGCATAGACCTTGGTGAACTCGGCGCCAAGCAAGAAAATCTGCGAGGAATAATAGACCCACACCAATATCACGACGAGCGCCCCGGCCGCTCCGTAGCTCGATTCCACGCCGCTTTTGCCGATATACAGCCCGATTACGAATTTGCCAAACGAGAACAGCAGAGAAGTGACCAGTGCTCCAATCCACACATCGCCCCAACTGATCGCAATGCGTGGCAGGAAACGGTAGATCAGCGCAAACAAGACTGTGATGACGGCTATCGACACTACGAAATTGACGATATGCAACAGCGCTTCCATGCCTTCGAACCAGCCGGCCCAGTACTTGCCCCACACGGCGATTGCAGTGCTGACCACCAGCGAAACCATCAACAGGAAGCCGATGGCTAACACCATGCCGATCGATAGCAGGCGCGTGCGTATGAAATGCCACAAACCGGAAATCTTTTGTGTCTCCACTTTCCAGATGCGGTTCAGATTGCTCTCCAATTCGGCAAAGACCGTCGTTGCGCCGACGATCATGGCCAGAATCCCGAGCAGGCTGGCCAGCGTGCCCTGTTTTGGTTTTTGCGCGCTCGCCAGCATGCCTTCAATTGCCCTGGCGCCATTTTCTCCGAGCAATCCCCCGGCCTGCTCCATGATGCCTGCATGGGCAGCCTCCTGCCCAAACACCAACCCGGCCACCGCAATAACAATAACGAGCAGCGGAGCAATGGAAAATACGGTGTAGTAGGACAACGCAGCCCCCATGCTGGGCGCGTAGTCGGATTGCCAGCTAGTGAACGCCGCCTTTGACAGTTGGAACAGCGTTTTGAGCTTCATCGTTGCCGGTTGCGTGAGTCACCATGATTAGTGGCATCGCTTACGCGCGAAGTTCAGGGGTTTGGTTCTTTTGGACTCAGGATTGGCTTTGGCGCAGACCAAAGCCATGTGCCCCAGGCGGCGAACGCACGATTACGGCAACAAGTTTTTTTGCACTTCGTGCGGCTTATGAAGCATGACTTCCGAAAGGTCATCGAATTGCGCCCTAAGCGTCTCTTCCAGTTGCGAAAGACTCTGTCGGTGCGCGATCAGATCGGTCGTCTCGAGGCGGTCGCTACCCAGGATCCCCGCAATACCGGCTTGAATACGCATGGCCAATGCCTGGCGTTGTTGAGTAATTTCCAACAACCGGGCGCAGCGCGCGGATTCGGCATCGATCAACGCAGTAACGGCTTCCTGCTCAAGCCCTTCAGGAACCGCAAGGATCATTTTGCAATTCGTGCAGGTTGGCGGCACCGCGCTTGTACCGCCCGATGACCGTAAAAAAGCAGGCATCACAAATCTCCTCCACGCCTCCGGATGCATTGATACCGATGTACCACCGGCCGCAGCAGACTAAATCCCGTGCGGGTCAATGGACATCGAATCAAACGCCTTCGACGGCTATGATGTTTCCCGTGGCCGCCTTCATGCGCAATTCCTTCGGTTTGCGATATTCTTCCGAGTCATACCATTCGCGCGCGCGTGCCAAAGTTTCGAACTGGAGGACTACGATGCGCTTGGGCCGCCAGTCTCCCTCTAGCACATCAATATTGCCGCCGCGCACGATGAACTTGCCGCCGTACCGGGTCAACGTTGCACCCACTAGCTTGCGATACTCGTCATAGGCTTGAGTATCGCGCACCTCAATATCGACAATGACGTAAGCAGGCATGTTCGGCTCCGCTAGAAGGATTCGCAAGAATAAAAAATTTGAGGTCCGAAAGCTACAAAAACCGCTCATTGCAAGGAGGTACTGAATGCCCGGAACATACAACTTGAATCTGGCTCAAAGAGGCGTCATCTTGACCATCACGCGGCCGACCGGCCGGGCATAGACATCAGCGATGAAATATAAGGACTACTACGAAATACTGGGCGTCAAGCGTGATGCCAGCAACGACGACATCCGCAAGGCGTATCGCAAGCTGGCCCACAAATACCACCCTGACGTCTCCAAGGATCCCAAAGGCGAGGAGCAATTCAAGGCAGTTGCCGAGGCTTACCAGACGCTGAAGGATCCTGAGAAGCGGGCGGCGTACGACAACCTCGGCAGACACCGGCCTGGTGAAGAATTCAGTCCGCCACCCGAGTGGGGCAACCAGTTCGGTGAAGGAGGTTTTTCGTTTGACGACGTCGATCTTTCCGATCTGTTTGCCGGGTTGGGAGGCGGCAGATTCCGTGGCGGCAGCCGGGGCGGCAACCGATCCGCACCAGGACAGGATTATGAAGTCACGGCACCGATCACGCTGGAAGACGCCTATCGCGGCACGGAGTTGGACCTGAATCTGAGTGTTCCCGAACATGACGAGCAAGGTCGCATGCGACGCGTGCCGCTCGCATTCAAGGCGCGCATTCCGAAAGGGGTGACCGACGGGGAAAGATTGCGTTTGCCGGGCAAAGGCGGCAAAGGATTCAGCGGCGGCCCGAATGGAAATCTTTATTTGACCATCCAGTTGCAACCTCATCCGCTATATCGCGTCACGGGCCATGATTTGTATCTGGATCTGCCTCTGGCGCCCTGGGAAGCCGCGCTCGGGGCAACCGTCGACGTACCGACTCTTGGTGGAGCGGTCCGGCTCAAAGTGCCGGCGGGAACCAATACCGGGCAAAAGTTGCGGCTGGCTAAACGTGGGTTGCCCAAGCGCCGCGAGGGCGAAGGCGATTTATTTGCCATCGTGCAAATTGTCGTACCGCCTTCGCTATCCGAACGTGAAAAGGCGCTGTTCAAGGATCTGGCAGACGCTTCCAGGTTCAATCCTCGCGCCTCGTTTCCAGCAGGGGAATCGAAATGACTGGCGAATACACCCAGGCGCAGTGGCTGCACGAACAGACGGAAATTTCGATCGAGCAGCTGGCCGAACTTTCCGGTGCATCACACGAAATGCTGCGCGAACTGGTTGATTTCGGCGCCTTGATACCCACGAACGTGCAATCAGAACACTGGACCTTTACGCCGGACTGCATTGTGTCCGTGCGCGCGGCCGCTCGTCTGCAAACCGACTTTGATCTCGACGTAAATTCCCTGTCGGTTGCCCTGGGATTGATGGAACGCATCCGAACCCTGGAAGCGCAGTTGCGCGAATTGCAATCCCAGTTGCCGCGGTTGCGGCGAATCGGATAGGACAACTCTCCGGCAGCATCCGGGCTGCGCTGTAATCGTTGATTTGCTTTCCCTGGGTATGCTGTGCGAGTTCTGGCATCATGATCGAACAGCGCATCCGCGTCGGCAAGTCGACAAGCCGGGAAGACAGCCCCCATGAAGAATCTCTTTATCACTTCCCTGTGCGCGGCACTTAGCCTGGCGCCTGCCTCGCTGATGGCGCAACCGGTTGGCTTTCCCGCGCCACCCCCGAAGGTCAGCCCCGCGCAAGGTGCGATTGATTTTCACGTCCATTCCGAACCCGACGTGTTCGGCCGCAGCATGGACGACATCGATGTCGCGGTACTGGCGTCGCGCAAAGGGATGCGCGGCCTGGTCCTGAAAAATCACGTCACCATGACAGCTGATCGCGCGGTGCTGGTCATGAAAATCGTGCCGGGGATCGAAGTCTTCGGTGGCATCGTGCTGAATAATGCCGTGGGCGGGATCAACCCCGCGGCTGTTGAATGGATGCACCGCATGTCTGGCGGCCGCGGCAAAGTCGTATGGTTGCCGACCTTTGACTCCGACAAACACATCAAGACCCTGGTGGACCCGAAGGCTTCGGGCATCGTGGTTGCGCCCAACGGGGTCGTCACGCCGCAGCTTGAAGAAGTACTCAAAATCATAGCGCGCGAAAATCTGGTGCTAGCAACGGGGCATATTCATGCGCATGAAGTACTGGCCGTGGTTAAGCGCGCAAAAGAACTCGGCGTGAAAAATATCTTGATTACGCATGCGTTGACCAACATTCCCGGCCTGTCGCTAGAGCAGGCGCGACAGGTGACGCAGATGGGCGCGTATATCGAATATTGCTACCTGCAGTCCATGGCCGGGCCGGACGCGCAGCATGGCTGGCTGAAACACTGGGCTAAGGTCACGCTAAAGGATGTAGCGAAGGTCGTTGGCGACATCGGGGCTCAACATATTGTGTTGTCCACGGATCTTGGCCAGCACGCGAACATGACGCATCCCGACGGCATGGAAGACATGATCGGCGGCCTGCTGAAAGAAGGCGTATCGCAGGCGGACATCGATTTCATGGTGAAGAAAAACCCCGCTCGCCTGCTGGGACTGGAAAACTAAGAAACGGCACTGGCGCCATCAGCACTACCGGTCAGGCGCTTTCCCGTTTCAGCACCCTGCCGGATCGTGTGCCAGTCGCGCGATTGTTTTGCCAGACTATTGCACCGTTGACGATGGTCGTGGCGATGCCGGCTGCGGGCTGGATGGGCTTTTCCCATGTCGCAGTTTCCGCGATCGTGGCCGGATCGAAAATTACGATATCCGCATAGGCGCCCTGTTTTAAAACACCGCGATCCTTCAGTCCAAACGTCGTTGCAGGCAGGCCAGTCATTTTTCGCACAGCGGTTTCCAGGGAAAACAGCTTCAGTTCGCGGCTGTAGTGACCCAGCACGCGCGGAAAACAGCCCCACAGCCGCGGATGCGGGGCCGCGTCATGCGGTAGTCCGTCTGAACCAATCATCGTATGTTCAAACGCCAGAATACGCTGCACGTCCGCTTCATCCATCGAGAAATAGATCGCCGAAGCGGGTTGCAGCTTGGCGATGGCCTGTTCCACCGGCAACCCCATTTTCTGCACAACCTTATCCAGGTCCATGCCAGCGAACTGCGGATAAGGCTTCGAGGAACTGACGATGACACGCGAGCAGATCAGGGTGCGCGCGTAACTCAGCATGGTCGAAGAGGCCATGTATGGATAGCAGTCAAGGCACACCGGCTGACTCCGCATCGCCTTCGCGATGTGTGGCAAGGTCTCCCGCGACCGCCCGTGGTTCTTGTTTCCCACGACTTTATGGTGGGAAATTACGACCGGCACATCGAGCTCGCGCGCGGCGCGAAAGCTTTCGTCCAGCGAGTCAAGGACATGGTCGGCCTCGTCTCGCATATGGGTGCAATAGATACCGTTGAATTCTCGCAATGGTTGCGCGATCTGCACGACTTCTTCAGCAGGTGCGGCGTTGGATAATTCGTAGTACAACCCGCTCGAAAAGCCGATTGCACCCGCACCAAGGGCTTCGCGTACCAGGTCGCGCATGCGGGCAATCTCCCCCTTGGTCGCTGCGCGGTCCAAGTGATCCATGGTGGCGACGCGCAAGGTCATGTGTCCGACCAGCAGAGCACAGTTTACCGACGCCGGATGCGCGTGCAGTTCTTCCACATACGCGCCAAAGGTCGGAAAGCGAAACCATTTGCCGTCGTTGTCAAGCAGATCCAGCGGCGCCGGCGGCGCGCCTTCCATGCCATCCGGCATGGGAGACAGCGAGATGCCGCAGTTGCCTGCAACGACCGTCGTGACGCCCTGGCTGATCTTCGGCGCCATGTCGCCTGCCGACAGCATCAACCGGTCATCGTGCGTGTGCGCATCGATGAAGCCAGGTGCCGCAATTTTTCCGGCAGCGTCCAGTTCTATGTCCGCCCGAGCTTTGTCGAACCGGCCGATTGCGGCTACCCGGTCTGCGCGCACGCCAATGTCGCCTTGAAAGCGCGCGGCGCCGCTGCCATCGATGATGCTTGCGTTTCTGATTAACAGATCGAAATTCTGCTCCATGATGTGTTCCATTGGTTAGACCAAGATATGCGGTAGTTACTCGACCTTCGCGCCAGCGCGCTTGATGATCTCGGCCCAGCGCGGCCGCTCGCGCTCTGCCATCGCCGCGAACTGCTCCGGCGTGCTGCCATCGATTTCGGTATCAAGTTCGGCGAAACGCTTGCTCACGGCAGGCGCATGCAAGGCGGCGATTATTTCACGGTTTAGCTTCGCCACGATCTTCGGCGGCAGCTTGGCCGGGCCAATGACGCCGCCCCATGCAACGGTCTCGTAGCCGGTTACGCCTGCTTCGGCCACTGTTGGCAAGCTCGGAAATAATGGCGACCGATGCGCGCCCGACACCGCCAGCGGCCGCAGGCGTCCCGATTTTGCGTACGAGGACAATGAAGTCAAGTTATCGAAAATGACATTCGCTTCGCCTGCTATCACGTCGGCAATCGCCTGTGGACTGCCGCGATACGGAATATGCAGCATTGGCGTGCCCGTCATGGCCTTGAATAGTTCGCCGCCGAGATGACCGGTGGTGCCATTGCCGGCCGAGGCCATGATCAGCTTGTCCGGATACTTGCGGCCGTAATCGATTAATTGCCTGACGTTATTCACCGGGAGATCTTTGTTGATCGCAAGCAGGTTGGCAACGCGCAGGCAATTGGAAATCAGCGTGAGATCCTCGTTGCGATAGGGAACGGAGGCAACCAGCCCGTGCACGATCGCAAGCGAAACGATGTTGCCGTAACCCAGGGTATAACCGTCGGGCGCTGCGTGAACGATTTCCATCGTGCCGATCACGGCGTTGGCGCCTGGCTTGTTCAAGATTATGATTTGCTGGCCGAGGCGCCTGGATAATTCCGCAGTGAGGATGCGCATAAGCGTATCCGGCGAACCGCCAGCGGCAGAAGGCACTATGAAACGGATCGGTTTGTCGGGATAGTCGGCAAGCAGGGGCCCGCAAAGCAGCAACAACAGGACGGCGGCGAAATAACCTGGCTTCATCTATTCTGTAGCGCTCGCTCTGTATACTTCGTTTCGGAACTGATCTTCAGGGCAGCGCGAACACCGTCACCGTCATTGATCCCGGCGGCCCGAGCCAGAATCCAGCAGCCATCCCGGAGACAGCAGCGACATATTGTTTGCCCGCCACCCCATAACTAATCACACCGCCCACGATTGCGCCACCGCCGCTATAGCGATAGACGACCTTGCCGGTGCGTGCATCCAGTGCCAGGAAATCACCACTCAGTTCGCCGGTGAACAGCATGTCCCCCGAGGTCACAGTCACGGCGGCGAGCATTGGACGATTTGCCCGATAACGCCAAAGTTGCTCACCGGTCGTCGCTTTCACGGCTGTCAGCCAGCCTGCGGATTTTTCCACCGGGTCCCAAGTAAAAGAGCCGCCGAGGAACTGCTGTCCTGCCACAAAGCGGGCCTCGTCTTCCTTCTTGAAAACGCCGCACCAGTCAACCGCTGGCACGACCATCAGGTCAAGCTTCGGACTGTAGGCCGGGACGCTCCATTCCACGCCGCCGGCCAGGCCGGGACAGGTATAGACGCCATCTTCGGTTGGTTCGCGATCGGCATTGGTACGCGTAGCGACTTCGACCGCGTAAAGTTCTTCGCGGGTATTGCGGTCCACCAGACGCATCACACCGTCTTTCGCCGCCATGGTGACCACATCGCGTGGCTTGCCGGCAATCGTGGCTTTGAACAGAGGCGCCGTGACCGGCATATCCCAATCATGCGTGTCGTGAGGCACCGCCTGTTTATGCCACAGCAGCGCGCCGGTGCGCACATCCAGCACGACGATGGAATTGGTGTAGAGATTGGTACCCGGCCGCAGACTCCCAAACATATCGGGCGCTGGATTGCCGACCGCCACGTAAAGGCGTCCGCTGTTTACGTCGAGCGCTGGCGTAGTCCAGATGCCACCGCCGCCTTTAAGCCGCGAATCTGCGTCGCCCCAGGTTTCCGCGCCGGCTTCACCATCGTCCGGAATCGTATTGAATCTCCAGACCGCAGCACCGTCTTCCAGCCTGAATGCGCCGATCCATCCCTTTACGCCGAACTCGGAGCCGGACGGGCCGATGATGACCAGGTCCTCAAACAACAGCGGATTGATCGAAAGTGCTTCGTATTTTTCGGCATTGGCCGCTTTGACCTCCCAGAGCAGCTTCCCCGTTTGTGCGTCGAGCGCAAACATCCACCCATCCTGTGCACCGCGTACTAGCTTGCCATCCTTGATGGCGACGCCGCGGTTCTTGATCGAGCCGTTTGCGTCCTTGCCCTTCGGCTTCCACTCGTGGCGCCATTTCACCTTGCAAGTTGCGGGATCGAGTGCAATGGTCGAATAAAGCGTGGTGACATACATCACGCCGCCATAGACGATCGGGTTGTTCAGTGCACGGTTCAGGTCCGCGCCCTGAAAACTGCAAACGGGCCGTAGAGAAGCCGCGTTGTCGGGTCTGATCTGGCCCAGCTTTACATAGCGCACGCCGGCGTAATCATGATTCGGTAGCAACCATTCGGTACTGGCCGACGCATTGTTGAGTTCTTCTTGCGTTGGTCCAGGCGCAGCGCGCGGCTGGCCGGAGAAGACTGCGACAAATACAATCAGCGTCAAAGCGTTCGAAGCGACAACCTTGCTCATGGTTTCTGATTCCCCCTCATGCATGACTTTCAGTCAAGTTCAATGCGGCTGCAGTGTGACCGCTTTCATCAGCGGCGCTTTCGGCACCAGCTCCTGCTCCCCGGCCGGGTAGTTGTTGACCTTCAGAATGAAGGCCACCACGTCGGCATACTGTGCTTTGCTGAGCGAACCGGGCGCGTTGTTGGGCATCAAGCTGCGGACAATGTAGTACAGATCGTCGAGCGTGTGCTTGCCATCTTCCCAGCGCGCACGAAAGGACTCCCCGGTGAGCGGTGCGGCGGGCGAACCCTGCAGCCGTGCGCCATGGCATGCCGAACAAAATTGCTGATAGGTTTCTTCGCCGCGCGAGGCCTGTGCCAGTGAATAGAACCCTTCCTCGGCCCCAGCGCTCAAAGCGCCAAGCACAAAGCATGTGGCCAGAAAAACACGAATGCAAATTTGTGCAGTCACAAAAGGTCCCCCGAGCGCATTACTGGAATCGCAGGACGTTTTCGGGCGCGTGAGTCGCAGATACGAATATTTTCCAGCCGTCGCCCGTTTTCCAAAAATGATAAGTCAGGCCGACCCGCTCCAGTATCGAGCCATCCAAGCGATAGCGGACCGCAACGCCGCTGGCCAGCGCGGTCTGCGCATCGAGCAGGCGGCCGTTCAGGGATTCCCATTCGCTACGCTCGTAACCCCGTTCAATCATGGCGCGTAAATAACCGGCGAAAAAAGCTTGCTGGTCGGCGCGAGTTGCACGAACAACAGGGCCCGCCTTGCTGACTCGCATCGCCGGCTCAAAATAGAACCCTGCGATGGCCTGAGCGTCATGCCGGCTCCACGCCTGCTCATACGCCTGCAACGTCTGGCGAACGTCTTCGAATGTCTCCTGCGCGGAGGCTGGAACGCTGGACATCAAAGTCCACATGCAAGCGACCGCAACTATTCGGATTGATCTCATCTGGTTGTCCCCGTTGACATGTTTGTTCTACGATGGGCGCCGTGCACTTGCCAAGATTCATGCAGGGCGCCATCCTTGCGGATTCTGCGTCGCATGGCAAATCGATTAGTCTGCATTGAGCCGCCCCGCACAAGCCGCACGCTTTTACAGCCACGCAATACAGAAGGATTAATCATGGCCTCCACTGCCGCTGTTGCTCCGGTCTGGTTTATCACTGGCTGCTCGACGGGTCTCGGTCGCGAACTGGCGCAGGCGGTCCTGAACCAGGGCCATCGTGCAGCAGTCACCGCGCGCGATCCAGCGAGCGTCCGGGATATTGTTGCTAATTATCCTGACACCGCCCTGGCATTGCAGCTCGACGTCGCGAACTACGCCCAGATCGAACAAGCCGTTGCTGCCGCCGAAAAGAAATTCGGCCGCGTCGACGTGCTGGTCAATAATGCAGGTTACGGCTATCTCGCCGCTGTCGAGGAAGGCGAGGAAGCGGAAATCCGCGCGATGTTCGAAACCAACTTCTTTGGCCTGGCCGCTTTGATCCGGCGCGTGCTTCCCGGCATGCGTACCCGCGCGCACGGACACATCATCAACATTTCGTCGGTCGGTGGACTGCTTGGCAATCCCAGCGCGGGATACTACAACGCCACGAAATTCGCGGTGGAAGGCTTGTCGGAAGCGCTGGCGAAGGAAGTTGAGCCTCTCGGCTTGCGCGTGACCGTGATTGAGCCGGGGCCGTTTCGCACGGATTGGGCTGGACGCTCGCTAAAAAAACCGCGCGTCGCCATCGCCGCTTACGAAGCGACGGCCGGCGCACGCCGTGCACAAATCAGCGGATATAGCGGCAAGCAACCGGGTGATCCTGCTCGCGCCGCGCAGGCCATCATGCGGGTGGTAGAGTCACCTGCTCCACCGATGAATCTTGTGCTCGGGAAAGAAGGACTCAAGCGCGTACGCGAGAAGATGGACAAATTCTCCAACACCTTGCGGACCTGGGAAGCGACCACGACGGCGGCCGACTTTCCGGATGCCTAGATGATGCGAACCTCCATACGCGTCGGCGTGCTGGATGACTGGCAAGGCATGGCCGAGCAAAGTGCCGACTGGGCCGCTCTGCAGCAACGGGCCGATGTCGTATTCTTCCAGGCGCCTTTTGAGGACGCGGACGCACTGGTGAACGCACTTGCCGCTTGCGACATCATCATCGCCATGCGCGAGCGCACCAGATTTTCCAGGGCGCTGCTGGAACGGCTGCCGAAACTGCGCATGATTGCGCTGACAGGCGGGCGTACCTGGACCATGGACTTCGATACGCTGAATGCGCGTGGCATTCCGGTATGTCATACCGGCGGCGAAAAATCCGGTGCGGCGACCGCGGAAATCGCACTGGGGCTGTTGCTGTCTGCGGCGAGGTTCATGAACCGTGGCGATGCGTCGATACGCAGCGGCGGTTTTCAGGGCGGCGTGCCTGCGGGAAATGTGCTGGACGGGCGCACTCTGGGGATCATCGGTCTGGGCAAAATCGGCGCAAGAATGGCGCGTTACGGACTGGCGCTCGGCATGCGGGTCATCGCATGGAGCGAGAACCTTACCGCCGAAAAAGCCAGCGCCGCGGGAGTGCTTCTCGTCGACAAGAGCACGCTTTTGCGCGAGTCGGACGCCATCTCGCTGCATCTGGTGCTAGCCGATCGCACGCGGGGCACGCTGGGTGCGAACGAGCTGGCGCAAATGAAATCCGGCGCAATTCTGATCAATACTTCGCGTGGTCCGCTCGTGGACGAAGCGGCTCTGCTGCAGAATCTGCAGTCGGGCCGGCTCATTGCGGGACTCGATGTCTTCGAACAAGAGCCGTTACCGACCGATCATCCGTTGCGCAACCTGCCGAACACCGTGTTGACACCACACCTGGGTTATTGCGTGCGCGACGTGTACGCGCAGTTCTACCAAGAGTCGGTTGACAACGTGCTGTCATTTCTGGATGGCAAACCACAACGGGTTCTGAATCCCGAAGCGCTTAACAGCGCCTGATTTCCCTCACACCGCGATCTGTATTCAGGCGCGTCTCTGGTAGTTTTTGCAGGTTCTGTGCAAAAAGTACCGCCGCCAGTCCGTGATTGCCTTGCGTCCTGCGGTTAAAAACGCGCAAATTTGTCTGTAACCATCTGGCATATGACTTGCGCAGGACTGCTGATGACTCTCCATCCGCGATTCTGCTTCGCGGACGTGAAGCGCCTCAGGAGATCGCAGGCATGCCAGCTATTGCTGCAATGTGGACCCGCAATGCTTGGCCGGCTCTTTGGGCGGCATGCATCTCGATAAGCGCCGCCGCTGCTCCCGGCGATTGGCCTATGGTCGCAAAGGACTATGCCAATACCCGCTACAGCGAGCTGGGCGAGATCGGCGTTGCGAACGCAGCCAATCTGAAGCTCGCATTTACCTTCTCAACCGGCGTGTTGCGTGGACACGAGGCAGCCCCGCTGGTCGTCGATGGCGTGATGTACATCGTCACGCCGTATCCGAACTACTTGTACGCACTCGACCTTAGCAAACCGGGTGCGCCCCAGAAGTGGAAATACGAGCCTAAGCCGCTAGCGTTTGCACAAGGGATGGCGTGCTGCGACGTCGTCAACCGCGGCGTGGCTTATGCCGACGGCCGCATTTTTATGAACACGCTTGATAACCATACCATTGCGGTCGATGCCAAGACCGGAAAGGAACTGTGGCGTACGCGTCTGGGAGATGTTGCGCTCGGGGAATCGATGACCATGGCGCCGCTGGTGGTCAAGGACAAGGTACTGGTCGGCAACAGCGGCGGCGAATATGGTGTGCGCGGCTGGCTGGCGGCCTTGGATGCGAAGTCCGGCAAAATCGTCTGGCGGGCATACAGCACAGGACCCGATAACGAAGTTCTGATTGGTCAGGAGTTCAAGCCGTTCTATTCCCAGGACCAAGGAAAAGACCTCGGCGTGTCGAGCTGGCCACCGGAGGCATGGCGCATTGGCGGAGGTGCCGTTTGGGGATTCGTCTCTTACGACGAAAAACTTAATCTCATCTATTACGGGACCTCGAATCCGTCTCCCTGGAATCCCGAGCAACGGCCGGGTGATAACAAATGGACTTCGGGAATCTTCGCCCGCAACCCGGACACCGGCGCAGCGCGCTGGTTCTACCAGACCAGCCCGCATGATCTGCACGACTATGACGGCATCAATGAAAACGTGCTGTTCGATCTGCCGGCTGGCGGTGGATCACGTTCGGCCCTGATGCATCCTGATCGCAACGGCTATCTTTATGTCGTCGATCGTGCCACCGGCGAAGTCATCAGCGCGCGACCATACGCACACATCACCACGTCGCATGGTGTGGATGCCGCCAGCGGACGACTGCAGTACGTGAAGGATAAGGAACCGAAAGCCGGCAAGGTCATACGCACGATTTGCCCGTCTTCGTCCGGCGCAAAAGATTGGCAGCCGTCAGCCTATTCGCCGAAAACCGGCTGGCTGTATCTATCAATTCAAAACCTGTGTCAGGACATGGAGGCGACCAAAGCAAACTACATTGCGGGCACGCCATTTGTGGGCAGCGACCAGAAGATGTACACCGGACCCGGCGGCAACCGCGGCGAATTCGCGGCATGGGAGCCAGTGGAGGGCCGCAAGAAGTGGAGCATTCCCGAAAAATTTCCGGTCTGGAGTGGTGCGCTGGTGACAGCGGGCGACGTGGTGTTCTACGGCACCATGGAAGGCTGGTTCAAAGCTGTTGATGCCAGGACAGGGGCGTTGCTGTGGCGCTTTAAAACCGGTTCCGGGATCGTAGGCCAGCCCATCTCCTATCTCGGCCCCGATGGCAAACAATATGTGGCGGTGTTGTCCGGCGTGGGGGGATGGGCGGGATCAGTGGTCAGTGCCGATATCGACACGCGCGACGGCACGGCTGCACTGGGATTTGCCAACGCCATGCGCGACCTGCCGTCCGAGACCGGCATGGGCGGCATGCTGTACGTGTTCGCGCTGCCATGAAACAGTGCATGCGCTCGCTGGCATGTGCTGGTGCTGTTGCGCTGGCACTGTGCGCATGCAAGCGTGAGCAGCGGGCCTTCGAACAATCGCCTTCACCGACAGAGTTGGCTCTCAAGAGCGGCATTTCGCTGCCTTCCTCCACGCCGACCGCAAAGCCAAGCGGATCCTACGAGGAAACCGCCTACGCCATAGCGCAAGGCAAGCAGCTATTCAACTGGTTCAACTGCACGGGTTGTCACTCGCATGGCGGCGGAGGAATCGGTCCGCCGTTGATGGATGACAAGTGGATTTACGGACATGAGCCGGGCGAAATATTTTCAACCATCGTAGAAGGCCGGCCAAACGGCATGCCTTCCTTCCGCGGCCGCCTGGATGATTCCCAGGTGTGGCAGCTGGTGGCCTATGTGCGCTCGATGAGCGCACTGGTGCGTCGCGACGCCATCGCGGGCCGGGATGACGGCATCCAGAAAGGAAAGCCGGAACAGCGGCGCTCCCGTGCCGAGCCGCGGAACAGCAGCGAGGCACCGCCTCAATGAACAGCATTCGGCGCATCGGCTTGTGTCTGCCATCCCTGTTGCTCATGGCGCGGAATGCCCCGGCCGCGGATACGCAAAACGCACTGATGCCGTTTGGAGTGCAGGCCGCGCACATTCATGACCTGTGGCAAATCCTGTTGTGGGCATGCATGGTCTTCGGGATCCTCATCGTAATTGCAGTGACAGTGGCCCTCTGGCGTGCTCCGCGCAGTAGCGAAACCACACCGCCAGAACCGATGCCCGGTTTACAGAAGTCGAGCCAGTACGTCGTGACGTGCGCATTGGGAGTTTCCATCATCGGCTTGCTCGGCCTCACAGTCGCGAGCGTCATGACAGACCGTGCGCTGGCTGGCTTGTCCGAGGAGCGCGTCGTCAACATCAAGATCACGTCACACAATTGGTGGTGGGAAATCACCTACGACGACGCACAGGCTTCGCGCACTTTCACGACAGCCAATGAGTTGCATGTCCCGACCGGCCGCCCGGTCGTTGCGACGCTGGAGTCAGATGACGTGATTCACAGTTTCTGGGTGCCGAACCTGCATGGCAAGCGCGACCTGATTCCCGGCAGAACAGCGAAAATAAAATTCCGTGCGGACAGCGCCGGCACTTACCGGGGCCAGTGTGCGGAATTTTGTGGATACCAACACGCGCACATGGCGCTGCTCGTCGTTGCGGAGCCCGCAGAGGCATATGAAAAGTGGGCGGACCAGCAGCGCGCTTCGGCGCATGCGCCGGCCGATGAGCAAAAGAAACACGGGGAATCCCTGTTCTTATCCTCGCGCTGCGCCATGTGCCATTCAATTCAGGGCACCAGCGCCAACGGCAAGGTCGCGCCGGATCTCACCCATGTCGGCAGCCGGCGCTATATCGCTGCCGGGACGCTCTTGAATGGCCCCGCTCAGCTTGCTGCCTGGATTTCCGACCCGCAACGTTATAAGCCGGGATGCAATATGCCGGGGACCAGCTTTTCCTCTGAAGATCTGCAGGCACTGGTTACGTACCTGCAAAGCCTGACATGAGTTCCATTGCGGGACTTTCAGATACCGATGCAGGAAAACGGGCCGCGCTGGAGCGCGCATGGGGCGATCGCCCGGGTTTGATCGGATGGCTAGCAAGCGTGGACCACAAGGCGATCGCACGCCGTTTCCTGGTATCGGCATTCGGTTTTTTTGTTGCCGCCGGTCTGCTGGCGGCATTGATGCGACTGCAACTTGCCATTCCGAACAACACGCTGGTCGGCCCGGATTTGTACAACCAATTGTTCACGGTGCACGGCACCACGATGATGTTCATATTCGCGGTTCCTGTCATGCAGGCCATGGGCCTGTATCTGGTGCCGTTGATGGTTGGAACGCGCAACATCGCGTTCCCGCGCATGAACGCGTATGCGTACTGGCTCTATTTATTCGGCGGGCTGATGTTGTACGTCGCGCTCATTCTCAACGTTGGCCCGGATGCCGGATGGTTCAGTTATGTCCCTCTGGCCGGCCCTGAATATGGCACGGGCAAGCGTTCGGATTTCTGGGCGCAGCTGATTACCTTTACGGAAGTATCTTCGCTGCTGGTTGCGGTTTCGATCATTACTACCGCATTCAAACTACGCGCTCCCGGCATGGCGCTGCATCGGCTGCCGCTGTTCGTATGGGCGCTTGTAGTGACCTCTTTCATGATCCTGTTCGCAATGCCGGCCGTGATGTTTGCCAGCACGGCATTGATCACCGACCGGCTCGTCGGCACGCATTTCTACAACCCGGCCGAAGGCGGTGATGCCCTGCTGTGGCAGCACCTGTTTTGGTTCTTCGGACATCCCGAGGTGTACATCATTTTCATTCCTGCGTTGGGCATGATGTCGTCCATCATTGCGACTTTTTCGCGCCGGCCCATCTTCGGTTATGTCGCCATGGTCATGGCGCTGATCGCGACCGCGTTTCTCGGCTTTGGTTTGTGGGTACATCATATGTTTGCCACGAATGTGCCGGAGCTTGGCAAGAGCTTCTTCACCGCGGTCAGCATGATGATCGCGATCCCGAGCGCATTGCAGATTTTCTGCTGGATTGCGACACTGTGGACCGGCCGGATCAATTTCCGCACGCCATTGCTATTTGTACTTGCTTTCTTCGTGATCCTGCTGCTTGGGGGATTCACCGGACTGATGCTTGCTGCCGTGCCACTTGACCTGCAGGTGCACGATACTTATTTTGTCGTTGCACATCTGCACTACGTGTTGATCGGCGGTGCGGTGTTTCCCCTGTTCGGTGCATTCTATTTCTGGTTCCCTAAGATTACCGGACGTCTCATGAACGAAAAGCTCGGGCACTGGAATTTCTGGCTGTTTTTTGTCGGTTTCAATGTTGCGTTCTTCCCGATGCATTATCTGGGTCTGCAAGGCATGCCGAGGCGCGTATATACCTATCCTGCCGATATGGGCTGGGGAACACTGAATTTCGTTGCGACCATGGGCGCGATAATGATTGCGGTGAGCGTCCTGCTGTTCATCATCAACGTAGTGCGCAGCCTGCGTTCCGGAACCCGCGCCGGCGACAATCCGTGGGGCGCGGCAACATTGGAGTGGGCGGTCCCTTCCCCGCCACCGCCCTACAATTTTGCGAACATCCCGGTTGTTGGCGGTCGTGAACCGCTTTGGGAAACAGGTGGCATCAGCGGACATGTGGAAGGCTTATCCTGCAAGTCGCCCGAGTTGCTGATTACACGCGTACTGGACGGTTCACCGGATCACCGTCAGCTGTTTCCGGCTCCATCGATTTGGCCGTTTGTAAGCGCGGTCGCCACGACGGCTTTGTTCATCGCCAGTATCTTTTCTCCATGGGCGGTGGTTTGGGGCAGCATTCCGGTAGCCATCGCGCTCACGGCCTGGTTCTGGCCGGACCGGCGTGAAACTGAAGAACATCAGACACTGGAGCGCCGCCCGTGAATCCTGCCGCTGGCGATGCAACACAAATCGTCGATGCCTCCGCGCTTCCCAGCCATGCCTTCGGCCATCGCAGCATGATGTGGTGGGGTGTCATGGGTATGATTGCGATAGAAGGCACGGTCTTCGCGCTGGCGATTGCAGTTTATCTATACGTTCGCAAGGATTTCACCGAATGGCCGCCGGTCGCACGGCCGCCGGAGCTGTTTTGGGGAACGCTGAATACGCTCATCCTGATTGTCAGCATGGTTCCCAACCAGTGGGCAAAGCGCGCGGCCGAGCGTTATGACGCCCGTAAGGTTAAATGGGCGCTGGTCGTCTGCCTGATTTTTTCAGCGGCGTTCCTGGCGGTGCGAGTACTCGAGTTCAGCAGCCTGAACACCCGCTGGGATACTAACGCCTACGGATCCGCGATCTGGATGCTGTTGGGCCTGCATACCCTGCACCTGCTGACCGATACTTACGATACCGCAGTATTGACTGCGCTGATGTGGTTTGGTCCGGTAGAAGACAAGCGTTTCGTCGATGTTAGCGAGAGCGCGGTGTACTGGTATTTCGTTGTCATTGCCTGGCTGCCGATCTATGCGATCATCTATTTCGGCGCGCGCCTGCTGTAGGGGATCGGTGTCGGTGGGCATGCTGGTCGCGCCTTGCGTACTGCTGCTCCAGTTGACAATCGCCTATGCCGTGGTGCACTTGAGTTGCGCAAACGGCCTGCCGGCTTCCGTTCTGCATTCGGTATTTGCCGCTGCATTGCTCGTTACGCTGCTGATGCTTGGGTTGGCATGGCATGCATGGCGCGTTGCGGTCACAGGGCATGAGCGCTTCCTGAATCAACTCAGTCTTGCACTGAGTGCGCTGGTTGTACTGGTGATAGCGGCGCAGTGGGTGACCGTCAGTATCCTTCAGCCATGCGTTTCGTCTTTGTAATAGCGGCGTTGTGCGCCGGGCAGGCGTATGCACACACGCTGGAAAGCATACGATCTTCGGGTCTGGAGTCATGGCTGGTGTGCCTGCTACTCGCAGCGGCTGGGCTGTATGCAATTGGAGTGCGCCGGCTTTGGCTGGCAGCTGGACCAAACCGCGGCGTTACGTCCTATCGAATCGCTGCTTTTGCGGGCGGGTGGACGGTGCTCACGCTGGCGTTGATGCCACCGCTCGATCCACTGGGCGCAAAGCTGTTCAGTGCGCATATGCTGCAGCACGAATTGTTGATGCTGGTCGCCGCGCCGCTACTGGTAGCGGGAAGTCCCCTGGCCGTCTGGGCGTGGGCACTGCCGCTGCGCTGGCGCCGCTCGATCCCGCTCTTCACGCACGCGCGCGGATTTGCGGCCTTCTGGGCAACATTGACAGCCCCCCTTGCGGCTTGGCTTCTGCACGCGGCGGCTATCTGGCTTTGGCATGTTCCCGGGTTGTTCACCGCTGCCCTGGAACATGAAGGCATTCACGTCCTGCAGCATTTCAGCTTTCTGTTTTCAGCGCTGGTGTTCTGGTGGGCGGCAACACGCACAACATCCCCGGCCGGCACAGCAGCCTGCATATTTTCTTTGTTTACCACCATGGTCCATACCGGCGCGTTGGGTGCGCTGCTGGTATTTGCGCCAAGCACGTGGTATCCCGTCTACGGATCCGCGTCACTACCGTGGGGGCTTCAACCATTGGAAGATCAGCAACTCGGCGGGCTGATCATGTGGATTCCGGGTGGTCTGGTGTATGCCGGCGTGGCCATTGCACTGATGGCACGCTGGCTGAATATGCATTCGCGGTCCGGCCTGCAACGGCCGGCATAGATCTACCGCGGTGGTTCCGTCATGGCCGGTCTGGCCTCGATCACGCTCCACGGCGTGCCCGTAGCGATCACACGCTGCAACTCGAAGCCCGACTCGCGCAGCAAGCCACGGTATTCGGATTCGGTGCGCTCCTTGCCACCGTGGTTCGTCATCATCATATGCAGATCGATGAGCTTGGCCGACGAGGGCTCGTTGCCCGGTGGCACAATGCGTTCGCAGATCAGCAGGCGCGCATCGGGCGACATTGCCTTGCGGCAATTGCCGAGTATCGCTGCGCATTCTGCATCGCCCCAATCGTGCAAGACATGCTTCATGAAGTAGGCGTCCGTGCCAGGTGGTACTGCTTCGAAGAAACTGCCTGCGGAAAATTCACAGCGCTGCGTCAAGCCCTGCGCCGCGATAAAAGCGCGCGCGCGTAGCGCAACGTGCGGCAGATCGAACACGATGCCGCGCAGTTGCGGTGTGGTCTTGAGGATGGCGCAAAGCGCCGAGCCGGTTCCGCCGGCAACATCGAGCACGCTGGTAAAACCGGAGAAATCGTAAGCTTCGGCGACGGCGGCGTTGGTGGTTGATGAGGCGCTCGCCATGGCACGATCGAACATCGCAGCGGTATCGGCATGGCTTTGCAGAAAATCGAAAAACGTTTCGCCATAGATATGCTCGAATGGCGCCTCGCCCGAACGCACCGCGTGAAGTATGCCTTCCCACGAGCGCCATGAGGTTTCATCACCGAACAGCAATACCAGGTCGCGCAGTGAACCGGGCACATCACTGCGCAAGAGTTCTGATAACGCCGTGTTCATGAAACGATGGTCTTCGTCCTCGCGAAAGACCTGCGACGCCGCCAGTACGCGCAGCACCCGGTAGAGCGACGGAGCATGCGCGCCGACGGCCTGCGCAAGCTCTTCGATGGTTTTGCTGCCGGCGCTCAACACGCCGGCGACATCGAGCGCGGCAACCGCATACAACGCACGCGAGGTGAAATACTGCGTGATCATGCCGCGCATTAGCGCGGCGTCTTCAGCGGCGTGCGACATGAGTCAACTTGCCGAGCGGTAGATCGCGGTTTCGAAGTCGAGATACATCGGCAGCGATTTCTTGTCTGCAAATGGCAGGATTTGGGTCAGATACACACCGGCAATGTGCTTCACCGGATCGATCCAGAAATAGCAGTTCGACAAGCCGCCCCATGCCATGCTTCCGGCAGAGCGGCCGGTCGGGGCCTCATCATGGTTGATCATAAAGCCGAAGCCCCAACCTTTCGGCACGCCTGGGAAAAATTCTGCGTCGTTGGAACGAGCAGCATTCGTGCTCACCATGCGCTCCACGTGCAAGTCGCCGATCTGGTTACGGCACATCAGTTCCAGTGTTTCGGTTTTCAGAATGCGAGTGCCGCTACCAAGGCCGCGGTTCAGAATCATGCGCATGAAAGCCGCGTAATCCGGTGCGGTGGAATACAGGCCGCCTCCCCCCAATTCGAATTCCGGCGACTGCGGTACCTCATAGTCCCCAGCGACCAGCACACCGCGTGCATTGCGCTCATGCAGCCGTGACAAACGCGACCGCATCGACGGCGTAATGCGAAAGCCCGTGCTCTCCATGCCAAGGGGCCCGAACAAGTTGTCTCTCAGATAGGCGCCGAGCGTCATGCCACTCGCGCCTTCGATAACCTTGCCCACCCATTCGATGTTGATGCCGTAGTTCCACCTTTCGCCGGGATCAAACAGCAGCGGCAGCCGCAATGCGGCGTTCTCGCAAGTCGCCGTGCCAGGCAGATTCATCAGTTGCATGTAGCGCGCGAGCGGCGCGTTCCACATGCCATAGCCGTAGCCGGATGTATGATTCAGCAATTGACGCAAGGTAATCGGCCGCTTCGGCGCCCGCAGGCGCGGCGCGCCAGACGAATCAAAGCCTTCCAGCACTTGCACCCGGGCCAGCTCCGGCGCCCAACGCGCTGCAGGTTCGTCGAGTTGCAGCCGCTGCTGCTCCACCAGTTGCATGGCTGCGATGCTGGTAAGCGGCTTGGTCATCGATGCAATCCATCCCACCGTATCGAGTTCCATGGCGTCGTCGCTTCCAAGTCGGCGGCTACCGAAAGCGCCCTCGTAAACGGTAGTGTTTCCGGCAATTGCCATGGCGACCACGCCCGGCACCTTGCCCGCGTCGGTCGCACGCCGAAACATGGCATCGAGCTGCCGCGCAAGCGATGCGGAGCTGCGATGAACGATGGCGCTCATTTTCCCTTGAACACGGGTGCGCGCTTTTCCATGAACGCCCTTCGACCTTCGATGTAGTCTTCGCTCTGCATGCAGCGGCTAACCGCTGCTTCGGCGCCCGCGAAATGACCTTGCGGTTCTGTCAGGGCATTGATGACCGTCTTGGACGCAGCCATAGTCAGTGGCGCATTACCTGCCAGTTCGGTGACTGTTTTTGCCACGTAAGTGTCGAGCTCGCTATCCGGCAGCACGCGATTGACCAGGCCGATTCTGAGCGCTTCCTGTGCGTCATAACGGCGCGCACTGAACATGATCTCGCGCGCGTGCGCATGGCCGACCGTGGCGACCAGCCGGCCGGTGCCATGGACGCCATAACCCAGTCCGAGCCGCGCGGCCGGAACCGCGAAGCGGCTGGAGGCATCCGCGTAGCGCAGGTCGCACGACAGCGCGACCGCCAGTCCACCGCCGACACAAAAACCATGGATCAACGCGATCACCGGCTTCGGCACGGATTCGATAGCGTAATGCGCAGCCGAAGTTACGGCTTCGTATTCCTTGACGTCGCTTTCGCTTGCGCGGTTGCCTTCGAATTCCGAGATGTCTGCTCCGGCGGCGAAGGCAGCCATCCCTTCGCCGCGGATCACGATGCAACGAATGGACGCGTCCGCATGGAATTGCGCGATCGCTATTGGTATCGCCCGCCACATTTCCGCGCCGATCGCATTACGACGCTCGGGATTGTCCAGCACCAAACGGCCCACCGGCCCATCGCGTTCCACGCGCAGCCTGCCCTTGCTCATGCGTTCTCCTTCGCTTGCTGTATTTTCCGCTTAGCACTCCGACTGCAATGCCGTCGTTCTCAGATCACGTTCGCGTCGCGCAACGCAGCGATGTCTGCGTCGTCATAACCAATTTCCCGCAAGATTTCCTGGTTGTGTTCGCCGGCCAGGCCAACGGTGCGTTTCATGCGCGCCGGAGTACGGGACAACTTGATTGCGGGGCCAACCAGCATCATGTCCCCGCCTTCCGGAATCGGTACCTCAACTGCCATGCCGAGATGTTTGACTTGGTCATCCTGGAACACTTCGTTGAGCTTGTAGATTGGCCCGCAAGGAACGCCAGCCTTTGCCAGCAGTTCTATCAATACCGCGGACGCGTAACGGCGCGTGTGGGCGGCAATGGCCGCGTTGAGGGCAATGCGGTTGTGCGAGCGCAATTGCGCATTCGCATAGTTCGCATGTTTCGCCAGGCCCGGATCACCGAACGCCTCGCACATGCGCGCGAATATGGGATTGCCGGCTGCGGCGATATTGACGAAGCCATCCTCGGTCGGATAAACGCTGGTCGGCATCGAGGTGGGATGGTCGTTGCCAGCCTGTGCCGGCACTTCACCTTCGACCAGCCAGCGCGCGGCCTGGAAGTCCATCATCGCGATCATCGATGTGAGCAGTGAACTCTGCACCCACTGCCCTTTTCCGGACCGGCTGCGCTCCTGCAGGGCAATCAAAATGCCGAGCGCGGCGAACAAACCGGCGCTCAAATCGGCAACCGGAATGCCCGCGCGTACAGGTCCTTGCCCAGGCAAGCCCGTGACCCACATGAGCCCGCCCATTCCCTGCGCGACCTGGTCGAATCCCGCGCGGTCGCGGTACGGCCCGTCCTGGCCGAATCCCGAGATGCTGGCGTAAATCAGTTTCGGATTTTCTTTGGCGAGCGTCTCATAATCGATGCCGAGCTTGTGCTTCACGTCCGGGCGATAATTCTCGACTAGCACATCCGATATCCTTGCCAGCCGCTTGAGGACCTCCACGCCGCGCGGATGTTTCAGATTCAGTGTCAGCGAACGTTTGTTCCGATGCAGATTATGAAAGTCCGAGCCGGTGCGCGGGCCGAGAATATCCTCGCCGTCCTGCGCAGGCATTTCAATCTTGATGACATCTGCGCCCCAGTCAGCAAACTGCTTTACGCAAGTCGGACCGGCGCGGACGCGCGTCAGGTCAATCACTCGCAAATGGGAAAGAGCTTCAGTAACCACGGTCAGCCCCGATCAAAATATCAAGTTACCGCGGCTCCGACCGGCCAGCGACCCGCCTCGACCTGATGGAAAAAATCTTCCAGCAGCCGGTTGAACAGTGCCGGATCTTCGAGGTTCGTCATGTGGCCGCTGTTCGGCAATACGACCAGCCCGGCCGTCGGAATGGTTCGCTTCATCATCACCGAAGGCTCGAGCACGGCATCGTCTTCATCTCCGGCGACGATTAGTGTAGGCACCGCGATGCGCGCCATTTCGGCTGTCAAGTCGTACAGGGAAGGACGGCGCGCCTGGTAGCCCAGCATGGTATTGGCGGAGCCTTGCGCTGAATGTTCGGAAAACTGGCGCACGAACTGCGCGAAACCGCGCGCATCTTTGTCCCGGAGTTGCAGCCGGGACGGTCCGTGCCCGTACGTCGCGGCAACATGGGCCATGCCGTGCTGGAGCATTGACTTTGCGAGTTCTCGGGACTGCGCCTGAAATTGCGCATAGTGCGACGGATGCGCGCCATAGCCGCAGCCTGCGACGACCAGGGACAATGCCCGCGGTGCATATGTCATACCGAAATGCAGCGTAGCGAAACCGCCCATGGAATTGCCGACCACATGCGCGCGATCGATCACCAACGCATCCAGCACTGCGCGGATATCGTCGCGCGCACGCTGCTGGGAATAGCGCTCGACATCGTCCGGCACATCCGACGGCGGATAGCCGCGCGCGTTATAGGCGATGCAGCGATAGCGGCGCGAGAAATGATGCAGTTGCGGTTCCCAGGTGCGCCAATCGCCCGCAAACTCATGCACAAATACGATGGGAGTACCCGAACCGGCCTCCTCGTAGTGCAGCTTGACACCATCGTCCGTGGTCAGAAAAGGCATTGTCCAAGATCCAGGCTGAAGGTTGCCAGTCTAGCGCACTGACGGATGAATCCAGGCAGGTGTCGGCTCATGGTTGTTCATCGATGGCCACGCCGTTGTTCTCACGTCCGTTTGCCGGGCTGCTGCTATGCCGGATGCGAACTTGACCATTGAGAAGGCCGCTTGAATAGCGATCGTCACCGCCGCTGTCCAGCAATACGCCAACGCTGTAGACCGGATCGTCGGCCACATAATGGTAGGAATTGTCACCGGCTACGCCCTGAGAATCGCCGCTGGACCAGTACATATCATTGCCGCCAGCATCGAACAACCACGCCCCTGACTGTTGCGCGGCGGCGCCCTGTGCCAGGGATTCAGCACGGTAGAAGTCGTTGCCTGCGCCATCGAACATCATGGCAACCGACTGATCCCAGGCCGCGCCCTGCGCAGCCGCACGCATGGCCCAATACACATCGTCCCCGGCCAGATCGGAAAACAGTCCGGCAGCCTGATGTGCAGCAAACCCCTGCGTATAGCGTCCGCCGTAGTAGAAATCATTGCCACTCGTATCATGCAGCAGACCGGCGCCCCAAAAATAGCCACCGCCCTGGCTGAATTCGCCGCCCTCGTAACGATCATTGCCGGCGAAATCGAGCAAGGCGCCGAAACCTCCATGGTCGTAGGGCCGAATGCCAAAACCCACACCCTGGCTGAAACTCATGTATGTCGTCGGTGTGCCGTAAGAAGACGGCACCGGGCCGTTCGCCCGGTACAGATCGTCCCCGCCGAAGTCGATCAGCAGCCCGACACCCGCCGGTCCACCAACGCCTTGGCTCATGCTTTGAGACAGATAGGTGTCCCAGCCGTCGCCGGCATCAATCAGCACTCCGGCCCCATAAATTCCGGCCCCGGTTGACCAGGCATCGCAGTGATACGTATCCGCGCCTTGCGCATCGAACAACAAACCAAACCCGAAGGCCCCGGCACCGCAGCCGCCGAGTGCGCTGACGTATGTGTCGTCTCCCGCCATATCGAGCAAAACCGACACCCCGAGCCATCCCGCTCCTGGTCCGCCCACTTGTGCTTCGTAGCGATCATTGCCAGCGCGATCGATCACGATCTGCGTTTCCAGCGGAACACCGTCGCTCCAGGTGTAGCGATCATCTCCGTCAATGTCGATGACCGCATACAGGCGGTCCATGCGGTAATGGTTGGGGCCTGCTCCACCAATAACGATATAACCGCCATCGACTTCAGCGAAATCCAAAATTTCCCCGTCCACCATCGCCGCCAGGGCCGCGGGAATCTTGCGTGCGCTCTTGGACGCTTCCGGCACACGGGACGCGGCGATGATGAGCTGATCGAACGCGTCCAGCAGCGCTGAAAAATCGACTCGCATGCTGGCCTGCATCGCGCGGATGCCTTTCATTGCGTCCCGTTGCTCGATCAAGGTGCGGCTGGTAGCCGTCTCTTCGAGTAGATAGCGCACGTCACGAAACAATCGTTCACGTGGAGGCGCCGTGCTGAAACCCTCGCGCACCCGCCGGTTCGCTGCTGCAATAGTCCCGGCGAACACGCTGAGTCCGCCACCGTCTATCGAGTTGGCAGCGACCGGCGACTCGGAATGCATCGAGCTGCAATTGAGCATCAGGATCTCGCACAGCAGCGGTACGACGCGTTCGCGCGCCTGCCCTGCCGGTTGCATTTCGCCCACAAGCCGATGTTCCCACTCAATCAGCGTGCCGGGATCGGCCAGCGCCTGGCGGTTCAGGCGCAGTTTGTTGTATCCGTTTTCCTGGCTCGCAAGATCGCCCAGCATTTTTTGCAGGCGTTCGCGTTCCGGCATAAGCGCAGGGGCCGCGGACGCGAGCTTTGCCTCCACCATATCCAACCAGACCGGAACGCTACGCGCGGACACTGCCGTAAACGGCACCCGCTGCGGGTAGGCGGCCGGTGTGGCCCATTGCTGCAAAGCCCCGACGATGAAATTAACATCGAGCGCTGCGCCATCACGTAGCACGCGTAACGGCAATAGCTGACCGGGCGAAGAGGAGTGCAGCGTCTCCAGCAGGCGCGCCGCGTTCATTTTCTCCCCTGCCACTGAATCGATTTTATCTCCGGCTTTCAGGCCCGATAGCGTCGCAGGTCCAGCAATGACGTCCAGGATCACGGGGTTGCCATCGGCATCCTGTCCAAGCGCGAAACCGGCATACGGCACACCTGCCGGTGAGGACTGGGCGGGTGGTGACTCAACGCCCGGGTGGAAATGCGCGCAGCCGGGAAATAACACCACAGTCACGGCGCACGCGCATAGCTGAAGTAACCGCGCTGCGTGCAGCCTTTGCGCTGGTTCAATACTCGCTGCTGCTTTCGGTCTGTAGTCACGCGGGCCGGCTGCCATAGGCACGAACATTAGCAGATGTTGTTGCGGCCGGCGCCTGTGGCAACATGCACTCTGTGACAACGAAGTCGAATTTGAAATCGCAAGTCGATCGCGCCTTCCTGGAGAAGGACGGTGTGCGCCAGGCGGTGCGGGATGCCGGACACGGGCATTTGCTTATGTCCGACCACGACGTGGCTGCCTCGCTCGCCGCAACGCTCGCACTGCATTCCAAAGAAAAGCCGGTCTGGGTATTCGGCTATGGCTCGCTAATCTGGAACCCGCTGGTGGAATACGCGGAACGCAGGCCGGCGCGCATCCACGGCTTTCATCGCGGCTTCTATCTATGGTCGAAAATCAATCGCGGCTCGCCGAAAATTCCCGGGCTGGTACTGGGATTGGACCAGGGAGGCTCCTGCGCGGGCATCGCTTACCGGCTGCACGATGACAAATTGGACAGTGAACTGGCATTGCTGTGGCGCCGGGAAATGTTGATGGGTACTTATCGGCCACGCTGGGTCAGCGCCGATCTCGAAGGCTGCACCGTGCGCGCGATTGCGTTTGTGGTGGACCGCAAAAAGCCCGGCTACACCGGCCGGCTGCGCGATGAACAAATCGTTTCCATTGCGCTTAAAGCCTCGGGTTACTACGGCTCTTGCGCGGATTACCTGGTCCAGACAGCAAAAAGTCTGGAGGCGGCCGGCATCGCAGATCAGCGGCTATCGCGCCTGGCAAGAATCGTAGAAACCAAAAGCGCCCGTGTGGGATAAAGGCCGCGCTTAAGTCACCACCACTTTTTTGACCAGATTCGCCAGCAATTTGGCGATCAGGTCCTTGGTCTGCTGGTCCGTCAGATTACCTTGGGCATCGAAGCTTTTTGACGCATTGATCATGACTTCCGGCTGGTTCACCGGGTGCATATCCAAAAACACGAAAATCTGGCGCAAATGGTATTGCGCGCGCGCAGTGCCAATTACGCCGACCGACGCGCCCATGACCGCAACCGGCTTGCCATTCCACGCGCTATCCCCATAAGGCCGCGATGCCCAATCGATTGCATTCTTCAGCACGCCCGGGAGGGAATAGTTGTATTCGGGGGTAACGAACAGAATCGCATCCGCCGCGCGAATTCTCGCTTTCATTTCGACTACTTTGGCCGGCGGATTTTTTTCATCGTCCTGGTTGAAGCCGGGCAGGCCGTCGATGTCCAGAATATCGAGAGACGCCCCGGCGGGGACGAGTTTTTGCGCCTCGCGCAACGCCGTTTTGTTAAAAGAAGCCTTGCGCAGACTGCCTGCGATGCCAAGTATCTTGATGTTACCCGCCATGTAAATCTCCCGAAGAAGTGTTGCAGAAATACGAGGCGCGTTATGCCACTGCGCTTCGCATGCCGCGCCATCTTACCGGGAACCGCCGGGCTATTCAGCGGCTCGCACTAGCCGACGAACGTTCGCTGGTCGATTTGTGTTGTTTCGTGCTTTTCCTGGAAGACGTCTTTTTCTTCGGCCCAGGTACTTTTCCGCCGGCGCGGCGCGCCTCGGAAAGCCCGATTGCGATTGCCTGCTTGCGGCTGGTTACTTTTTTCCCGGAACGTCCGCTTTTAAGCGTGCCCGCCTTGCGTTCCTTCATTGCCTTCCCGACTTTCTCGGATGCCTTTTTTCCGTATTTGCTCGCCATGGTCGTTCTCCTTGGTCACGGAAGGACACTAGGTCTAGTCCTTTCCACTGACGTGTGACCGCAGCGAATGACAATTAGTGCCCGGATTAAACCCCCAACAGCTCGAGTTGCGGATTGTGCTGGCGTGTCCCCGTTTCAACAGACGCAGGTTTCATTGCTTCATGCGCAAGCAGCGCGCGCTTGCGTTCCAAGCCGCCGGCATAGCCCGTCAATGAGCGGTCGGTGCCAATCACGCGATGGCAAGGCACGATGATGGAAATCGGATTACGCGCATTGCTATGGCCTACTGCTCGGGATGCGCTTGGCTTGCCGATGCGGCGGGCCAGTTCCCCATACGAAATGGTATGGCCGTACGGGATGTTGCGAAGCTCTCTCCATACGATGGTCTGAAATGCCGTACCTCCGGTCGCTAGCGGCAAGTCGAACTCCGTCAGCCTGCCATCGAAATAGGCCTGCAGTTGTGCAATCGTGCGGCCAAAAGGCTCCGCCACATCGTCACGGATCCAGTCATTGCGAGGGACGGGACGATGCTTGTCATTGTCGGTATGCAAGCCGATGAGCGAAATGCCGTCTGACATCAGCAGCAAGTCACCAACCGGAGTCTCCATGGTTGTGATCCAAGTCGTCATGCAAGTGATCTCCATAAATGCATCGCCGCGTAAGCGCGCCAGGGACGCCATGCTTCGGCGTGCGCGAGAATCTTGCGTTCGTCGTCGAAACCAAGGGCCTTGCGAATGCCGAGATCCGTTGCGGGAAACGCATCCGGCCAGGCAAACGCGCGCATGGCCAGATACTGCGCGGTCCACTCGCCAATACCGGGGAGTTCCTTCAAGCGTGCGATCGCTTCTCCGACATCCACCCCGGGATCCAGCAAACGCGGGTCCTTAGCAATTGCGGTAGCCACCCCGTGCAGTGTTCGTGCGCGCGCTGCAGTCACGCCAATCTTCATGATCATTCCAGCAGAAGCTGCGGCAACGCGCTCTGCGGTCGGCATCAACAGATGCAACTCGTCAAACGGTGTCGCAACCGGTTCGCCAAAGGCCAATGCGAAGCGGCCGGCGAGCGTGGTTGCAGCCTTGACACTGATCTGTTGGCCCAGTACCGCGCGCATCGCAACCTCGAATCCATCGAACGCGCCCGGCAAACGCAGCCCCGGACACAGTACCGCCAGATTGCCAAGCCGTTGCGCAATACGTTCGGGCTCAGCTCCCAGATCGAACAGTCTGCGCAACCGCATCAGCACAGCCGGAATCACCCGGCTTAGCTCGGGCGCAACTTCCACGGATAATGCATGGCGGCTCCTGCTTGGCGTTACGCGAATCCACCCGGTACGCCCGCCGCTGCTGAATGTGCGCGAATACGTCGCTCCGCTGATGGCTTCGACGCCGGCGTAAAGGCGCCGTTGCAGAAAATGCAGCAATGCTTCCCAGTCCAGCGGGGGGCGATAGGCCAAATCGAACATGAGACGGCCCGTGGATCGTGCGCCGGCCCCGCGCCGGAACTGTGTGGGATTCAGCCGGTAGTTCGTCTTGAACGCATCGTTGAAACGCCGCAAGCTGGCGAAGCCGCTCGCGAAAGCGACGTCAGTAATGGACAGTGCCGTATCGGTCAGCAACATCTTCGCTGTCAACAGCCGTTGGGTCTCCAGCAGCCGGTTTGGCGAAACGCCAAATTCATCCTGAATCACACGCCGCAAATGGCGCTCACTGATACTCATTTGCGCGGCCAGCGCAGCGACGCTGATTTCGTTCAAGGCGCCTTGTTCTATGCGCCGGCCCAGCGCGACTGCGAGCCGGTTGCCCGAATCCACGAGTGCGTTGCCGGGCGCGTTCTCTGGCCGGCAGCGCAGGCAGGGACGGAATCCGGCCTGCTCCGCGGCCGCGGCGCTCCGGTAGAACGTGCAATTGCGTTTGAGCGGACGCCGGGAGTTGCAGATAAGGCGACAGTAAATCCCGGTGGAAGAAATACCGACGTACATCAATCCGTCGAAACGAGCATCACGGCTGATGAGTGCCTGGTAACAGCTGTCCGGATCGAGTTCCATGGAGCGCATCTTGCCGACACGGCAAGTATTTCGCTAGCCATTTTCGGACATGCAGTTCGCAGTGCGGGCTATGACCGGCACGTGCTGGCAAACGGCCGGTCATGTCGTGCTCGTCCATTCCCTCCAGCCGCGCAACAGCGGAAAGTACAGGCCCATGCGCGTCGCCCCGAGAGCGTGCGCGTAACGAGCCAACTGCGGTGCGTAACGTTCGCGCTCTCGCTCCAGAAAGGCCTCGATGTTCGCGCCTTCATGGCGGCTGGTCTTGTAATCGACGACCCACCACGTACCATCCGCATCGCGAATGCGGCGGTCGATCACATGGCGCCTGCCGTCTTGCGTATGCACCGCGTATTCGGTCCACGCTTCGGCGTGCGGACCCATCAGCCATCTGCCGCGCTCGTCCAGCAAGGTATTGCTTAAGGCGGTAGAGACAAGATCGGCTGCTACTTTTAGTTCAGAGTCTGGAACGCCATGCCGCCGCAGTTCGCTGCAAAACCGCGGCCACAATGAAACGACCCGCTGCGTGCTCCAGCCCTCCAGCGCATCATCCGCCATCCGCTGCAACCAACGGTGGACAATCGTCCCGACTTGCCGGGCCGTTTCTCCGGCCCAGGAGAACTCGATCTGCTGTTCTTCGCTTCGTCCGTTCGGCGCATTCCAACGCACAGCGTCGGGCGCTGACGGGAGCTTGAGCCCGGACGCTATACGCCTGAGCATATACGCTGGCTCGGCGGCTGCGGTTTGGGGCGCCACCGGCACGCGATCCAGTCCAGCGAAAATCTCCTGCGCGAGCGGCCACGCCTGTGCCAGAAGCGAGCGCTTATCCGGGGCTTTAAGTTGGCCCGCCTCGTCGAGTTTCACGCAGGCTAGAAGGTGCAAGCGCCTGGCGGCGCGAGTGGCGGCGACATAGAGAAGGCGTGCGGTCTCGGCATCTTCGGCAGCGCGGTCCAGGCGCCGCAGGTATTCATAGACCGGGTCTTTGTCAGCGCCGGTTTCTTTGATGGGCGCGAGCAGTAACCCGGTCACAGCCGATGCGGCCGCTCCCTTGTCCTGAAGACCTTCCGCAAAAACCAGTTCCTTCCACAGAAAAAGCGGCGAGTCATCGGTACCGGAGATTTTGTCCAGGCCGGGAACGATGACCGTGTCGAATTGCAGGCCCTTGGCCTTGTGAATGGTCATGATTTGCAGATCGTCGTCGCTGGAGGCGACATCGGGCAGCGCGTAGAGCTCGCTCAGGCTGCCGGCAAGCGCGGCGAAGTCGGGAGGCGAGCCGGACGCCTCAAGCTTCGAAAGTTCATCGAGGAAGATCTCGGCGTCCTCTAGGTCGGTCTCGTTCTCGACGCACGCGGGACCACCGAGCGCGAGCCAGACGCCTTCGACGCGATCGCGCAAGCTGCCGCGGCCGCGCTCGGCAAGCGCCGGCCCGAGGACGCTTCTGAAATTGGCAAGGAAAAGGTTGTCCTGGATCAGTTCCCAAATGGTGGCGAAGCGATCGGCTGCCGCAATCTGATGCAGATCACTCAGCGCCAGGCCGATCCACGGCGCGCGCAGCAGCGAGAGCCAGGCAATTCGATCGCCGAGGTGCGTCAGGGCGCGCGCGATCGCGTAGAGGTCTTGCACGACCTGTTTCTCATGCAGTCGCTCGATCTCGATGGCCCGAAAGCGGATGCCCGCGCTTCTGAGGGCGGGAATAATTTCGGCAAGCGCATCACGATTGCGCACCAGAATCGCCGCACGCCCCTCAGCCCGGTGCACGAGCTGCACGACACTGCGCGCCTCGTGGGCGCGATCAGGACTGTTGGTCCACAAAACAGCCGGCCCGCCCAGCTGCGGCTTTTCAGGGTGCGGCGTCGCGGCTGAATAGGGCACTGCGCCAGACACGGGATCCGCCGCCGTCGGCAGGATTTGGCTGAAGGTGTCATTGAACCAATCGACAAGGCCAGCGTGCGAGCGAAAGTTGGTCGTGAGCGTCAGCGACTTGAGGTGCACGCTGCCGAGGCCTTCGCTTTGCGCCTTGAGAAACAACGCGACCTGCGCGTCGCGGAATCGATAAATCGACTGCATCGGGTCGCCGACCAGGAACAGGGTCCGGCCATCGTTCGGCTGCCAGCCCGAGGTGAGCAGCACAAGCAGCTCCCATTGCGAGAAAGAGGTGTCCTGAAACTCGTCCACCAGGAGGTGGCGTACGCGCGCATCCATCGACAGGAGCAGGTCGGTCGGCGCCTCGGCCGTGCCCAACGCGCGTACGGCGCCCTGGGCGATTTCGGTGAAGTCTGCCTCGCCACGCTCTGCGAACACGACCCTCAGTTGCGCGGCCGCAAGTGGCAGCAGCTCAATGAGCGATTGCAGGACCTGCCACTGCGCATCGCTGTAGCGCTCGGGCGGCATGCGAAGCAGGTCCGACAACGCCTGGCGCAGCGGTTCGTTGCCGGAGAGCGCCATGGCCTCGGGGACCTTCTTGCGCCAGCTATTCTTTTTGGTCAGCATAGCCTCGGCGAACTCGGCAGAGGCTTGCGGATGCAGTACGCGGGCCTTTGCCAGAAAGCGGCTGCGCTCGGAGCGGAGACAGGATTCGAGCTCGCTGCGCGTGGGCGCGGCGCCAGTTTTGCGCAGCCATTGGTCGCGCTTGGCGAGCATCGAGCCGATCAGCGAGGTAGCCGTGTCGATGTTGTTATCGAGGTGGGCAAGCAATGCTTCGACCGAAGGAGACAGATCCTTAAGCGTGCGTCTGGCCGCCTCGCGGTAATGCAGGCGCGCATCCTCGACGATTTGCGGCTGGGCACCGAAACGCGACAGCACCGGCATTTGCCGTGTAAGCGCGGCGCACAGCGCGTCGAACGTCTGGATGCGAAGCCGGTGCGCGATGTCGGCGGCGTTTGGCAGCTTCTCGAGTACGCGCTCGCGCATCTCGGCGGCGGCCTTGATGGTAAAGGTGATGGCTACGATTTCTTCGGGCTTCTCGACCGTGCCAAGGAGCCGGATGTAGCGCTTTACCAGCAGTTCGGTTTTCCCCGATCCGGCGGGCGCCTGCACAATGAACGAGCGTTCCGGGTCAAGCGCCGCATCGCGGGCGAGCTGGTCGGCAAGCGCGCTCATTCCTGGTGCTCCTGCAGTACGTTCAGTTTCTCGTAGACCCGGCACAAGGTCTGCAGATCGCACAGGCGGCAGGTGGCAAGCTCGTTCCTCGGATCAACGCGCGCGTCGCCCGCTGCAAATGCGATGCCCAGAGACTCCGCCTCCTTGCGCCACAGCGTGAACAATCCCTCCCAGTCGCGCCGCTGCTCCACATTGGGAATACTGTGCGCATCGCGCGAGTAGCCCATGTATTTCATGTCGCCGGGCCTGAGCTTGGCGAAAGTCACGGCGGCAATGTCCTCCTTCGCGCTGATCGCGTAAAGCGCGAGTTGCGGCTCGTCGGGACGCGGCGGGTCCCAATGCTTTGGCGATACCATGTTGCCGGTCTTGTAATCGATGAGTGCGTGGCCCCCGGATTGGAGCTTGTCGAGGCGGTCGATGCGGCCGGAAAATTCCAGACCGGCGACCGCGATGGTGCGCGTTTCCTCCAGTGCGGAAATATCAAAACCGCTGCGCGTCTTCTCAAGCTCGAGCCATTCACGCGCCAGCCGCGCGAGACGCACCCGCTCAAGTTCGGCAAAGCGTCCTTCGATGCCAAGTTCTTTGACGGCGGCCTGCGCTGCGCGAGTGATGACCGACTCGAGATCGCCATGCAGATTGCGGCTCGACTGCAGATCGGTCCAGATGTTCCTCATCAAAGCATGCAGCAGCCTGCCACGGTCGGACGCATCGAGCCCGGCTGCCGGTTCATCGAGGACTTCGGCGTGAAGGCGCCAGCGTGCATACGCGCGGAACGGGCAGGCTGCCTGATCGGCCAGGACACGGGTGCCGCCGCGCACCGATTTCCCGGTGATGCGCGGTGCGGTGTTGTCGGCAACCAACTCGAGGCTCCCGTTCGCGAACAGCACATCCCGATAACGCGGGAAGTCGGGCAGCGCGATCTCGCCCTGTGCGACGTCGAGGATCAGCGGGCTGGGCGCAAGATTATGATCCGCCTCCTGCTGCGCATGCGAGAACACGACTTCCTGCGCCGCTACTTTCCAATCAGCGGTCAGGCGCCGATCGAGTTCAAGCGAGCCTTCGGCACTCGCCGCCGGAATGCCAGCCTTTTTTTGTAGCGCAATGGGAATGAAGGGGTTGGCGCGCGCCGCTAATGGCCAGGCCTCATCGGTGAGTCCGCTGACCCACAGGCAATCGAAGCGCAGGCCTGCAGACTCGAGGATGCCGAGCACCTGGATCGGCATTTGCCCCGATTCGGGCTGGAACAGTGTGTCGCTGCACAGACGCTGCAGCGCGACTATGGCCCCTTCGATACTCATCGCGCGTGACACGCTTTGCAGTGCCGACAATTCGTTTAACAGTTCATGCCACTTTGCGAGCGTCTGAAACTCGTCCGAGTCGAGCGCCCGTTCGCCTGGAAATCCGGCGGCATCGAGCAGCGCCGAAAAACGCCGGGCCCAGCCGCTTGGCGTCTGGTCGACGGATTCCTTCGCAACCGAAAGAACAGCTTCGAGTCGCGCACGTAACACCGGGCAGTCGGGGACCAGGGCAATGAGCTTGGGCAGCGTCACGCTCGCGTCGATCGTGCGGCGTACTCTCGCATCAAGCCGCGCGCGGCGCTCCATTTCTGATTCCGCGCCGCCGAGAAACGGCGAACGGATCAAGCGGCTTGCGACAGTAAACTCCACCTCGTGGAAGCAGAACCGGATCAGGTCGAGGGCAGCGGCGACCAGCGCATATTGCGCCAGTGGCTGGCCGATGGATACGTTGCACGGCAACGTTGCCTTTTCAAGGCCAGGAAGGTTATAGCCAGGCTGCATGACGCGCGAAAACATGCGCACGACTTCCTCGCGTCGCTGCTGCAATTCGGGCACGACCACACCGATACGCCTTGAACCCTGTTCGAGCCTGGCGCGCGCCCATGCGGCTGCGCTTTCGAGCTCCAGCTTTGCGGAGGCGAAGGAGGTGCGCACCACTGAACCCTGCAGCGGCTCCGCCTTGCATACTGCCCACGTGAACTTGTTGAGGAAGGCAATCGTCTGCGGCGGCAGGATGTCGAACCCATAGGCGACCACGAGCTTCGGTTTGTTCAACCGGTCCAGGAGACCCGTCATGAGATCCGGCAGGCGGGCGCTGTCGGTCTGACCTCGGGTCTTGTCGTCGTAACTTGCGCACCAGAAATTAAAAGCAGCGGCGTCCTCATTGCCTGCCTGGGTAGCGATGCGCCAGGCATGCCGCAACCGCCAAGCGTCGCGACATTGCGCGGCCGCTTGTGCAATTGACAGCAGGGCACTTTGACCTACGATCTGCTCCCAGAGCGACTGCTCCTGAGACGGAGTGATCAGCAGCGGAAGCTGTGGCGTGATGTCCGAGTAAAGCGCGTCCTCGTAAAGTCGCTCCACCAGAGTGCCGAACGGCACAATATCCGCGGGTTCCCAAGCGCTGAGGCCCAAGGCGATCTGTGTCTCGTCGAATTCACGTGCAAGCGTCTGCGCAAGGCGCCGATTAGGCGTCACGACTACAATGCCAGCGCAATGTCCAGTTGACAGACGCGTGAAGAGTTCACGCTTTGGCAGTATCGGGAAATCCGCGCCGACGGTCATGGGCGCCAATCTAATGCAGTCGCGGCCGTGCCGTCAGGCAGCAGGCAAAATAAAATTAACCTCGATCCAGCAAGTTCAATTTGTCCTTGGTGTCCTTCCATGCGTCCGCGTCCGCAGGCGCGTCTTTTTTTTCCGTCAGCACTGGCCACACCTTCGATAACTCGGCATTCAACTGCAGAAAAACCCGCTGCTTTTCCGGCACATCGTCCTCGGCGAAAATGGCTTCGACCGGACATTCGGCTACGCATAGCGTGCAATCGATGCATTCATCCGGATCGATGACCAACATGTTAGGCCCTTCGCGGAAACAATCCACGGGACACACATCCACGCAATCGGTGTACTTGCATTTGATACAGCTTTCGGTGACGACGTAGGTCATTACTAATCCTTGTGGGAAGCGTCTTGTATCTTGAATTGGCGGGTACAAAAGTTTTGGCTTCGCGCGGTTTTTGTGCCATCAACCGTGGCGCAACGCAGCAATCAGGAACGCTATTCTAGCAAAAAGATGTCGCGGAACCAGCGCGTTACGGCCGCAGTCGATATGACTATGTCACGGAACTACAAGCCAATTTCCCGGAGATCGAGGAATGCCGGCCACAGGCGCTTCCCTTCCAAAAATTTATTCGCTAGCATACGTTCAAACCTTCAGAACGCAGTTCGTCCGAACGGCGCTTTTTCCAGAACGTTATTCATTGCCGAGGCTATTCATACATGAACGAGCATATACATCACATCACCGACGACACGTTCGAACCGGAGGTGCTTCAGTCCCAGGTTCCGGTATTGGTGGATTACTGGGCCGAATGGTGCGGGCCGTGCAAAATGATTGCGCCTATCCTTGACGAAGTCGCGACCGAGTATTCGGGTCGGCTTAAAGTGGCCAAGCTCAATATCGACGAGAATCAGGGTACGCCGCCGAAGTATGGCATCCGGGGCATTCCCACACTGATGCTGTTCAAGAACGGCAACATTGAAGCCACCAAGGTCGGTGCCGTATCTAAATCGCAACTTACGGCCTTTATTGACAGCAATATCTAAACTCGCTAGGCTTCACTCTGTACTGGTGGGCGAGTGCGCTTTGGATTAAAACAGCGCCGCAACCAGTGACGGGCATCCCTCCCCGTTTCACATCTTCTCGATCGTTCCCATCGTCTTGCTAAGCCCCTCGTTTATGCATTTGTCCGACCTGAAAAACCTCCACGTAACCGAACTCGTGGAGATGGCAATCTCCAACGAAGTCGAGAATGCCAACCGAATGCGCAAGCAGGACCTGATTTTCGCGCTATTGAAAAATCAGGCCAAAAAAGGCGAGAGCATTTTCGGTGAAGGAACCCTCGAAGTACTCCCAGACGGTTTCGGATTCCTGCGATCTCCGGACACCTCTTATCTCGCCGGGCCTGATGACATATATGTCAGCCCGTCCCAGATACGTCGATTCAATCTGCATACGGGCGATTCAATCGAAGGAGAGATTCGAACCCCTAAAGACGGTGAACGCTATTTCGCGCTGGTCAAGGTAGACAAGGTCAACGCGGAACCTCCCGAGAATTCCAAGCACAAGATACTGTTCGAGAACCTGACTCCGCTTTTTCCTACCGAGCAATTCAAGATGGAGCGGGACATCAAGTCAGAAGAAAACCTTACCGGCCGCATCATCGATATCATTGCGCCGATCGGCAAAGGCCAGCGCGGCCTCCTGGTGGCCAGCCCGAAAAGCGGCAAGACCGTCATGCTGCAGCACATTGCACACTCCATCGCAGCCAATTTCCCGGATGTCTATCTGATTGTGCTGCTCATTGACGAGCGTCCCGAAGAAGTTACGGAAATGCAGCGTTCGGTCAAAGGTGAAGTGGTGTCGTCGACTTTCGATGAACCGGCCACCCGCCATGTGCAGGTCGCCGAGATGGTGCTGGAAAAAGCGAAGCGGCTGGTGGAGCACAAAAAACATGTCGTAATCCTGCTCGATTCCATTACTCGTCTTGCCCGGGCATATAACACAGTGGTACCAGCTTCGGGCAAGGTATTGACGGGCGGCGTGGATGCCAATGCACTGCAGCGGCCGAAGCGATTCTTCGGCGCCGCGCGCAACATTGAAGAAGGCGGATCGCTAACCATTATCGCGACCGCGTTGATCGACACGGGCTCCCGCATGGACGATGTGATTTACGAAGAATTCAAGGGCACCGGCAACATGGAAATCCATCTCGATCGCCGAATGGCGGAGAAACGGATCTATCCTTCAATCAACGTGAACCGTTCCGGTACGCGCCGCGAAGAGTTGCTGATCGAGAAAGATATCCTGCAGAAGATCTGGGTTTTGCGGAAACTGCTTTATCCCATGGACGAGCTGGAAGCGACCGAATTCCTCGTCGATAAACTGCGCGGTACCAAGAATAACGCGGATTTTTTTGACTCCATGCGGCGTGGATAGTAGCGGGGATGGGATAATTCGCGCCCTGCCCGCTCGAGCGTGACTCGTTAGCCGCAGGCCCGTTTGCGGGAACACGAGACAGACTCGGCATTGGTATGTTTCCACGCTCTCCCTGACTCGGCTCCGCCCCAAGCTACGCCCGCCGGAGAGCCGAGTCCGGCCGGCTACGCCCGTAACGAGTCCGGGCTCGATCCCTTGGACGAGCTGGAAGCAACCGAATTCCTCGTCGATAAACTGCGCGGCACCAAGAATAACGCGGACTTCTTCGATTCAATGCGAAGAGGTTAACGTTTGTCGACGAAGTCCCGTGCCCTACCCGCTCGAGCGTGACTCGTTAGCCGCAGGCCCGTTTGCGGGAACGCGAGACCGACTCGGCGTTGGTATGTTTCCACGCTCTCCCTGACTCGGCTCCGCCCCAAGCTACGCCAGCCGGAGAGCCGAGGCCGCCGAATACACCGATGACGAGTTGCGTGCTATTCAGCAACGAGTCGGCTTGCATATCGGATAACGGCCCCCATTTAGAACCTGTGATGCACTGTCCCGGGGTTGCCAATCGGGGGATTCCTGTGGATAATCCGCCCCCTTCGGAAGCGCAAATCCCGCTTTCAACAGAAAGGAATCGACATGAAACCCGAAATTCACCCTGAGTACGCTGACGTAGCGGTGACCTGCAGTTGCGGTCACACATTTACTACGCGCTCGACGTTGGGCAAACCGTTGCACGTGGAAGTATGTTCTGCGTGTCACCCCTTCTATACCGGAAAGCAAAAAATTGTCGATACGGCGGGACGCGTAGAAAAGTTCCGTCAGAAATACGGCAAGAAAACCGATAGCAAACCAGCCGCAAGCTGAAACAGCAAAGCGTCAGGAGAAGAGGCAGCGAAGGCTGCCTCTTTGCGTTTATTGCGGCCAAACTTAGCACAGTTCGGTATGGGCGCAACGATTAGAATACGCCAGGATCGGCACACGGCTTCAGGTATTCCGTGCGATCAGTGCGTCCGGGGCAGCATCCATGGCGATTCATAATCTTGCAGCGTACGGCTAACTGAAGAGACCTATGCTTCGCCCTGCTCATCTATTGCGCAGCGATAGATTCGCCACGCACATCAGCGAAAATCCGGTCACGCTCGCAGTCGGGCTCTGCATAGCATGGATTCTACTGGGGCTGATCGGGCATGATCCGTGGAAGCCGGATGAGGCCCACATCTTTGGTGTCGTGTATCAGTTGCTGAAGGGAAGTGACTGGGTTATCCCGCAGCTTGCTGGAGAACCTTATCTCGACAAACCACCGCTCATTTATCTAACGGCCGCGTTGACCAGCTCACTGTTCTCGCCCGTTTTGGCATTGCATGATGGAGCTCGACTAGCCGCAGGCCTGTATATCGCTGTCACCATGTTGTTTGTAGCGATAACTGCAAGCGAACTATACGGGGGCAACAAGAGCTGGGTCGCCGCCCTCATGTTGCTGGGCTGCGGAGGTCTGCTGTTGCGTGGACACCAGCTGATCCCCGACACCGCGTTTGTGGCGGGAACCGCGATCGGGCTTTACGCACTCGCCATTTCGGCACGCAGGCCGCTGATCGCAGGGTTATGGTTGGGTACGGGTCTCGGCGTTTGCTTTTTGTCAGAAGGTTTTGTGGAACCGGTCATGCTCTTGATGACCATGGCCCTGTTGCCGGTTGTCTCTCCGTATTGGCGTACGAGGCAGTATTTATGGACCATCATCATTGCCGTCGTAGCCGCGCTCCCATGGGCCGTAATCTGGCCGCTGCTACTGGAAGCACGCTCCCCGCGCCTATTTTCTGAATGGTTCTGGGTCAAAAACATCGATAGATTAAAAAGCATTTTCATATTCACGCCGGATGAAAATTACCTTTACTATCTGACTGTGCTGCCTTGGCTTGCTTGGCCTGCATGGCCTTTCGCGGTGTGGAGCCTCTGGGCAGAAGGGCGAGCCGGGCTGCAGAAGCCGGGGGTCATTCTTCCTTTGACGGCATTTGTTGCGTTCTTCGTCTTTCTCAGCATTCTCGGCGAGGGGCGTGACAGGTTCGGCATGCCATTGCTGCTGCCGATCTCACTTCTTGCTGTTGTATCGTTCGAAAGCCTGCGGCGGGGAGCGGCCAATCTTTACTACTGGTTCGCAATAATTCTGTTCAGTTTTTTTGCGGTCGTAGGCTGGTTTTACTGGATGGCAATCGACCTCGGTATTCCGTCCCGGCTGTGGAAACATATGATGGACATGCAGCCAGCTTATCAGGCTGGGGAAAGCGCTTTCTCAGTGGCGCTTGCGGCGGCCTTTACGATTGCCTGGTTTGTGCTGCTATTCAATGTCAAGCGCCGGCCCGAGCGACCGGTCATTACGTGGGCAGCGGGAATCACATTACTGTGGGCACTTGTAACCTTGCTGTTGGTCCGATACATCGATACTGGTAAAACATACCGGGCCGTATTCAATCAGTTGTCACAGGCATTGCCCGCCGGCCATGGCTGCATTTACAGTCGTTCACTGGGCGAGCCTCAAAGGGCCATGCTGGATTATTTCGGACATATTCTGACAGTGAGGCTTGAAAAAAAGGGCAAGCGCCCCGATTGCGACTTATTAATCATTCAAGACAAGTGGCAGTTTCCGACGCAGGTGGAAGCCCCCTGGAAGCTAATCTGGGAAGGGCGCCGCCCCGGCGACAAATTGGAACGCTTCAGGCTCTATCGACAACCATGAACGATTCACTTCAACGGTTTCTACTAGAAAGTACGCCAGTTCGCGGCGAAATTGCGCATCTGGACGCGACCTGGCGCGCCGTACTCGAACGGCGCAATTATCCCGCCCCATTAGAGCGACTGTTAGGAGAGATGATGACAGCGGCCGCGCTGCTGTCCGCGACGCTGAAGTTCGAAGGCTCCCTGATAATGCAAATGCAGGGCAGCGGCCCGGTGCAACTGCTGGTCGTCGAAGCAACCAGTGAACAGACTCTGCGCGCGACGGCGAAATGGGACGGGGAGCTACCCGATGGTAATGTGACTGATTTGCTGGGCTCGGGGCGCTTTGTGATCTCGATTGTGCCTTCGAACGGCAGACAGGCGTATCAGGGCGTGGTCAGCATCGAAGGGAAAAGTATCGCCCAAGTGCTTGAGCATTACATGGCGAAATCCGAACAGCTTGAAACTCGCCTGTGGCTCGCCTCCAATTCCAACCAAGCGGCCGGAATGCTGTTGCAAAAGCTGCCGGCAACATTGAGCGAAGATGCAGACGCCTGGAACCGCGCGACCCGGATCGGTGAAACAATCAAGCCCGAGGAGCTGCTGAGCTTGCCGGCGCCCGAGATTATTCGTCGGTTATATCATCAGGAAGACGTCCGGGTGTTCGAGCCGAGGCCAGTAGCATTCCGCTGCTCGTGCTCGCACGACCGCGTCACTTCCATGTTGCGCATGCTGGGGCACGATGAAGTGCGTTCAATCATTGAAGAGCGCGGCAACGTGGAGGTCGACTGCGAATTTTGCGGTCGCCACTACGTTTTCGATGCAGTCGATGCGGAACAGGTGTTTGCGGCGGATGTCATCATGCCGGCTGAGAAAACCAGGCACTGAGCAGCATTTGACTGCGATGACTGAACCCGATACGCGCGTTCGAATAGACAAATGGTTGTGGGCGGCCCGCTTTTACAAAACGCGCAGCCTCGCAGCCGATGCGGTGGATTCCGGCAAAGCGAAGCTCAATAGCGAACGCGTGAAACCGGCAAAGCTGGTAAAGCCGGGAGACGTGTTGTCCATCCGCAATGGACAATCGAGCTGGGAAGTTACCGTGCTTGTGTTGAGCGAGCGTCGCGGTTCGGCCATGGTTGCTTCCATGCTTTATTGCGAATCAGACGACAGCCGGATGCAGCGAGAACGGCAGAGCGCCAGGCTAAAGGCGGAACGCATTGCAAATCCGTTTCCCGGCGGGCGCCCCACGAAACGGGCACGCCGGCAGATCATCCGGTTCATACGTGAACAAGAGTGAAATCATGTGTCCTTCTTTGCAATACCGCCGTTGTGTTTCGCCTATGCGGTTTTTCCAGGAGATATCAAGATGGATGACGTTGTAATCGTCGCTGCGTTACGCACCGGTGTCGGCAAATTTGGCGGCACAATAGGCAAGGTCCCGGCAACTGAACTCGGCGCAAAGGTCATTGCCGCGCTGCTGGCCAAGACCGGCGTAAAACCGGAACTGGTAAGCGAAGTTCTAATGGGTCAAGTGCTTTCAGCGGCCGCAGGACAAAATCCTGCTCGACAGGCGTCGATCATGGCGGGAATTCCCAACATGGTGCCCGCAATGACGATCAACAAAGTTTGTGGTTCCGGACTGAAAGCTACGCATCTCGCCGCGCAGGCAATCAAGGCAGGCGACGCCGATATCGTTATTGCAGGCGGACAGGAAAGCATGAGCCTTGCACCTCATGCGCTCAATGGGGCGCGTGACGGATTGCGAATGATGGACGGCAAGCTGATCGATACCATGATCATCGATGGTCTGTGGGACGTCTACAACCAGTACCACATGGGTGTCACGGCGGAGAATGTCGCGAAGAAATGGAATGTATCGCGCCAGGAACAGGATGAGTTCGCCGCCGCTTCACAGCAGAAAGCGGAAGCCGCGCAGAAATCGGGCCGCTTCCGCGATGAAATTGTTCCCCTGACCATTTCCAGCCGCAAGGGTGACGTCATTTTCGATACAGACGAATACGTGCGGCACGGAACCACCGCGGAAGCCTTGGCCTCGCTGAAACCCGCCTTCAACAATAGCGGGACCGTCACGGCTGGCAACGCTTCCGGTATTAACGACGGCGCGGCCGCGGTAATGATGATGAGCACATCGAAAGCGAAGGAACTGGCACTGAAGCCACTTGCGCGCATCAAGGCTTACGCATCGGCCGGCGTGGATCCGAGCATCATGGGGATCGGTCCGATACCTGCTTCCAAGCTTTGCCTCAAAAAAGCCGGCTGGACCGCGAAGGACCTGGATCTACTCGAGATAAACGAGGCCTTTGCCGCACAAGCTATCGCAGTCAATCGCGACATGGGCTGGGATACTGGCAAGGTAAACGTGAACGGCGGCGCGATTGCGATCGGTCATCCCATCGGCGCTTCCGGTTGCCGGATCCTGGTGACGCTGATTCACGAAATGATCAAGCGGGATGCCAGCAAGGGCCTGGCATCGCTGTGCATTGGCGGCGGCATGGGTGTTGCACTGGCAATCGAACGATAGAAATCAAGGACCGATCATGAACAATGGACGTGAAGTCGTAGTGATGTCGGGCGTGCGAACCGCAATTGGCGATTTCGGCGGAGCACTGAAGGATTTCGCACCTACCGATTTGGGTGCACGCTGCGTGCGGGAAGCCCTAACAAGGGCCAAAGTGATGCCGGACGAAGTGGGTCATGTCGTGTTTGGTAATGTGATTCATACGGAAAAGAAGGATATGTATCTGTCGCGCGTCTGCGCCATCAACGGCGGGATCCCAAAAGAAGTTCCGGCGCTGACGTTGAACCGGTTGTGCGGCAGCGGATTGCAGGCGATCGTGAGTGCCGCGCAATTGGTTGCGCTTGGAGATGCCGATATCGCCGTCGCAGGCGGCGCCGAATCCATGAGCCGAGCTAATTACTGGCTTCCCGCAGCACGATGGGGAGCGAAGATGGGAGACCAGATGGTAGTGGACTCGCTCACTGGAGCGCTGTCCGATCCGTTCGATGCGCTGCACATGGGCGTCACCGCGGAAAACGTTGCCGCGAAGTACGGCGTGACGCGCGCCCAGCAAGACCAGTTTTCCGTTGAAAGCCATCTGCGCGCCGCCAATGCGATACGCAACGGTTACTTCAAGCAACAAATTATGGCAATCGAAATCAAAGATCGCAAAGGCACCAAGCTGTTCGATACCGACGAACACGTGCGCGGCGACTCAACCGTGGAGAATCTCGGCAAGCTAAAGACCGTATTCAAGAAAGACGGCACGGTGACTGCCGGCAATGCTTCCGGCATTAACGATGGCGCAGCCGCGGTGGTATTGATGGAGCGCAAACGCGCGGAAAAACGAGGATTACAACCCATGGCGCGCCTGGTAGCGTATGGTCATGCCGGGGTCGAACCGACGCTTATGGGTCTTGGCCCAATTCCCGCCGTGCATAACGCCATGAAGAAAGCGGGGCTGACGGTCGATGACATGGATGTGATTGAGTCAAATGAAGCGTTTGCTGCGCAAGCTTGCGCGGTCGCAAAGGATCTTGGCTTCGACCCGAAAAAAGTCAATCCGAACGGCGGCGCTGTTGCATTGGGTCATCCAATAGGGGCAACCGGGTGCATCATTTCCATTAAAGCGCTTTATGAACTACAGCGCATAAACGGGAAATACGCGCTGGTCACCATGTGCATCGGCGGCGGACAGGGCATCGCTGCGATATACGAAAGATTGTAGGAGGCGCCTTCACAGTTCAGAGACACGGCGCCTGCGCCGTATCTTTTTTTAGGAGCTTGGTGCGGGAAGGTGATGCTCCGAGGACCGCAGACGCTGCAACTCTGCGAGGCAAAGGTGGATAAAGGCAAGCGCCGCATACACTGGCGCAAAGAAATTCAATGGCGGAATGAAGTACAGCAAGCCGGTGATCAAACCGAGTAAAAAGAGCCGCCTGCCCGCGAGCGCGAATATCTGATTCATCTCCTGCGCGCTGGCATGCTCGGACAGAGCGTCGTAACGAAACAGCCGTTGGTTCAGATAGGCCGACAATAAAACCGGCAAAGGAGCGGCCAAAGGCCCCAGCAGCCAAAGCGGCAAGGTCGCCATCCACAGCAGTGCAAACATGCAAATCGCAGTCATCGCATTCCAGACGCTGCCCCATACCGTGCCGCCGTGCCGAACTTCGAGATGTGGATAGTCGTTTTGGGAAACCTGACGCACGAGAACCGGCATGGCGAAAATCGCTGCGATCAGGAGGGCAGTTAATATAACAACCGGGGTCAATATGGCAATGACAATGGCACCTGCCAGCCACGAAACGATCCTGGCCGCATCGAACGGTACCCAGTCAACTGGCATGTGATCTAGAACTGCGTTTTGGATACCAGATATCCAGCTATCCCAATAGGTCCAGCCAATGCCGACCCAGATCGACAATGCGATCATCATGGGCACCAGGACAATGACAAGAATGATGGGATGCAACATAGATTTTGCCGCGTCCAGGAGTGCTTTAACTATCTCATCCATAGGCCCTCTGCAGCCACCCGTAAGCTTTTTAACTGACTGTTTGTAGAATTTTTATTACAGAACCATAACGCACAGGTACAAACTTACAATTAGGTGTTGACTTCCCCATAAAGCCCTATAGAATGGCCACGCTTATTGCAGTGCAACAACCACTCACCAACCAAACCTGCTGCCTGAAGGAGAAGTTATGTACAACGTACCTGAGCAACTGTTAGCAACCAACAAAGACACACTGGAGACAATGGTCGAATTTGCCAGCATCGCAGCGGCGGGTGCCGAAAAGCTGCTGGACGCACAAATGAAAATCGCCAAGGCCGTTTTTGCTGATACCGTAAAGCATGCCAAAACCGTTGTGGCCGCCAAGGACATCCAGGAACTAACCGAAATTCAAACGTCATTTGTCCAGCCCTCATCCGAAAAGGCTGCCGCCTATGGCCGCACCTTATATTCGGTTGTCGCTGAGACCCAGACCGAACTGAGCAAGTTCTTCGAAGTGCGCTTTGCCGATGCCAACAAGAACCTCACGACCGCACTGGACAAGGCTATGAAAAGCGCTCCCGCCGGCTCGGATGTCGCAGTAGCAGCCGTCAAGTCAGCAATGGCTGCCGCCAACCAAGCCTACGATGCGTTCAGCAAGGCAACCAAGCAAGTGACCGAAGCGACTGAAGCGACGATGATGACCGCCACCGGCACGACAACGAAGAAAAAAGCAGCCTAAGGCAGCCAGCACAGTTCGTTGTATTGAAGGCCCACGGATGATCCGTGGGCTTTTTGTTTTTGCAGCGTCCCGTCTATACAATCGGCTAACCTACCCCGCGTGCCGGCCGGTGATTACATGCATCTCGTCGAGCGAACAACTTGGAAAGCGCTAGAACTACACGCCCCGGAGATCGCGGGCGTTGCAATCCTTGATTTGTTCGCCGAAGATCCGGGGCGCGCCGAGGCATTTTCGGCAGAAGCGTGCGGCATCCTGTTCGATTATTCCAAAAATCCACTGTCGACCGAAACTCGACGCCGGTTGTTGGCGTTGGCGCAGGAGGCCGGTGTGCCGGCGCAAATCGATGCAATGTTCAACGGACGGCGCATAAATGTTACGGAGAAGCGCGCTGTGTTGCATACGGCTTTGCGTAACCAGTCGAAACGGCCTGTATTGGTAGATAACCAGGACGTTATGCCCGGCATCAACACAGTACTGCAACGCATGCGTGCGATGTCAGACCGTATTCGGGCAGGCATTGACCGCGGCGCAACCGGGCGGCAGTTTACTGACGTAGTTAATATCGGTATTGGCGGCTCGGATCTTGGACCGTTCATGGTGACCACGGCCTTGCGCCCTTACGCCTCCAAGGCCCTTCGTGCCCATTTCGTATCAAATGTGGATGGCGCACACCTCGCCGCGACGCTTGCCGGACTGAATCCGGAAACAACGCTGTTCATCGTTTCATCCAAGACCTTCACCACCCAGGAGACCCTGACCAACGCGAAGTCAGCGCGACAGTGGTTGCTTACCATATTGGCCGGAAAAGCCCCTGCTGAAGCCATCATCGAGCACCATTTCGCGGCCGTGTCGACGAACCTGGAGGCCACTGCGGACTTCGGCATTGTTGCCGAGCGCGTATTCGGATTCTGGGATTGGGTTGGCGGCCGCTACTCGCTGTGGTCAGCCATTGGCCTGCCGATAGCCCTGGCAATTGGCTTTGACCATTTCGAGCAGCTCCTGAGCGGCGCCTGCGAAATGGATGAGCACTTCCGCAGCACGCCACTGGAGCGCAATCTGCCGGTGTTGGCCGCGCTAATCGGCATATGGCACATCGATTTTCTTGACCACCGGACCCATGCGGTGCTGCCTTATGCCCAGGATCTCGTACATCTGCCGGCTTTCCTGCAGCAACTCGACATGGAAAGCAACGGCAAAGGAGTGGATCGTTCCGGCGCGCCGGTCCATTACCAGACGGGGCCAGTCATCTGGGGTGCAGCGGGGACGAACGGCCAGCATGCGTTCTTCCAGCATTTGCATCAGGGCACGCAAGTTACACCCGCTGATTTTATTGTGCCCATCCATCCTGCTGACGACATGCCGGGCCACCATGACATTCTGCTGGCGAACTGTATTGCCCAGACTGAAGCACTGTTGCGTGGAAAAACAGCTGCTGAAGTCCACGCGGAACTTGTGGCGCGCGGGATGCACGGGGACGAACTACAACGCTCAACGCCTCATCGCGTGTTTCCCGGCAATCGTCCCAGTAATACCATCGTTCTTGATCGATTGGATCCACGCTCGCTCGGGGCCTTGATCGCGTTCTACGAGCACAAGGTTTTCGTGCAGGGTGCAATCTGGAATATCAATTCATTCGATCAATGGGGCGTGGAACTGGGTAAGCAACTTGCTGGCGGAGTCTTAAGCGATCTCCGGGCGGGGCAGGCCTCCAAGGAACACGATTCCTCGACCAGGATGTTGATCCGTCACGTACTTGAACGCGGCAAACCGCAATAGAGAAGGTTCATGGCAGCTCGCCTGCTGCTTAGGCCTGAAGATTGAGGAAATTTGTTTTGTAGTACTTCAATTCCTCGATTGATTCATGGATGTCGGCCAGCGCCTCGTGCTTACCGTGCTTGGTGAAGCCGGACATGATCCCGGGTTTCCAGCGCTTGGCGAGTTCCTTCAGCGTGGAAACATCAAGATTGCGGTAGTGAAAGTATTCTTCGAGCTTGGGCATGTGCCGGGCAAGAAACCGGCGATCCTGGCAGACCGAATTGCCGCACATTGGTGATGTATTCGCAGGCACATACTGGGACAGAAACCCGATCAATTCCGCCTCGACTTGCGCCTCACTCTCCAGTGAAGCCTTGGCACGATCGATCAAGCCCGATTTTTTGTGCGTCGCCTTGTTCCACGAATCCATGCGCGCGAATACGTCGTCGGCCTGATGAACCACTTTCACGGGGCCTTGCGCCAGAACGTTCAATTGTCCGTCCGTCACGACGATCGCCACTTCCAGGACCCGGTCATTGTCGGGACTAAGCCCGCTCATTTCCATGTCAATCCAGATCAGGTTGCCGGGATCCTGTGCCATAATCCTTGGTAGTTTCGCTCGAATTTTCCCGGCGTCATTTTGTCACAGATCCAATCCCCCAACTGACCTCCATGAACGTTTTTGCCATCCTGTTTTTTGCAGCGTTGCTGATCTCAACAAGTCTGCGTCTATGGCTGGCTGCTCGACACGTGCGCCACATCCAGACCCATCGCAATAAGGTACCGTCCGCGTTCGCAACCGAGATAGATCTGGCGGCCCACCAGAAGGCAGCTGACTACAGTCGCGCAAAAACTCGCCTGAACATGAAGGCGCTCGTGTTCGATGCGGCCGTCCTGCTCGCGCTTACTTTTGGTGGAGGGCTCCAGGGCATTGATGATGTGGCAGCCCGCGTGTTTCAGAATCCCCTGTTGCATGGCGTGGCTTTTGTCGCGATGTTGACCATCATCCTGTCTGCGCTTGAGTTGCCCTTTGACCTGTATCGCGTGTTTGGTATCGAGAGCCGCTTTGGCTTCAACAAGATGACGCTGGGCATGTTCTTTGGGGATCTCGCGAAACAAGCTGCGGTCGGTATCGTGCTCGGATTGCCATTGCTGTTGGCCGTGCTGTGGCTGATGGCCAGTATGGGAGAGCTCTGGTGGTTGTACGTCTGGCTTGTGGCAATCGCTTTCATGCTGTTCGTTCAGTTCATTGCGCCGAGCGTTATTGCTCCGCTGTTCAACAAGTTCGTCCCGATGCAGGACGGCGAAATGAAAACCCGAATCGAGAATCTCATCGCACGATGTGGCTTCACCTCCAAGGGCTTGTTCATCATGGACGGGTCCAAACGAAGCAGCCACGGCAACGCTTATTTCACCGGTTTCGGAAAATCAAAGCGCATCGTGTTCTTTGACACGCTGTTGTCGCGTCTCGAAATCGCTGAGATTGAGGCGGTGTTGGCGCACGAGCTCGGGCATTTCCGCATGCGCCACGTGATTAAACGGCTGGTTTTGATGGCCGTGTTTTCGCTGATCTTTTTTTTCCTGCTCGGCCAACTCAAAAACCAGGAATGGTTCTATCAGGGACTACACGTAACTTATCCGGCCACGGAGGCGATGGCACTGACTTTGTTTTTCATGGTGATGCCAGTTTTCACTTTTTTGCTGCAGCCGATGCTTTCAATGTACTCCCGCAAGCACGAATTCGAGGCGGATGAGTATGCCGCGAAATTCACGCCGGCTCGCGATCTGGTTCATGCTCTGGTAAAACTCTACAAGGACAATGCCTCAACCCTAACGCCAGACCCGCTGCATTCGGCGTTTTACGACTCTCATCCGCCCGCCGCGATTCGCATCGCGCGCCTTGAGCAAATGAGCACAGCATGAACGGCAGCCACTTGGGTCGTGCCGGCATGGACGCTGCACGAGTTTCTCTGAGATGCCGTCGTGAACGAACTCTGCGCGAAAAAGACTTCATCGGCGCAGCAACAAGATGCACTGCCTGGTTTCTGACTTGACCGCCGAGGCCTGGCATGGCATTGCATAACCATTGAGCACGCCGCAAGCGCTGCATCATGGTCTGGTGGTCGGCACTTTTGGCCGCCAATATTTGATCGAACTCGCCGGGGCCGAAATCCTTACCTGTTTTCCGCGCGGCAAGCGCAGCACGCTGGCGTGCGGGGATCGAGTCGAAATTGTGCGCACGGCACCGGGACAGGGGGTAGTGGAAGCCATAGACCCGCGTTCGGCATTGCTGTATCGATCAGACCAGTTTCGCCAGAAACTCATCGCATCGAATGTCACGCAGGTCGTCATCGTGCTGGCTGTGGTGCCGAATTTCTATGAGGAACTGCTGAATCGTTGCATCGCCGCCGCAGAGATCCAGGGACTCTCATTGCTTATCGTACTCAACAAGTGCGATCTGATTGAAGAAAGCAAGACCGCGATCGCCCGCCTTGAGTTGTATTCCCGGCTGGGTTATTGCGTCATGCCGCTTGCGGCGAAGCGCGACATCACGCCGCTGCGGCGCGCGCTCAAAGGCCATGCAAGCGTGCTGGTGGGACAATCCGGCATGGGGAAGTCAACCATCATTAATGCACTGGTGCCGGGGGCCGGTGCTACCACAGCGGATGTTTCACTGGCGCTCGACTCAGGTCGGCATACCACGACTCACGCGCGGCTGTATCACCTGGGAGAAGGCGCAGATCTAATCGATTCTCCCGGCATGCAAGAATTCGGTCTGCACCATTTCACACAACAGCAACTGGCGCAAGCGTTCATCGAGTTCAGGGCGTTACTAGGCCAGTGCCGTTTCCATAATTGCAAGCACCTGGTTGAGCCGGGGTGCGCCATCGCGCGGGCCCATGAGCAAGGCGGGATAGATGCGCGGCGGCTTGATTCTTACCGCAAGCTGGTGCAGGAAATCGCTTCCGGAAAGCGATTTTAGAGCTCAGACCCCGACCCAGCGCGCCACGGTGATGAGTGCCAGAACAAACATCCAAATCACAAGCGCACGCCAGATCATCCCCACCGCGCTTGTCATGGTATCCACATCGGCATCGTCACCCAGCCCGAGATCGGGACGAAAGCTGACCGTGCCGTGCTGATGCACGGTTTCGCCCAAGCGCACACCGAGTGCGCCCGCCCCGCTCGCCAGCACCACGCCTTGGTCCGGGTCGAGCCATTTTGTCGCTTGGGATCGCCAGCAATACACCGCGTCCTCAAAATCGCCGGCGATCGCAAAGCCGATTGCGGTTAGTCGCACGGGAATCCAGTCGAGATAGTGAAACGTCTGCAATGCAAATTTGCCAAAATCACCGTACTCGGCCTGGGAGCGCACACCCCACTTCTGTTCAAGCATGCCGCTAAGACGGTACAGCACAGCACCGCTGGGCCCAGGCAGGATAAGGAACCAGAAAATTACGCCGAACACATGGCGATGTGAATCGATCAAGCCCTGTTCAATCGCTATCTTTGCGACCTCCGTATCGCTGAATTCCGAAGCAGATTCCCCGCGCCACTCGGTCAATAAAGTACGGGCGCGGTCGAGATCTCCTTCGCGCAGTGCCTCGACGATCGCCGTGAACGCATGGCTGAACTGCCGAAATCCCATGGTCAGATACAGCACCGCGACGTTCCAGACCCAAGCCGCCGCAATGTTGATGTCCCGGAGAGAATAGTGAATGAGCACTGATACCAACACCCACGGCACTATCGCAAGCATCCAGGCTGCCATGCCTTGCTTTTGTTCACCGGCATTGAAATGATTGCCAAGCGAGTTCACATAGCGCAAATACAAGCGATGCACCGCATTGCGCGGCGTAAGCGGGCGAACCTGTTCGATCAACAGGGTAAAGAGCAAGGCGAGAAATGACATTGCTGAACTAACGTGTTTGCGGTAACGGCATATTACCGGATCGTGGGGCCGCGGCCGCTTTTGCAATGATCCGCTTCACCGCCCCCTATAGCCAGCGGCGAACTCTAGCCTTGTAGGCAGAGAAGCCAGCGCCGAATTTTTGCAGCAGCATGCGCTCTTCAGGGCCGATCTGAAAACGGTTGATATAAAGCACGAACAAAGGCGCTGGTAGATATGCCAGCCCATTTGCCAGGAACGTCGCCCATCCTAATAACATGAGCAAAAGGCCCAGATACATCGGATTGCGCGTCACACGGTAAATTCCCGTGCTGACCAGGGACGATGCGCGAGCCGGCTTTAGCGGATTGACGGTCGTTTTCGCTTGCACGAATGAAATCACTCCGGCCAGTTCGAGTCCCAGGCCCACACAAGCAAACGTCAGCGCAGCACCCAGGCGCAGCATCTGCGGCACTTCAATGGGCCCGATCACGCGGGTCGTAAGCCACATCAGCATGGCCAGGCATAGCGCGACGACCGGCGGAGGCACCTTAAGCTCGAGGGCGTTCAATCGCACAACTCCTATTTAAGACTGTCTCCCCGGATGCCGGGTATTGCGGGACCCAAGTAACAAGCTCATGTTCCTGCTGAGCGAGTTGCGAGTGATCACCAGCAGGCAATTTGCAATGGCAAATGCGCCCGAATACGGAACACTTCCGTGGTTAGGACATCGAACATGTCTTAACTGTATTGACGAGGCAAACATGCAAGCCAACTGGATCGTTGCCGCAAACGCCGGGCGCGCGCGGTTTTTTGCGCAAGCGAACGCCACGGAACCGTTGGAGGAAATACACGATATGGTAAACACTGCCGCACGCCTGCGCACAGGAGAAACCGAGACTGACGCTCTGGGCCAGCGCGCTGCGTCAAAGAGCCGGCACAGCGTCGGGGCCCCGACCCAGCCAAGCGGTTACGAGCCCCACCAATCCCCCGCCGAGCACCAGACCGAAATTTTTGCAAAAACGCTAGCAGGGTTTCTTTCGCATGCCCATCAGGAAGGCCGGTTCAAGCGGCTGTCCCTGGTTGCTGCCCCGGAGTTTTTGGGCGTGTTGCGCAAACTGCTGGAGCCCTCTCTGGCATCAGCCGTAAAGCTTGAAATCAACAAGGATTACACGCACTTCAACGCCCGGCAATTGCATGAGCGCATCGAAGCGCATGAGGCAAAACGTTAGCCGATGCGCTTCAACTTCGCCTGGTACATGGCGCGAACCGAGCTGATGACAGCGCGCTTGCAAAAGACGTTATTCGGAAGATGGGAGCGGCGATGATAACGCAGTGGTGGCGCAGTATCGAAGTGCTTAGTCAGCAATCGCCTGATACACCATTTGCTTGAACAGGTAGCGGTCGTACCGGCGCGGCATGCCCGGCTGGCTTTGCGTCATCCATACGCAGATCAGCTGTTCTTTGGGATCCACGTAAAATCCGGTCCCTGCGGCGCCTGCCCAGAAATATTCTCCAGCGGAGCCTGTGACTTCGAACAGGCCGGTTTGACGCCGCACTGCAAAGCCAAGGCCGAAACCGGTGCCCGCCGGCAGCGTGGTAAAACCAGACGCTTTGGCATCGCCAAGATGGTCCGAGGTCATGTACGCGACAGTGGTACGGCTCAGCAATCGCACGCCATCCAGTTGGCCGCCGTTGATCATCATCTGCAGAAAGCGCGCATAGTCCGATGCCGTGCCCACTGTGCCCGCACCACCGGCATCATTCTTTTGCTGGACGGTGACATCGAGAAGGTTGATCGGATTCTTGGTCGCTCGATCAATGGCAAACGGCTGGGCGAGACGGTCGCGCTTTTCGCGCGGCACGATGAAAGCGGAATCGCTCATGGCAAGCGGCGTAAAGATGCGCTGTTGCAGAAAATCGCCGAGCGCCATGCCGGTTATCGCTTCGATGACCCGGCCCAGCACATCAGTGGACAAGCCGTATTCGAATGTCGTGCCCGGCTGATGCGCAAGCGGGACTTTCGACAGGCGTTCGATTTGTTCTGCTGCCGTCACGTCTTTCCAGTCAACACCCTCTTTCGTATACAACTCCTTCACTCTGGGATGAGAAGTGAAAGCGCCATACACGAAGCCCGACGTGTGCCGCAGAAGATCCTGAATGGTGATTTCGCGATCGAGCGCCACGTTGGTATATTTGATCGCGCCGGTGTACGGGTCGGTCGAAGCGACACTGACCTCCAGATTCGACAACGCAGGAACATATTTGGAAACAGGGTCGGTCACGCGCAAGCGTCCTTCTTCCATCAGCATCATGGCCGCAACGGAAACGTAGGGCTTGGTCATCGAATAAAGGCGAAAGATCGCATCTTTGCTCATCGGTTTGGCGCTTGTAGGATCCAGCTGACCGAAGCTCTCGTGATAAACGATTTTTCCTTTGCGCGCGACCAGAATGACAGCGCCGGGATACTGCCCTCTCTCAATTTCGCCCTGGATGACAGGACCGATGCGGGCAAGGCGCTCGGAAGAAAACCCCACTTCTTCCGGCACAGCCGACGGCAAATCGGCCGCTGCAGCGAGCGTAACGAAGAACAACAGGCCGAGGCTGCCAGCCAAGCGCCGAACGATGTTCATTTCTTATCTCCCATGACGTGCTTAAATGTAGCCGCTGACCCGCGAAACCGCAACGCAAGCGAGTTTACGCGCCGCTGTTCAAACAGGCTGTTGCCCAGCGCTCTACGTCCGGGCGCACCGATCGCTCGATGTTGATGCCATTGATCAGGGTGTCGGAGGTACCTTGGCGCATGACAATTCCCGTATAGGCTTTGTCACGATCCCAAAACGGGTAGCCCCCGAAGTGGCCGGGACTCGATACCCTGCTTCCGGGAATGCAGTTGTATTCCGTGCTTTGACATTCCTGCCAGAGCCCGAAACCATAGTGCCAGTCTTCGCCCAGACCAGGACCTCCATTGAGCCCTGAGAATATCGGCGAGAACTTTATCGGGAGGGAGCCGATGTGATCCGCCAGCATATCGCTCATGGACGATGCGTTCAGCAGAGCACCGCTTTTCAGCGCCGCGAGAAAATCCATGTAGTCGCCGGCAGTGATTTGCATGCCGCCCGCAATGCGCGGATTGCTTGCCGACGGGATATCAAACGTAGTATTGGGAAAGAGTCCGGTCTGAGTCTTGAATTCGGCAAACAGATCCTGCCAGCCCGCCATGCCGCGCGCCTTGACCGCCATGAGCGCCGCGACCTGGTGATGCGCGTCGGCGTACGAGAACTGCTGTCCCGCCGCAAAGCCATTGCGGATGTTGCTGCTGGCGATGGTATTTACGCACGTTTCGAAATTGGCTGTCGCCGAATCCATGCACGACACATCGATTGACAGGCCGGATGTGAGGCTCAGCAACTGTGCCAACGTCATGCCCGCCAGCGGATCACTGCCGGAAATGGGCCATGTGCGAATAAGGTCCTGGGCTCTTGAATCGAGCGACAGAACGCCCAGCTCCACTTGGCGCAGAATGATGACGACTGCAATCATTTTTGACATTGATGCGGACTGATAGGAGGTCTGCATCGTTGATGCACCGCGGTTGAACACATAGCGGCGCCCATCGCTCCTTTCCACGGCGAACGAGAAATCCACGTCGGATTCCACCCGGGAAAGCGTGTCGTCCATCACTGCCTCCAGCTGGCTGACTTGTGCAGGGGAGCAGGACGCGGCAATGATGCGCGGGCCATCGCTGCTGCCGCCTCCTCCGCATCCCGCTACCACTGCCCCCACCAGCACGACCAACACTAGCCTTAACCGTATGCGATCACCTTTGAAGCGCTTCATTTTGTCCCGCCGAAGAATTGGACCGCCTGCCATGATCGCGGTGGAACATGACAACCCAAAATGCGTGCACTAGTCATTTGCTCTAAGGCAGTACATGAAACCCCTTAGAATTGTCGTAGAGCTCACTGAGAGGCGCGCCCGGTGACTGCCCGCAACCCGAAAGGCGGCAATATGGACTTGGGGCCCGGTCAGGCGCATGCTTTGGCCGCCAGTGTGTTTGGAGCGCAGGGGGATGTAGCGTCTTGCCCGTAAGCAAGGCGTTCCTGCGCCGGTTCATGTCCTAAAACATATAAAAATAATCCACACAGGAGAGGAAAAATCCATGAGTACTGCCGAATCTGCTGCAAACCCGCGCATGAATACCGCGTCTGCCTTAAACCCTAGCTGGTGGGTGCAGGGCGACTGGAACGGTTTCTTTGGGTTGTTCACCAATGTGTTGCTGAACGTCATCGTCCTGACGACGTTGTGTCTGTATGTGGTGCAGTTGCCGCCAGACACGGTGTATGGCCGGGTGCTGCCCGCACTCGGCATCGCGCTGCCCATCGGCAACTTGTTCTATGCCTGGCTCGCATACAGACTCGCCAAGGAGACCGGCCGCTCCGATGTGACGGCGTTGCCATACGGACCCAGCGTGCCGCACATGTTCATCGTTGTTCTGGTGGTCATGTTGCCGACTTACCTGGCGACGAAGGATCCGATGCTGGCCTACGCGGCTGGCCTTGCCTGGTGCTTCATCATTGGCGTCATTGTGCTGCTCGGCTGTTTCGTCGGGCCGTGGATTCGCCGGATGACGCCTCGCGCCGCGATGCTGGGCACGCTTGCCGGCATATCGATCGCATTTATTTCCATGCGTCCGGCGTTTCAGATGTGGGAGGTGCCGTGGATCGCCTTCGTATGCTTTGCCATCGTGCTGATCGCGTGGACTGCGAACATCCGCCTTCCGGGTGGCATTCCCGGTGGGCTTGCAGCAGTCATTCTCGGTGCAGCCATCGGCTGGCTGGCCGCAGCTTTCGGCTGGAGCGATTACATGAAAGGCGCTGAAGTCAGCAAGGCCTTCCAGCACTTCGGGCTGCACCTGCCATGGTTCTCCGGTGACGTATTCCGTGGATTGGCCGGCATAGCCCCGTTGCTGGCAACAGCGATTCCGCTCGGCATCTACAATTTCACCGAAGCGATGAACAATGTGGAAAGCGCCTCGGCAGCCGGGGACAACTATAATCTGCGCAAGGTTCTTGCGGCCGATGGTATCGGCGCGATTGCCGGTTCCATGCTCGGAAGCCCGTTTCCGCCGGCAGTTTACATCGGCCATCCCGGCTGGAAATCGGTTGGCGGGCGCATTGGCTATTCGTTTGTCACTGGCATTGCGATTGCGCTGGTGTGCTTTCTCGGGCTTACCGCGTTGTTACTGAATCTGATTCCGCTGGTCGCCATCCTGCCCATCCTCCTTTACATCGGTCTGGTCATCGGCGCGCAGGCATTCCAGGCCAGCCCCGCGAACCACGCCCCGGCAGTCGTGCTGGCGATCATTCCTAACATCGCGGAGTGGGCAAAAATCAACATCGACGGAGCATTGGGTGCTGCTGGCACCAGCGCTGATAAAGTTGGCATGGCGGCGTTGGGCCAGGTCGGCGTGGTCTACCAGGGTCTAACCGTTCTCGGGGGCGGATCGGTGCTGGCCGGCATGGTGCTGGGAGCAATGGCGGCTTTCATCATTGACCGCAAGCTGACGCAAGCCGCAGTCGTTGCGTTCGTAGGCGCGGCATTCTCGTTCATCGGCTTGATCCACGGGCCGCAACTCGGTTGGATGGTGTCGCCGCTGGTAGCGCTTGGCTATGTGATGTTCGGTGCAGTATGCCTGGTGCTGTCACGCCAGGATGCACCACCCGTTCGCGCTTAAGACGTCTACAGCAGGATCGCACTCTCAGTCCGGCACAATATGTGTGCCGGCTGCGCCTGAGAGCGCGCGCCCCAGATTAGGCGGGTCGGTAATCAGTGCGCGACTCCCACCGCCTTCGAGGAAGGCGATTACCGCTTCAATTTTCGGGCCCATGCTGCCTTTCGGAAACTGACCCTCCGCTAGATGTCTGCGCGCCTCCTCGAGCCGGACAAGTTCCAGCCAACGTTGGTCGGCTTTGCCAAAGTTAATCGCGACTTTTTCCACAGCTGTGGAAACGACGAACAGCTCGGCGCGCAGATCGCGCGCCAGCAGGCTGGACGCAAAGTCCTTGTCGATTACCGCCTCCAGTCCCTGCAGCTCGCCGTTCGCGTCGCGCAGGACCGGGATGCCGCCGCCGCCGCAGGCAATGACGATGTATCCGAGATCGATCAGCGCCTCGATAATTCCCAATTCGATAATTTCCTGCGGCCGTGGTGAAGCAACCACCCTGCGCCAACCGCGTCCGGAATCCTCCTGGACCGTCCACCCCAGGTCTTTCGCCAGCGCCTTGGCGACGTCTTCGGTCATGTGCGCACCGATCGGCTTGGTCGGCGCATTGAAGGCCGGATCACGTGGATCGACGCGCACCTGTGTGACGATGGCGACCACCTTGCGCTTGAGCTTGCGGCGCTGGAATTCATTGTAGAGCGCGCGCTGGAACATGTAGCCGATGGCGCCTTGGGTGTCTGCATCCGCGAAATCGACCGGCACCTCGGGCACTTCACCTTTGGCAATGCCGGAACGACGCAAGATGAACCCGACCTGCGGGCCATTGCCGTGCGTCAGCACTACGGTCCAGCCTGCCTCAACCATGTCGGCGACGTAATGTGATGTCATCGTCGCCGCTTTGACCTGGTCCGGAATGGATTGGTGATGCTCATCGAGGATCAGCGCATTACCGCCCACTGCCACAACAGCTGTGTGTTTGCGTTTGTCCATGCGGTTCTCCAGCGTAGCCGGCTAAGTGGCCCGGATGCTGCCGGGCACAGGAACGTTCAGCCGGGATGCCAGGGCAACGACGGCCTGCGTAAAGCATTCCAGTGGCGCACGCGTGATGCCAGCGCCAATTTGTCCCACGCCCGCCTCCTTGTGTGCGATACCGGTATTGATGATCGGCGTGATGTTGGTATCGAGCACGCGCCGGGCATCAATGCCGGCAGGTGTGCCGCTGAAATTCATGGCGGGCAGCGTAAATGCGCTGTTGCGTCCCAGCGTGATGTGATGCATCTCGCGCGTGTTCTCGATCGCGTCTTGCGGCGTGCCGCCGACAAACTGCACGATGGCCGGTGCAGTGGCCATCGCGAAACCGCCTAGCCCGGCAGTCTCGGTAATGGAACTATCTCCCATGTCGGGCGCCGCATGGTCAGGCCCGTAGCTCGGAAAGAACAAGCCGCCTACCATGGGCGAAGGCGCTTCAAACCACTGCGAACCGGTACCCGAAAGCCTCACACCAAAGCGCACGCCGTTGCGCGACATTGCAGTGACGAAACTGCTGCCCTTCACATCGTGCGCTGCATCCAGCATTGCCTTACAGGCCGCCATCGACAAGTTCAGAAAAAAATGATCGTTGCCGGCGATGAACGTCACCGCGTCTGCGATGGCGGCTGCATCGAAGCCAGAATGCAGGGCCGCTGGAATGATTCTTTTAAGAAACAGCGAAGACGCCGCGGCGTTGCGGTTGTGCACTTCATCGCCCATTTGCAGCGCCTGGGCAATGAGCGGCTTCAATTCCAGTGGTCCTAATTTCGCCAAAGCTGCGCTCAACGCCGGGGCAAGCACGTCTGCCATCCAGCGCAGGCGTTTGATGACTTCGCCTGAATTGGCACCAAAGCGCAGAACTTTGCCCAACCCTTCGTTCAGGTTCGAATAGGCGCGGTTGCTGCCGCCAGCGTTCTCAATGACCCACACCGGCATCGAGGGGCTGATGACGCCTGCCATTGGACCTACCGCAGCGTGGTGGTGAGCGGGTTCGAATACGATGGTTCCGCCTTCCGCAAGCCGGCGTGCCGAATCCACATCGCTGGCCCAACCCTCGTACACGATCGCTCCAATGACTGCGCCCTGCATTGGCCCGCACATGTCAGCCCAATCGATAGGCGGTCCGGCGTGCAGAATCATGCGCGCTTCCATGCCGGGCAGCTGCTTACCCGCGACACCGATGCCAACTAGTACAGGCTGCGCCGCCAAGTAAGCCGCGTATGCTTTCTCGTTGGCGCGTTCTACTTCGGGATGATCGAGTAGTTGCGCCAGGCTCCAGCCGGCAACGCGATCGCCGCCCGCCGGCGGAGTCCAATCCACTTGCACCGCTTTTCCACCCCCCGCCACGATTGACTCGGCAAAGGACTGCAGTCCGACATTGACTATGCGCTGGCCTTCCCCAAACAGCGTGCTCATCGAATCCTCGTTTCTTTTTCCTTGAGGTGGCTGCCCTGCAATGGCCCGTTTTTTCCAACGATTGCCGCGGCAAGCCGCACCGCCTGTGCATTGCTTTCCGTCAGCAGCATGCCCACTTCGCCCAGTGCGCGCGTCTGGCGCCCCAGATCCTGCGGATCAGATGACGTTCCGCAAATGTGTCCCACGAAGGCGACGCTGCGACCCTGCGTTGTCGCGACTGCGCGCGCACGCTGGATCGCCGGCACCAGTTCGCTCGCCGGGTCAAGGTGGCTGCCATAGCCCAATACGACATCGAGCAGGATGACTGCCGTTTGCGGATCTTCCGCCTCCTTGACGATGCGCTCGGTGCGCAGCCGGTAGTCGATCATTGGATGCGGCCGGCCACGGGTGAAAACATCATCGCCCAAATCGACCAATGTATGACCATGGCTTTGCCACACGTCGGCGAGTTCATGTGCATTGCGTGTTGGCGTGTTCGAGTGCACGTCGGGCAGCAGTGCGCCCAGTAGCAGCGTGGCTTCGTAGCAGAACGTGCCGCCGCTGTAGAGCCCGCGTATGTAGCGTTGCGATTCGGCGAATTTCGGCAGCCCGACCGCCAGATCGGGCACGTCGGCATAGCTTTCGCGCGGCTTTTCGCCCTTGGTGATTGCCACGGCAGCGCGTGCCGCATCCTCCAGCGTATTGACTGCGTGCACACCCTTGCGCGCGATACTTTTGGCATCTGCCCCGAGGAATACCACCACGACCGGTTTGCCGGCTTTGGCCGCCTGTGCGAGCACGCGTTCGGCAATTTCCGGCGCTGGCGGTTTCGAGATCAGCACGATGACTTGCGTGGCGCCATCGGCGGCAAGATCTTGCAGACCTTTGAGCATCGAGATGCCCCCGATGTCTTGCGACAGGTCGCGTCCGCCCGTGCCAATTGCCTGGGTGATGCCGGAGCCCAACCGATGCACCAGCACCGTAACCTGTTGCAATCCGGTTCCGGAAGCGCCGACGGCGCCGATTGGTCCGCGTTTCACCACATTGGCAAAAGCAAGCGAAATCCCATTGATGATCGCGGTGCCACAGTCCGGCCCCATGACAATGAGGTCGCGCTCGCGCGCAAACTGCTTTAGCGCAAACTCCTCTTCCACGGATACGTTATTGCTGAACAGCATGACATTGAGCCCCAGACGCAACGCCTTCATCGCTTCCGCACCTGCATAATCGCCTGGCGTTGAAATAAGCGCCATGTTCGATTCGCCGGCGAGTTTCAATGCCATTTGAATGCTGCGCGGGCGCAATGCCGCGCGCGCTTCTCCTGCGGTGTCTTCGCCCTGGCGCGTAAGGTTTTTCATCGCCTCTTCAATCGCTGCGGGCAATGCCGCTTTGTCCCCTTGCACGACAATCAGCAGATCGCTAGGGTTAGCCCCCTTGGCGTCGACTCGCAATCCGGCTTCTGCGAGCAGTGCGAGGTTGTTCTCTGTGGCCATGACTGCCGAGGCTTGCTCGATACCCGGTAATTTGCCCAGCATTGCCGACAGTTGCATCAGGGAAACCGAATCGCGGTATTCACGCGGCACGATTTTCATCATCAAGGATGACATGCTTATTCTCCGTTGTTCAGACGAGCGCGCTCGCGCAAAGCTTGCTGCGCAATCTTTGCGGCGTCGGTGCAGCAAACCTTGTCAGGCCCGGCGCATAACCGAACAGCAGCCCGCACACTGTATCGGCGCCCGAGCTATGACCGATCTCCAAAGCGCGCACGGTCGCCTCAACAACATCGCGCGCATGCGCTACGGCGTTGACGAGTTGGACCAGGCGTTCGGCAAACCGACCCTGCACGGCATCGCGCAACATTTGGCGGCTGATCGCATTGGTTCGCGCGAAAAGCGGCGTGAACGAAACATCCAGCCTTTTCAATAAAGCCGCGATGCCGCATTCGGCACCCCCACGGCTCCACAAGGCCGCCAGGTACCCGGTTAGAAAATCATCCCCGGACGGTGTAAGCCCGGGTCCCAGACCGACCAGTTGCGCGGCGATGCCAGCCA
>JBJMWI010000177.1:0-2928 GCA_045810225.1 Burkholderiales bacterium
GCCGGTGAAGGCCTGCGCAAAGGCCAGGAGGACCAGGCGCGCAACTTAGGCAAAGACATCCTGATTGTGTTTCACGGACGCACCAGCCTGCAGGCCGGCGGCACCAGGGCCGGTAAGGTTGTTCATTGGGAAGACACTGACGTCCAGGCGCTTCAGCAGGAAGCGGTCGATTGCGAGTACGCGCTGCCCGAACTTGAGCAGGAGACGGTTCGCGCTCACAGCAACTACAACAACGCGGCATTCACCGTTACCGGATCGTATCCGCAGTTCGCCTACATCCGCAGCCTGGATGTTGGGCAGGGCCGGTTTTACGACTGGGACGATATGCATGAATCCCGCCGCGTCGCTTTTCTCGGATCGGATGCCGCGAAGCAACTTTTCCCGGGCCGCAACGCTGTGGGCGAAAACCTCTATCTCAACGATTTTCCTTACGTCGTGGTCGGCGTAATGAAGGAGAAGAAGCAGGATTCCAGCTACGACGGGTGGGATGTGCGCAAGGTTTTCGTCCCGTTTACCGCCATGCGGCGCGACTTTCCAGACAAACCTCCGGGCACGGCGCGCACATTTGATCAGCTTCTGGTCACCCCCAGGTCGGTATCGCAGCACGAAGCCTGCAAGCGCGAGCTACGCTCGGTCCTGGCACGGCTGCACCGCTACGATCCCACCGACAAAGAAGCCTGTCCTATATGGGACACGGTGCAGGAAGCCAAAGCCTTCGAGCAGATGACCAACGGAATGAAATATTTCCTGGGCGCAGTGGGTATCGTGACTCTGTTTCTGGGCGGCCTGGGCGTAATGAACGTAATGATGGTTGCGGTTCGAGAGCGCACCCGCGAGATCGGCGTGCGCAAAGCTTTGGGCGCGCCCGCGCACAGCATCCTGCGGCAGTTTTTCTTCGAGGCACTCATCATTGCATTCCTCAGTGGGGGCATCGGGCTCGGCATTGCTTACGGATTATGCGGTCTGGTGAACCTGCTGCCGATGCCTGATTTCTTTGCCGGCCTGATTGCAACCTGGAAGTCGGGAGTGTTTGCAACCGTGCTGCTTGGCACGATTGCCGTGCTCTCTGCGCTATATCCCGCGCGGCGCGCCGCCTCGATTGATCCAATTGAGGCTCTGCGCTACGAGGCTGGCGGATAGTTCCCATGCTGACTGAAATCATTCGCGAAGCCTGGATCGCTCTGAAGCGCAACACCACTCGCAGCGCTTTAACCATGCTCGGAATTGTCTGGGGTATTGCGACGGTAACGCTGCTGATTGCATATGGCAGCAGCTTTCGACAGATTTTGGTCGGCGGGTTCGACGCCTTTGGCAAAAGCGTGGTCATCTGCTGGCCCCAACAGACCAGCGAACAGCCCGGCGGACAGCGGGCTGGTAAGAAGGTCGTTTTGGAGCAGGCTGACCTTGATGCAGTAAAGGAAATGGCGCCGCTGGTGAAACATGCCTGCCGCGAAACTGTGAAGCGGCCGGGCATCGCCTACGGCGAACGCATGGTCGGAACGGCCGCCATCCGGGGTGTTTGCCCGGAATACGGAGAGATGCGTAACGAAGTTGCTGCGGAAGGGCGTTGGATCAATTCAGCCGATGAGGTCGAGCGTCGCCGGGTGGTTTTCCTGGGCGGAAGAATTCGGGAACAGTTGTTCAGCGGGAAGCCCGCGGTCGGTGAAACCGTTCTCATTGGAGGCGTGCGCTTTGAAGTAATTGGCGTGATGGCCCGCAAGATCCAGATGAGCAACTATTTCTCGAGCGATGACGAGTCGGCCTGGATACCTTTCAGCGCTGCCGGTGATGTCTGGGATACCAAGTATGCGCAGGTACTGGTTTTTGCGCCGCTCGCACCGCAGTTCGAAAAACGCGCCATGGACCAGGTGCTGGCCGCGATTGCGAACCGCCAGCAGTTTTCGCCGACCGATAAGAAGGCCATCATCATGTTTGGGCGTGATGAGTTTCGGCCAGTAATTGATGCCATCACAATCGGCTTGCAGGTGCTTCTAACTTTCATTGGCACGCTCACGCTCGGGATCGGCGCAGTGGGAGTGATGAACATTCAACTCGTCTCGGTGGATGAACGCGTCCGCGAAATCGGGCTGCGGCGCGCCCTGGGCGCGAAGAAGTGGCACATCCGGCTGCAGTTCCTGGCGGAGACGCTGTTCATCATGTTGCTGGGAGGTGCGATCGGAGTGTTGCTTTCTTATCTGGTCGCAGCTGCGGTGGGAACGCTGCCGCTGATGGGCCCCCTTTTCGAGGACGATTCGGGCAAAGCTGATATTCACCTGAAAATTTCCATGTTGACGGTAATGCTTTCAAGTTTCGTGCTGCTGGCAGTAGGTGTGGCCAGCGGTCTGGTACCGGCGTTGCGGGCTTCCAAGCTCGATCCGGTGGAAGCGCTTCGATATGAATGATTTCGTCGCGATTTCTGCGCTAGTTCTCAAGGGCAACCGCCTGATTGCATGATTTTGCGGTGGCTCTGAAGACGTGACCTGGCGCACAAAACTTGTCTCGTACACTTGCAAGCACCGTTGACCTTGCATTCAGTTAGCGATACCTTGCAGGCGAGGTGCGGTTTGCCCATTTCTGCCATTGACGCCCTGAGCTCTGCCTTCCAGCACACGAAAAGTACTCTGCTTCCTGTCCGGCTTGGACAGTGGGCAAAGTTTGCGTTTGTCGGTCTGCTCGCCGGAGAGATAAGTTCGTACGGGTGCGGCGGAAACAGTTCTTTCCGGATGCCTGGGCGCGACCGGGGTGAAGGTTTCCCGGATGTGGGACTCGGCGGCGCACATCTGGCTCAATACGCGCTGATGATTGCTTTTCTGGTGGTGCTGGCACTGGCGTTTATGGTTTTGCTCCTTTATCTCAACAGCGTAATGCGTTTTGTTCTGTTCGACGGCGTGCTGCAGAAGGAATGCCGCATTCGTGAGTCATGGGATC
>JBJMWI010000178.1:0-8406 GCA_045810225.1 Burkholderiales bacterium
ATCAAGGGCTTGGCTGGCGTCAAATACGTTAGCCCGATCCCTCTGTGTCAAAGACCCAGCGTAGTAGCCGATACGGCCGGCGAAGACTCTTCCCATATTTCAGCAAAGCGCTCGACCAAAGGCTGTGTCGCTGCCGGATCGTCATAGACGCACAAGCCTCTGATCTCATCGAAGTGAAAACGGCGCGCGAAGCAGCAATCGTCGACGATCATAAAAGGATCGTAAATGGATTTTGCCGCAGGCCGAGTCTGGTGCACGCTTATTGCGTGTCCATAAATACGGAGTAAGCCCAGCAGGCGGGGGCAAGCGCGATCCAGCGCGCTCGTGTCGTGAAGCGCGATGTGCAAGCTGTTGCGCCGGCTTGCAAGGAAAAAATTTCGCAGCAGGTCGGTGCGATACGTGGAGTTGTATGCGCTTCCCAGCGTTTGATCGAAGATCCGAATGCTTGACGTTGCTCTTGCAAGAACCGCATCGACTGCAGCTTCGTACTCAGCATGACCCAAAAGAGGCGTGTGCAGCGGACCCGGGTGCTTTGCCATAGTTAGTTATCCCGCCCTGATTCGGACAAGACAATATAACCGGCGCGATACCAGCGGTACAGCAACTCCATGGCCTCCGCGTCTGGCTTCATCTGGGTCGGTGTGAGTCGGCGCGTATTAGCCAGCCGCCGCAACGCGGGCTGCGCCTTGCCTGTGGTACACACCTCGCCATTTATGAAATGGCTTGTGCGACCGTACAACATAAGGGAAGGCAACGCCAAAGCCACGCCGCGCTGTCTGGCAGCCGTTGCAAATGCAGACTCAGACAAGCTTTGGCGTGGCCGCTTGAATACAACCGAAGCTTTTGGTTCCGTCAGGTAGACGCCTAGAAATTCGGCTACATCCTGGCGTTTCCAGCGCGTGTTCGACAGCAGACGCTCTACTTTCGCCACCATTCTTGCGCCGAGCTCCGCAGGATGTGCTTGCGCGGACAACTCCGGATCGCTGTAGCGACCGGTGGCTTGCACCTTGTCCGCAAGGTGAATGAGAAACTGGGATGTCAATTCCTGGTGCGAGGGTGCTCGAAAACCGATTGAATACGTAAAACAGGAACCGATCGCGACGCCCTCGTGAGCGCATGCCGGCGGCAGGTACAGCATATCGCCGGCCGAAACAACGCATTGACCGTCTGGCGAAAATCGCTTGAGAACTTTAAGTGGTGCGCCCTCGACCAAAGCCATGTCGCGCTGGCGGCTTACGCGCCAGCGCCGCTGGCCCGGACCTTGCAATAGAAAAACGTCGTAAGAATCGAAATGTGGCCCTACGCCGCCTCCTGGCGGGGCATAGCTCACCATTACATCATCGAGCCGGCTGTACGGAATGAAATTGAAATTGGATAGTAAATCGCGGGCAGCAGGTAACATCCGCTCCAGGCCCTGCAGGAGTAATGTCCAGTTGCGCCCCGGCAGCCGTAAAAATCGATTTCGTCGGAAAGGGCCGTGCTCGACTGTCCAGCGATTACCATGTCGCATGATTAATCGCGATTCGCAGTCCTCCCGTGACGTCAATTCCACGAGTTGGGCGAAGTCCAGTACTCCATCAAAATCAGGAATGGCTTCGCGCACCAGCAACGGCTGTTTTTGCCAATGCCGGCGCAAAAATGTAGAAACGGACAGACCGCCGAGAAGTTGCTTGGGCATGTTGCTTTATTGTATCGACGCGCGCCATGCCCTGCGTCATTTCCTTTTTTGAAATCGGTTAGAATCCACCCCCGTTGCAATCGGAGTTGTACATGCTCAAAGTAGGTGAAGTCGCTCCCACGTTTGACCTCCCCGATGGCGATATGAACGTGGTCAGCTTGAGTGCCTATGTCGGCAGTAATAACGTGGTGCTGTATTTTTACCCCAAAGACGATACGCCTGGGTGCACGCGGGAAGCCATCGATTTCAGCGACCGCGAGGACGATTTCCTGAAGCTGGATACCATCGTGCTCGGTGTGAGCATGGATGACTGTATGAGCCACGGCGCCTTTCGCGACAAACATGGGCTTGCGGTGAAATTGCTTGCAGACACCGAAGGAGAGGTCTGCGCCAAATATGGTGTCTTGCAGGAAAAGAAAGTGGAAGGCGGAGGGCAACGGCGCGGCATCCTGCGCTCGACGTTCGTCATTGATAAAGGCGGCGAGTTGCGCAATGTGCTTTATGGTGTCAATGCGCGGGGACACGCCGCCGAAGTGCTAAATCTCGTAAAGGAGTTGAAGTGAACATGCAAATCAGCAAGGACACGGTGGTGTCTTTAACCTATGAATTGAGCGATCTCAAAGGAAAGGTCATCGAAAAAACCCAGGCGCCCATTACCTATTTGCATGGCGGATACGACGGTATATTTCCTTTGGTTGAAGTGGCGCTCCAGGGAAAAAGCGTCGGTGACAAATGTAAGGTAACGCTGAAGCCGGACGACGCGTTTGGAGAATACGAAGACGACATGGTGCGGACTGAACCGAAAAATCTTTTCCCGGAAAATATTTCGGTTGGCATGCAGTTTGAAGGTGCCACTGAAGGGTCAGATGATTACACCCTCTACACCGTCAAGGAGATTCAGGGAGAGAACGTCATCGTCGACGGCAATCATCCGCTGGCGGGTCAAACCCTGGTGTTTTCCGGCATTGTTACGGGAGTCCGTGCGGCTACGCATGAAGAACTTCACCACGGCCATGTCCATGGTCCGGATGGCCATCATCATTAAGCATCGCGTGTCCGCACGCCTTCAGCCGTCGCGCTTTCCGGACAGAATACGAATCATTGGTTCATAGGCGCTTTCGCGCGAAAAACGCCAGCTTGCAAGCAACAGCGCGGCGCAGGTAAATCCCAGCAGCACAATAACGTCGGTCGATATCGCAAAATCGGCTCCCATTCCGGACGGCAATGCGCCTAACACCGAGTGTTTCAGCAGGTCCACACCATAGGTGTAAGGATTCATCAAAGCGACCGACTTCAACACCGCAGGAAGACGGGCTACCGGATACAGCGAACCCGACAAGAAAAACACCGGGAAGATTACAAAATTCATGATGGCGGCGAAATTATCCAGCGTGCGTGTGAAGGCGGCGACCAGCATGCCAATGCCCGCGCACGCAGCGGAAGTCATTAGCAGTGCCAGCGCCAGCAGCGCGAAGCGGGTGTCCGCATCTACATACCGCAATATGGCAAGCAATACCAACAGCAACAACGCTTGTAGCAACGCAGCCAGCGCCGCGGATAGCATCTTTGCGATAACGATCCAGTAATGTGCGAAGGGAGCCATGACCAGCATGCGCATGACTCCAGACTCCTTGTCGTACACCATGGTCAGGGCTGCAAGCATGGCGCCGAACAACATCGTCATACCCAATACGCCGGGCACGAGGAAATGTTGGTAACTTAAGCCGCCCGCCTCCTGCAAGACCGTACCAAAGCCGGCACCAATCACAAATAGCCAGATCAGCGGGCGAACCATCGCGGATAACAGGCGCGTGCGCTGGCGGAACATGCGCACCACTTCGCGCTCGAGCACTGCGTAGATAGGCTTCCAGTGTGTCATCCTGCTTTGCCCTCGGCGACCCACAGGAATACGTCGTTCAAGTTAGGCTTTCTCCAGCGCAACGCGCGGATTTGAGTGCCGTGCTCGGATTGCAAGCCGGCAATTTTTGTCACGTCTTCGTCTGCGTAACGGAAGTGGGCTGTATTGCCATCGCGCACGCAAGTGCCAAAAACCGGCGCAAGTCGCTTGGCCAGTGTTTCGACGTCAGCACTTTCTATTTCAACGATGTAACGACCAAGGCGGGCAATCATTTCGGCCGGGGTGCCGCTACTGACGAGTTTCCCGTTGCGAATGAATGCAACTTTATCGCAACTGTCCGCTTCCTCCAGGTAATGCGTGGTCAGCAAAACCGTCATGCCGGTCTGCGCACGCAAATCTTCGATGAAGCGCCATATCTTCCGCCGGTTCGGTAAATCCAACCCGATCGTCGGCTCGTCCAGAAACAGAATCTTCGGATGATGAATGACGCCGCGCACGATATCGAGTGCGCGGCGCATGCCGCCTGACAGGGAACCCACCGGCCGGTGTCGCTTGTCTGCGAGCCCGAATAACGCGAGCAAACCGGCGGAACGTTCCTGTATCACAGGGATCGGCAGGTTGTAGAGCAAGCCGGCAAAGCGCAAATTTTCAGCGACTGACAGCGTGCGATCGAGCGCCGATTCCTGGAAAACGAGCCCGATCGACGCTCGCGTCTGGACTGAATCACGCACCACATCATGTCCGAACACGCTGGCGGAACCCCCACTTGGGCGGATCAGCGTGGCCAGCATGTGGATGGTTGATGTTTTTCCGGAGCCGTTCGGCCCGAGCAGACCGAAGAACTGGCCGGCGGGTATCTGCAGATCGAGTCCGTCTACGGCCAGGACATCGCCATAACGTTTGACCAGGCCGCGGGCATTTACAGCCAGCGACGTGACGGGCGCCGGGTTCATGGCCGCAGCAGGCGCTAGGCCGGCGTTTTGCTCAAGGCACGGGAATTCTTGTCGTCTCTGAAGACGATCGGCTTGACTTCCACTCTAGGCGCCGTTGGGTTTTGCGCCTTGTCCACAACATCGGTGACTACATGATGTAGTGGTGACAGTCCGCATACCGGATCGGCATTGGTTGCATCACCGGTCAGCATGTATGCCTGACACCGGCAACCACCGAAGTCTTTCACTTTGTCGGGACACGATCGACAAGGCTCCTTCATCCACGAGTCGCCCCGGTAGGCGTTAAATCCCGGAGAGTCGTACCAGATCCAGCGCAAATCGTGATCCCGCACATTCGGAAAACTAAGCCCTGGCAGCATACGCGCCTCATGGCAGGGCAGCGCAAGACCGTCGGCGGTCACTGTCAGGAATAGCGCACCCCAGCCATTCATGCAGGCTTTTGGGCGTTCCTCATAGTAGTCCGGGACGACGAAAAAGATGCGCATTTTGTTGCCGACCCGTTCACGAAATTTGTTCGTTACTTCTTCGGCGCGTTTCAGTTGATCGCGTGTCGGTAGCAACTGGTCCCGGTTCAGCAGGGCCCAGCCATAGTACTGAGTGTTGGCAAGCTCGACGTACTCGGCATCCATGGCTTCCGCCATTTCGAGGATTTGCTGCACGTGGTCGATGTTGTGACGGTGCAAGACACAGTTCAGCACCATGGGATAGTCGTATTTCTTGACCAGCTTCGCGACTTTCTGTTTGAGCTCGAAAGTCTTTGTGCTCGACAAAAAATCATTCATCTCCCGCGTCGAATCCTGGAATGACAGCTGGATATGGTCCAGGCCGCCTTCCTTGAAGGATGCTATGCGTTTTTCATTGAGCCCGATCCCGGAAGTAATCAGGTTCGAGTAGTAGCCCAATTTGCGCGCCTCAGAGACCATGATTTCAAGGTCATCGCGCATCAACGGCTCGCCGCCGGAGAAACCAAGTTGCGTGGCGCCCAGTTCCCGGCCCTGGCGTAACACGCGCAACCAGTCGTCGGTTGAAAGCTCTTCGCCGTAGCGCGCGTAGTCCACCGGGTTGTAGCAGAACACGCAGTGCAACGGACACTTGTAGGTTACTTCTGCCAGCAACCAGAGCGGGTTACCCGGCTTGCTTGGGACGGATCCAGCCTTTTCCATGTACATGCTCCAGAAACCCGATGACGTCCCCTTTCAGGTCCGTCCCGGGAAATGCGGTTTGCAAATCTTCGACAATGCCGCGCACGCTGAGTTTGCCGTCGATTCGCTTCATGATCTCCCCGGAACTGCCTGGCAGCTTCACCATGCCTTCGGGGTACAGCAGTACGAAACCCTGTTGTGCAGGTTCCCATTGAAAGCGAAAATGGCGCTGCAGTTCGAAGACCGTGTCTTCGGTAAATCCCGGTGCCTCAGCCATGTGCCGATGCGCCAATGCCATAGTTGACCTGCATGGCATCGAGCATGCTCCATAAAACATCAAGCTTGAACTGCAGAATCCCCAGCGCTCTTTGTTGCTCAGGCCGGGTTTTGAAGTATTCGAGCGTGACCTGCAATCCGTGTTCCACGTCGCGGCGCGCCTCGGACAGGCGTTTACGAAAGTAAGCGTAGCCTTCCGGTTCAATCCACGGATAATGCTGGGGCCAATTATCCAGCCGCTTCTGGTGGATTTCCGGTGCAAATAATTCGGTCAGCGAGGAGCATGCCGCTTCCTGCCATGGAGCGCGCCGCGCGAAATTGACGTATGCGTCGACTGCGAAGCGCACGCCTGGCAAGACGTGTTCGAGCGAAGTAACGTCCTCGCGCTTAAGGCCGCACGCCTCGGCTAGCCGCAGCCAGGCCTCGATGCCGCCTTCCTGACCCTCTATGCCATCATGATCGATAATGCGCAGGATCCACTTGCGGCGCTGCTCCCGGTCCGGCATGTTGGCCAGAATTGCAGCGTCCTTGATTGGAATGCTGATCTGATAGTAAAACCGGTTATACACCCACCCCTGCACCTGTTCCTTGGTGCACTTGCCGCTGTTCATGGCAATGTGGAACGGATGATAAATGTGGTAGCGCTTGCCCTTGGCGCGCAATTCAGCTTCGAATTCGGGCTTGGTCCATGGCAAATTGTCAGCGGCACCCATATACGTCTCCCGTCAAAGCGTCAAATCCATGCCGTCGTATGCGACTTCGATGCCGGCGGCGGTTAACTGTCTGCGCTCGGCCGAGTCTTCGTCCAGTATGGGATTGGTGTTATTAATGTGGATTAATATTTTGCGCGATGCTTTCAATGGCTTCAGTACGTCCATCATGCCGCCTGTGCCCGACTGGGGCAAATGGCCGATATCACGAGCATGCTTCCTGGACAGGCCCAGCTGGATCATTTCGTCATCTGTCCAGAAGGTGCCATCGACCATAACGACATCAGCCTCGTTTAGAAAGGGCTTCAGATGCGCCTCGATCTCTCCGAGGCCAGGCGCATAAAACAGCACTGCACCAGACCGGGGATCCGTTACGCGCATGCCGATGTTGTCTCCTGCAAGCGGCTTGTCGCGATGCGGCGAATAAGGGGGCGCATTGCTCTTCGATGCTACTGCCGTGAAAACCAGGCCCTCGGCGCCAATTATTTCAAATGTGCTGCCTTGCCTGATGGGAATCTCATGCCAGTTGACGCCGCAATAATGCTCGAGGATTTTGAAAAGCGGATTTCCGGTACTTAGATCATCGCGGACCATGTCCGTGCAATAGATCTCCAATGGACGCCCTTCGCGCAACATCAACAAACCGGTGGTATGGTCGATTTGCGCATCCATCAGCACGATAGACCGTATCGCCGTATCGCGTATAGCACGTGCGGGTTGCAGCTCCGCGAAACTTTTGTATTGCGTCAACAGGTCCGGCGAAGCATTGAACAAAATCCAGTTAGTGCCATCTCCGCTGATTGCAATCGACGATTGCGTCCTCGCAGTCGCGCGCACCGTGGCCTTTCGAACCCCGTCACAATTCCTGCAATTGCAGTTCCATTGCGGGAATCCCCCTCCCGCGGCTGCACCCAGAACTCTTACTCGTATTGCCATCTGATGGGCTATCGCTTAAACGGTTACCGGGCCAGAAAAGACAAAAGCCCCGTGATGGGGCCTTTGTCCAAGCCCAGCGCTGTTGAATTAGCGGTTGGCGATGTACATCGTGACTTCAAAGCCGAAACGCATTTCGGTGTACTCAGGCTTGCTCCACATATTTTTCTCCAGAAGGTTAGATTGACATTGTTGCTCGAATCATTGAACCCGGAATCCCGCAACTGTCTGCCGGGAGAGCCCAACGAGTCCCAAGCATTTTCCGGAATGTTTACCCTCATCACCCTAGAAAAATCACCAAATGGACATCATGATTTTCATTAGTTTGACCGGCAAACTTTACTTGTCTCAATGCGTTGCACTAACCTTAATCGATGGCTGATGCGACCTTTGACAGAGGATTTTATTTTCCATCGGGAACCGATTGGTACCGCGAGCGCCCCTTCAAAGTGGCCTTTGCGGTATCGGTGTTCATTCATGCTGTTCTGATTGCCGCTTTGCCTGGACTGCACGCCGTGCCGGCCGATTCTCCACCGGTACTGCAAGTCGAAATCGCGTTAGCGCCCGAGATTCCCCTTACCGAACAGGCGCCGGCCGTTCCACGCAGAGAGGTGGAGCCGAAACCCAAGGCCGAAGTCCAACCGCGTCGCCCGGAACCGCCGCGCGAGCCGCCTGTACAGAGGGCACAGCCCGAACGCCCGGTTGCTCCTAGCGCCGATATTGTTGAAGCGCCTCGCCCCGAAGTTAGTCCCGAGTTTGTGCGGCCGAAAGTCGAACCGCCACCCGTGCCGGTTGAGCAAGCAAAGCCCGAACCGAAAATGGAGCGGCCGCCTGCGCCGGTCGAACAAGCAAAGCC
>JBJMWI010000179.1:0-12856 GCA_045810225.1 Burkholderiales bacterium
TTGGAAAAACCAGCGCCAGCAAGATGGCCAGACAGCCCGATCCGGTGCACAAGTCCAGCGCGCTTGAAATGGTCTGTACGTCGCCAACCCAGGGATGCAGGCCATCGAGCAGCAGTTCAGCAATGTAGGAACGCGGCACGATCGCGCGCTCATCCACGTGGAAGCGATACTCCCCCAGCCAGGCTTCGCGCGTCAGGTAGGCGGCCGGAATACGTTCGTCGGCACGCCTGCGCACGATGTGTTCCAGTTTTTGGATTTCGTCACGACTGAGGGGACGGTCTAGAACAGAATCAAGTTCGTCGAGCGGCAGATGCAGCGTATGCAAAAGCAGGTACACCGCTTCGTCATGCGCATTGCTGCTGCCATGACCGAAATGCAAGCCGCTGCGCTTGAAACGAGCGACCGTGGCATGCAACCAGTCGCGAACCTGTTTCGGTTCGCCGCCGGTTTTAGCGGCCATCTAATATGTCATCAAGCGCCAACCGGTAAATTTGCGACAGGGCTTCCAGATCCGCCAGCGCGATAGATTCGTTCAGTTTGTGGATCGACGCGTTTATCGGTCCTAGTTCTACAATTTCTCGGCAAATGTCCGCAATGAAGCGGCCATCCGAGGTCCCGCCGCTGGTGGAAAGTTCTGGTGTGCATCCCGCAACAGCCTGCACTGCGCGCGACAGGCTCTCCACAAGTTTGCCTCTTGGTGTCAGAAACGGGCGGCCGGAGAGCGACCACGTCAGCGCATAGCCCAGTCCATGGCGATCGAGTACTTCGTGTACCCGTGCTTTGAGCGCCTCAGCGGTGCTCGCCGTAGAGAACCGGAAATTGAAGGATACGCGCAGTTCGCCCGGAATCACGTTGTTGGCACCGGTACCCGCGGCAATATTCGAAACCTGCCAGGTGGTTGGGGGAAAATATTCATTGCCGTCGTCCCACTTTGCGCCAACTAGTTCGGACAGCGCCGGCGCAAACTCATGAATGGGATTGCGCGACAGGTGCGGATAGGCAATGTGTCCCTGGATACCGCGCACCAGCAATTCGCCAGACAGCGAGCCACGACGCCCATTTTTCATGGTGTCACCGAGCTGCGATACCGACGAGGGTTCGCCAACAATGCAGTAATCGATGGTCTCGCCACGTGCGCGCAATGCTTCCACGACCTTGACGGTGCCGTTCACGGCGACGCCTTCCTCATCGGACGTGATCAATAAGGCGATGGAACCCGGGTGCTGCTCGTGCTGACCCAGATAGGCTTCGACCGCCGTCACGAACGCGGCGATCGAGCATTTCATGTCTGCGGCGCCACGCCCGTACAAGTTGCCGTCGCGCTCCGTGGGTACGAAAGGATCGGAATGCCATTGATCGAGCGGACCGGTGGGAACGACGTCGGTGTGCCCCGCAAAACAGACCAGCGGTGCGCTCTTTCCGCGACGCGCCCACAGGTTATCGACGTCGCCGAAACGCAGATGCTCGATCGTGAAACCGAGTTTGCGCAGGCGCTGCGCCAGGACTTGCTGGCAGCCCGCGTCGTTCGGCGTAACGGAAACGCGCGAGATCAGCTCGCGCGCGAGATCCAGCGTCGCCGATGTAGAGCCCGGTTGGGGCGCTTCAGCTCTTCTCATCATCCACGTTCAGCTTGATCTCATTGAACGAATAAGCGATGCCGGGTTTCAGGCTAACGCGTCCGGTCGGGCTTTCTCCGAGTTTGCCGGCCGCCTTCTGTTCAAAGTTGTTGATGAGCCAGGAAAGATTGGTCGCGGAATCGGAATTTTTCAGTGCCTCATCTTTGGACACCGTACCGGCCATGTAAAGCTCAAACAGCGCGTGCTCGAATGTCTTCGAGCCCGGCGAAAGGCTTTGTTCCATGGCTTCCCGTATCTGGTCGATCTCACCTTTCTTGATCAGTTCGGCGATGTGCTTGGTGTTCAGCATGACTTCAACCGCGGCCACCAGCGATCCATCGTTTGCCTTGACCAAGCGCTGCGAGATGATCGCGCGCAAGCTGATGGAGAGATCCGACAACAGTGACGTGCGCGCATCGTACGGAAAAAAGTTAATGATCCGGTTCAGCGCGTGATAACTGTTGTTGGCGTGCAACGTTGAAATGCACAGGTGGCCAGTCTGCGCATACAGCAGTGCGTGCTGCAGCGTCTCGCGGTCGCGGATTTCTCCGATCATCATCAGGTCCGGAGCTTCACGCATGGCATTGACCAGCGCATTTTCGTATGTCCGGGTATCGGTGCCGACTTCGCGCTGGTTGATGACGCACTTGTCATTGCGGAACACAAATTCCATCGGGTCCTCGATGGTCAGGATATGGCCCGGCTTCAGAGCATTACGATGTTCGATCATCGCCGCCAGCGTGGTTGACTTGCCTGATCCGGTTGACCCCACCACGACCACGAAGCCGCGCTTCTCCATGATCAACTCCTTCAGCACGGCAGGGAGTTTGAGCTTGTCGATGCCGACCGTGCCGCTCTTGAGGAAGCGGATCACCATGGCAACATTTCCGCGTTGGCGGAACACGTTGACGCGGAAGCGGCCGACATCCGGGATGACCTGGGCAAAATTCATCTCCATGGTCTCTTCGAATTCCCGTATCTGCTTGTCGCTCATGATTTCGTAAGCGATCTTGCGCGCAGTCTCCGGATCGATGATCTGCTGGTTGACCGGCATGATGATGCCGAGGATCTTGATCGATACAGGAGCGCCCGCCGAAATGAACAGATCGGACGCCTGTTTTTCCGCCATCAGCTTGAACAAAGGTGTCAGGAACATGTTGGCCTCGAAGAGTTGGAAAAGCCGAAGGAGCCGTGACGGTTCTTCACGGCATTCTCAACAATTCATTGATACTGGTCTTGGCGCGCGTCTTGGCGTCTACCTGTTTGACGATGACTGCGCAGTACAGGCTGTATTTCCCGTCTCCCGATGGCAGGTTGCCGGAGACCACGACCGAACCGGGCGGTATCTTGCCGTAAAGGACTTCGCCGGTTTCCCGGTTGTAGATGCGCGTGCTTTGGCCAATATAGACGCCCATTGAAATCACTGAGCCTTCACCGACCACCACGCCTTCGACCACTTCTGAGCGTGCGCCGATGAAGCAATTGTCCTCGATGATGGTTGGGTTCGCCTGCACCGGCTCCAGTACGCCGCCGATGCCGACCCCGCCGGACAAGTGCACATTCTTGCCGATCTGTGCGCACGAACCGACCGTAGCCCAGGTATCGACCATGGTGCCCTCATCGACGTAAGCGCCGATGTTGACGAAGGAGGGCATCAGCACCACGTTTTTCGCGATAAAGGATCCGCGGCGCACCACGGCATTCGGCACCACACGAAAGCCGCCGGCCTGAAAATCCGCACTGCCGTAATCGGCAAACTTGGCCGGCACCTTGTCGAAATAATTGGTGTAGCCATCGCGCACCACCGCATTGTCTTGCAGCCGAAAAGATAGCAACACGGCCTTTTTGAGCCACTGGTGCGTCACCCATTCCTTGCCGGATTTCTCGGCTACGCGAAGCTTGCCGGAATCCAACTGCGTGATGGCCTCTGCCACCGCCTCTCTAAGCGCCGGTTCGGCGCTTTTCGGCGAGATCCCGGCGCGGTTCTCAAAGGCCTTATCGATGACGGACTGCAGTTGCTCCATTAGATTAGAAACCTAAGCTAGCGTAGTGAATTTAAGGGAATTTCAAGACTGGCACCACTCTACCATGAAGCGGGGGTTCTTTAACATCCCTGGCCGGCGGAAGAAACGGTGCGCGGGATCCTAAACCCGTTACTGCTCACGTCGCCATGATAGTTATTCCTCCGCAAGAACGGTTACTACTCCAACGAACCGAAAGCATGGAGGCTTGCGTGCTGGCAACGCATCCGCGGGTTGATTTACCAGGCGCTTCCTTGAATTCATATAATGTCCACTTCAATGTCGTTAGGGACGGCTGCATTGTCTGCGCAACTACATACCCGAGCGCTGCATGGTGAAAGGCAGCTGGAGGTTTCCGCTGTCCTGTCGGCCACGCTCAACGAGATCCTTGATGCAGTTATTCTGGTGCTGCGGGGTCGATTCGGAAATTTCCAGTTATTTGACGCCACCACCAACACGCTTCAAATAGTCGCGCACCGCGGATTCGATGCCGAGTTTCTCAAGGCGATCGGCACAGCGTCTATCGCTACTGGCTTGGCCGGCCCGCGCGCGATTCGCAATCGCAAACGCGTGATCGTTGCTGACGTAAACAAAGACCCGGAATACGAACCCTTCCGCTCGATTGCAGCCCGCGCGGGCTATCGCACGGTACAGGCAACGCCGCTGCTGTCCCGGGACGGCGAAGTACTCGGCGCCCTAGTGACGCATCTGGTTGAGCCGCGCGATTTCTCCAACCATGAACTGCAGGTGTTGGACCTCTATTCGCGCCAGGCCGCAGACGCAATCATCCGAGCGCGGGCAGAGCGCGACCTTGCCGTTACCCGCAGCCGCCTTGACAGCGCATTACGCGTAGGCGAAATGGGGATGTACGACTGGGATATGTCGACGGACCGCGTATACGGCGATGCTAATTTTCAACGCATGGCGGGCGATGTGCCGTTTGATGAAAGCGGTTTTGCAGCACGCCAGTCCCTGAACGATAAAGTACATCCGGACGATCGGGAAGAGCGGCTCAAACGAGTCCGCCAAGCTATTGCGACCGGCGAACCGTACGAGGCCGAGTACCGTATCGTGACCGAAGGTAGTCCGCGCTGGGTGATCTCGCGCGGAACGATCGAATATGACGAGGCCGGTACGCCTACGCATTTTACCGGCGTGCTGGTCGATATTACGGCCAGAAAAAGCGTGGAACAGGCATTGCTGGAAGCGGACCGGCAGAAAAATGCTTTTCTGGTGCAGTTGGCGCACGAACTACGGAATCCGCTTGCTGCAGTTCGCAATGCAGCGCGCGTGCTGCGTCTGAATCACAGCACTCCAGACAACGCTCTTTGGGCGGGCAGCATGATCGAACGCCAGGTCAAGCACCTGACCCGGCTGATCGACGACCTGCTGGATATTTCCCGCATCAATCGAAATAAACTTGAATTGCGTTCGCAGAAAACGGATTTGAAGGAAGTCATCAATGCGGCCGTGGAGACGGGTACTCCGTTGATCGAGGAGCGCGGCCACCGGCTCTCGGTGAACATTCGTGCCGAACCTGTATTTCTGTTTGCTGATTTCGCGCGGCTAACCCAGGCGATCACCAATCTACTGACGAACGCGGCGAAGTATACCGATCCGGGAGGACTGATCGAACTTACGGCCGATCGCGAAGACAACATTATTGTCATTAGCGTGCGGGACAATGGCATTGGTCTCGAGCCGGCTGAACTCGGCAAGGTTTTCAATATGTTTTTTCAGGTGGATGCTTCCAACGAGAGGAGTCAGGCCGGGCTGGGGATAGGCCTTTCGCTGGTGAGATCGCTGATTGAATTGCACGGAGGTACTGTCGAGGCCCGCAGCGAAGGCCTTGGTCGCGGATGCGAATTTTTGATTCGCTTGCCGGTACGGCATTCAACCGAAAGCCAGGCGCAGATCACCAAGGACCCTGATGATCTTGCATCGTCGGGCGTGGTCAGACGAGTGCTCGTCGTGGACGATAACCACGACGCTGCGGAGTCGCTTGCTCTGTTTCTGAAGTTGGCCGGACACGTGGTTGAAACAGCGTTCGATGGCGAGCAGGCCCTGGAAACTGCAGAGCACTTTCGCCCTGATATCGCGCTTATCGATATCGGTTTGCCGAAGGTCAATGGCCTGGAAGTCTGCCGTCGGATGCGGGCAACCGAGTGGGGCAAACAAGTGATGATCATTGCCCAGACCGGCTGGGGTCAGGACGAGGACAAGCGTTTATCGCGTGAAGCCGGATTCGATGGTCACCTGGTCAAACCGTGCGACCCTGTGACAGTACTGAGAATCGTGGATGCAAAACACAAAGTTGCAACGTTAATGGCATCGTAATGTCCAAAGCGTTTTAGCGGGCGGGTTTCACTAATGAAAGCAGTTCGTAATCCCGATTCCGCTCCGGGCGACTGGTACATCGACACGGCTTGCATAGATTGCGGCGCAGCTCGGCACGTCGCGCCGGATCTAATCGTCGAACAGAACGGCAAAAGCGTGTTCGCGCGGCAGCCGAGCACGCAGGAGGAGCGGCTGGCAGCGTGGCGCGCGGTACTCGTCTGTCCGACCGCGTCCGTCCGCAGCGAAACGAAACAACGGCGGCCGCCAGGCATTATTTTTCCGGAGGAACTTACCAACGGCGTGTGGCGTTGCGGCTTCAATGCCAGGTCGTCGTTCGGCGCGCACTCGTACTTTGCCGCGCGCCCAGGGGGGAACTTGCTCATCGATTCGCCGCGCCATTCCGCTGAGCTGGTAAAGTGGTTCGGGAACGCGGGCGGCATCGCGCACATCCTGCTCTCGCATCAGGACGACGTCGCAGACGCAGACCAGTACGCAAAGCAATTTGGCGCACGGGTATGGATCCATCGCGACGATCGCTCGGCGGCACCGTATGCAACCGATCTGCTGGAAGGCGAATCCCCGTGCGCCATTGGCCCGGGCGTCATGGCTATCCCGGTGCCGGGACATACACGCGGCAGCGTGGTGTATTTGCTCGAAGATCGCGTGCTGTTTGCGGGAGACTCGCTGGCGTGGAGCGCGCGGGAGCGCGATTTGGTCGCTTTTCGCGATGCATGCTGGTATTCATGGACGAAGCTGACTGCATCGCTCGGCAAGCTTACTGACTACCGCTTTGAGTGGTTGCTGCCCGGACACGGTTGGCCAGTGCACTTGCCCGCAGACGAGATGAATGCGCGGTTGCGCGCGTTAGTCGCGCGCATGCCAGAGCGTTAGACGCGCGCTACCAGATGGTATAGACGATCATGAATGCGACGATCGTCATGGCTGCCAAGGTCAAAAAGAAGACTGCATCGACCGCCTTGACTAACACATCGAATGTGTCCGGCGCTTTTGTACGCAGCGCCCAAAAAATAATGTAAATGCACAGCAGAAAAGCCGCTGCGCACACCGCCAGCACGTCATCGACAATGGTGACGTCGGCCCGGCCCTTGCTGAAGGTATTCATCAGCGCAACTACGGTTATGCAAAGGCCCGCGAGATTCCCAGACGTGGACAGCAGGCTGAGTAATTCCTCGCGACGCCAATTCGTGGCATCTCGTTCAATAGTCATGTATGCCGTTGCCCCAAAATTGGCGCACAAACAATACGCGTGTCCCACTTTCGATTCGTTTTCATGATTGTCCCCTTTGACCGATGGCTCAACGCGGGTGTTACGCGTTCGGTTGAAGGAGATTTGTAACGTAGTGTCCGCAGAATGCGCGACGATGGTACGTCTGCTTTGAGGTACTAGTCAGTAGAAAACTCTCAGCTCTTGTAGTACCGGCGCGCACGTTGTTCCGCTCGGGCGGCAGCATCTTTCGGTGTGGCTTGTCCCGAGACCGCCTCCGCAACCATGTTGACGATAATGAAATCCGCCAGGCAGCCAGCAGAGGCGGGCCCCACCTTGCCGGCGTAACCGGGATAGAGACTACGCGCTCCACCTTCTCGGAAAGGCGTGATCTTCGGATCCGAAGTCCAGATCGGATTCGATTCGTAAGCGCGAAGCGTTTGGCAGACATAGCCTGAGGACGCCTTCTGCCATGCTTCGTACTGCTCCCGCTCAAACATCAATCGCAAATACTCGCGCGCAGCATTCGGATATTTGGTGTACTTGAAAATCAATATTGACGAGGACGGGGAATATTCGGTGCGGTTGCCGGTGGGGCCAATGGGCAGATGAGCGTGTTGAATGTCTGCCGACATTGCCTTCGTCGCTGGATCGCTGGAGGTTTTGGCCGCGTAATAAATCGAGATCGGGTTATAGGTCAGGCTGATCGCGCCAGCGAGAAACGCCTTGTTGTTGTGCGGGTCCAGCCACGACAAGGTGCCGGTGATGAATGTGGGGTAGAGCGCTTTGCCGTATTCCAGCGCGGCAATGATTTCTTTCGAGTTGATTGCCACTCGCTGGTTTTCGTCCGCCAATTTTCCGCCGTGAGCCCAGACCAGCCAGTGACACCAGGCATTCGCATCGCCTGTTGCGTTTCCCAAGGCCAGACCGGCCGGCGTTCCGTTCGCGTTCAGTGCCTGGCAAAGCTTCAGAAAACCGGGCAGGTCTGCAGGGACAGCGCTGAAACCAGCGGCCCTGATCATGCTTTCGCGATACACGACGCTAGACGGATAAAACGCCGGCGCAAGTGCGTGCCAGCGATTGTCGGCTGTGCAATTTCTGCGGCAGGCGTCATACCAACCGCCATATTTGGCGCCCAGGTAGTTCGCGAGTTCCGTGACATCGAGGCACTGGTCGGGGTACATCTGCGGATCATCGCTGGTTCCAAACAGGATGTCCGGGCCGGTACCGACGCTTGCAGCCAGATGTGCTTTCGCGCGGATATCGGCTAGATTTACCGTTTCAACCACAACACGCACGCCGGTAAGCTCTGTGAACTTGCGCGTGTTTGCCTGCCACTGTTCCTCATCGCCCTGAACAAATGGTTTCCAGCGCAACAGCTTAAGTTCGGCCCCTTTCTCCGGCGCGTAGCGAAGCTCTGCCGCATTGCTGACAGTTGGCCGCAGCATCGATGTGAGTCCGCTCGCCGCAAGTGCGCCCGCCGCGAGTCCCTTCAACATATCCCGCCGCGGTAGCTTTGCCATAACTCTCCTCCTTCAGATATGTCGCGCGGTTAGCGAAATGTCGCACGCCATTGATGCTAGTGGGCCAGACGCAGAGAATCCAGCACTCTGTAAACTAGAACAATAATCCAGTCCTGACAACGGACCCGCGACCGGGCAGGACGCTGGCCTGTCTATGATTCTATGGAAAGCGATAGTCCAGCCGTTCAGTACATTCCAGCACAAGCGCATGCAACCCGCACCGCGTTTTTTATTGCGGGGCTCGGCATGGCGGCATGGGCACCTTTGGTGCCGTTTGCAAAAGAACGGTTGGGAATTCAGGAAGCAGCGTTGGGCACGTTGCTGCTGTGTCTCGGCGCAGGGTCCATTGTTGCCATGCCGTTGGCAGGGATCCTGACGTCACGATGGGGTTGCCGGCGAGTGCTGATACTGTCTGTATTGGTCATTTGCGCGACGCTGCCCTTGCTTGCATATGTGTCGTCGATGACCTGGCTGGCCGTGGCGTTGTTCTTTTTCGGAGCCGGCATGGGTTCCCTTGATTGCGCCATGAATATCCAGGCCATTATCCTGGAGCGAGCCAGTGGACGCACCATGATGTCGGGGTTCCACGGACTGTTCAGCCTCGGGGGCGTGGTCGGCGCAGGTGGCGTAAGCGGGCTGCTCAGCGTAGGGATGTCTCCATTTAATGCGACCTGGATGGTCACCGTAACGCTTGCTGTACTGCTTGCGCTCAGTGCTTCTCAGTTTCTGCCATACGGCGGCCGTAACAGCGGGCCAGCATTTGCTTTGGCTAAAGGCGTCGTGTTGTTCATCGGCGTGCTGTGCTTCATCTTGTTCCTAGCGGAGGGCGCGGTACTGGACTGGAGCGCTGTATTCCTCGCCGATGTCCGCGGCATGTCGCCCACCCATGCGGGCCTCGGTTATGCTGCTTTCGCTGCGACCATGACAATTGGGCGTTTGACAGGCGACCGCTTCGTAAGAAGAGTGGGCCCCAAGTGGACGGTCGTTGGAGGAGGCCTTCTTGCAGCAGCAGGCCTGGCGCTCGCCACTCTCATTTCGTCCTGGCCGGTTGGCATTTTAGGATTCGCTCTGGTGGGTGTGGGATGTGCGAACATTGTGCCAGTCATGTTTTCGTTGGCCGGCAAACAGAGCGAGATGCCCGAAAGCATTGCCGTTCCCGCGATCACCACCCTGGGCTATGCAGGCGTTTTGCTGGGGCCTGCACTGATCGGCTTCGTCGCGCATGCCACCAATCTGGGCACCGCCTTGTTGATCCTTGCATCTTTACTGCTGTGCGTGGCAGCCAGCGCGCGCTTGCTTAAGATTCTCGGGTAGGAGGGTCGCACACCATGTTCACATCGCTTGGCCTAGCCTGCGCTCCAATGCCATCAGTGGCAGCCGCACCGTCTATATTGACCGTAAGCAAACTGCAGTATCTCCTCATGGTAATAATAGAAAGTGCATTATGATTGCCTGGTGCTACTGCATGCTCCTTCTTGAAGGTTTGACGATGAGTTCCATTTCCCGTTCGCTTCTCCTATTACCTTTGCTGATGTGCGGCGCCGCCCAGGCACAGCAGGAGTCGAAAGAGAGCGCAGTGCAGCGCGTAGTGCATGCGCATGACCCTTCCATATTCGTGGCCACCGGCGCGCTGTACCTGAAACAGACCGCCATCCGCGCCGCAGGCGGTAAGCCACTATCGCCAACGCTTGAGTCTGACGTCGACCGTATTATCGATACGAATGTTCGGGACCCGGCATGGTTCTACGCGGGGTGGAGCGGCGTACTTGAACCGCTTCTGTCGACTCAAGAGGCGAATGAGATAGCCGCCCACTTCACCACCGAGGGTGGGCAGTTGCAACGCCAGGTGATCGAACAGGCCATAGCCGAGGTGCTGATGACTACCTATACCTTTACCAACAGGATCGACTATCACCTTGCGGGCTCTTCGCGGGAGATGCAGGATCTCCAGCGTTCCGTGGGGCCAGCGCGCGGTACCTGCGCCTGCCTGACACAGAAGGAATTGCAGGATCTGCAACACACGACCGACAGTCGCCAGTTCACTGGCCAGGACTTATCGATTTACCCGAACGCGGTCGCCTTTGCGGCCGGTGGTACCGGGGTGAAGTACGTGAAAATATTATCGATGCAAGGCGTGGGCGCGATAAATACCCATTTCGAATTGGTTGCGAACCAGATTCGACAAGCCGTAGCGGCGAAAAATACCCAATGAGGCTTGCGAAGGAGAAGTTCATGCACTCCACGATACTTAGAAGTTTGCTGGTCTGTGTTTGCGCAGTCGCATTCAGCGCACCGGCTGCTGAACCGAACACACCGGCTGCGCCGGCGATCACGAGAGCAGTACTGGCTGCAACCAAATTGCAGACGGTAGTCGATGCTCCAGTTCACTTCAGAGCGGTTAGTGTTACGTTGCCCACAGGACAAAGCAGCAGAGTTTCCGCGAGCGACGGGATTCTTTACCAGCTGTCCGGATCAACGGCAGTCTCAGTCGGGAATGACAGCAAGACGCTAAGTCCCGGCGAAGCTTTGTATATCGCCAACGGTAGCGCCGCCAATCTCAAGGCGGGGGGTAGCGAACCTTCCACTTTTCTGCATTTCGTACTTGTAGTGGCCGCGGATCTCAATAAGCCACTCGAAGCTGCACCGGCCATCGGTCATGAACTCTATCGGACGGAGGCGCCGCTTCCCTCACTGAAGCCCGGCCGTTATGACCTAACCTTGTCGCGCGTCACCTTTCCGGCACAAATGCCGACCAATGCGCCGCATCATCGATCAGGTGCTGCGCTCTATTACATCCTGTCCGGAACCGGCGCAAATACAATCGAAGGTACACCGCATAACAGAGCAGCCGGCGCCGTGATCTACGAACCGTTTGGTCTCGTGCATCAATGGGGCAATCCCGGCGAGGTGCCATTGGTGTTCCTAGTGTTCAACATCAATCCGGAAGGCGTGACTGCTGTAGTTCCTGGTGCGCCAGGAAAAGCCGGTAACCCGTGAGAGATTAATTCTGCCCGGCAGCTATCGGCCAGAAGCGGACCTTCGCTCCAATGGTCCTGGTCCATTTCGTTTACTCAACGGAACAGGATCACCGGCCAAACCACTTGGGCACAAAATCAAGCACAGCGGAAGCCTTCCGACCGGATCAATGGTCAGTAGCAAACTTATGGGGCTCGTCGACGTCACACCAGGTCTACCGGCCAAACCCGATTGATTGACCCGGTGTGGCGCAACTCTATGCCGAAGGAAGACATAAGGCGCCTATTGCGAGATTGTCGGCATGTTTCTAACGAGAAAGAGGAATGCGTGAGGCAAACAGTCCTCGCGGTTCTGCTATGCGCAACGGCCTACATGAGCCAAGCCAACGAAATCGCACCGGTTTCCCCGGCGCTTGAAAAGTTTGCGCAGGAGCAGCTCTTCAGTGACATCTGGAATCGCCCTGGGCTTTCCCGGCGAGATCGCAGCGTCGTTACGCTTGCCGCGCTGATCGCGCGCAATCAGGCCGCAGAGTTACCTCGCTATTTCAGTCTTGCGCTGGACGAGGGCGTAACGCCTGCGGAAGTATCGGAGATCATCAATCATCTCGCTTTCTATTCAGGTTGGGGAAATGCCATGTCGGCGGTCGCAGCGGCGAAGGAAGTCTTTGCAAAACGGAGGATCGGCGACGATCGGCTGCCGGCCGCAGCGCCCACGCTTCTCCCGCTCGATGAGCCAGCCGAGAAGGAGCGCGAATCACGGGTTGGCCAACAGTTTGGCAACGTATCCGCTGGCGTGGTGGACTACACGACCGACCTCCTGTTCCGCAATTTATGGCTGAGACCAGACTTGGCTCCGCGCGATCGCAGCCTGGTTACGGTGAGCGCCCTCGTCGCTTCGGGGCAGGTGGCGCAAATTCCATATCACCTGAACCGGGCGATGGACAACGGCCTGACCAAGGAGCAGACCTCGGAAGCACTCACCCAACTCGCGTTCTACGCCGGTTGGCCAAACGTCTTCTCGGCCCTGCCAGTGGTCAAGGAAGTGTTTGAGAAAAGGCGTTGAACACGACAGTGATGCGCTGGATGGCAAAGGCGTCCGGCGACTAGTTCAGCGGCGCGCACTGAACCTGAAAGGAGAAAGCGATGAACATCTTAAGCT
>JBJMWI010000180.1:0-15896 GCA_045810225.1 Burkholderiales bacterium
GTTTTGCGAAAGCTTCAATGGCCGGGTGCTGTTGATCGCCGAGACGCTTGGACGCCGCGAAACAATGCTGGGCCTATTGCACGAATATCGGATGCACCCGGAGCTCTGTGAGAGCTGGACGGCGTTCGAGCAATCGGCCCATTCTTTGATGCTGACAGTGGGCCCGCTGCATGCCGGATTCGTCGATCCCGACAGGCGCATCGCGATCGTCACCGAGAATGAACTGTATCCATCGCAAGTGCGCACGCGAACCACGCGCGAGCGCCGGATCGCGGCCGAAGGCATGCTGCGCGACCTTTCCGAGGTCAAAGTGGGCGATCCGGTCGTGCATTCGCAACACGGCATCGGCCGCTATCTGGGTCTCGCAACCATGGACCTCGGCGAAGGGGTGACGGAATTCTTGACCCTGGAATACGATGCTGGTGACAAGCTTTATGTTCCAGTTTCGCAGTTAGCCGTTATTAGCCGTTACAGCGGCGCGGCTGAAGACGCAGCACCGCTGCATAAGCTCGGCAGCGGGCAATGGGAGAAAGCCCGCCGACGTGCCGCGGCCCAAGTTCGGGATACAGCTGCGGAACTTCTCCAACTTTATGCGCAGCGCGCGCTGCGTCAAGGACACGCGTTCTCGCTCAAAGCCCACGACTATGAGGCGTTCCGCGAAGGATTTCTGTTCGAAGAAACTGCCGATCAGGCCGCAGCAATCGAGGCAGTGCTTGCCGATATGCAGGCTGGACGTCCAATGGACCGTTTGGTTTGCGGAGACGTAGGGTTTGGCAAAACCGAGGTCGCCTTGCGCGCAGCATTTGTAGCCGTTGCCGATGGTAAACAAGTCGCGGTCCTTGTGCCGACGACTTTGCTGGCCGAACAACACTTTCAGACGTTCCTGGATCGCTTTGCGGATTGGCCAGTCAAGATTTCGGAACTTTCCCGGTTCCGCTCTGCGAAGGACATTAACATGGCCTTGGCTGGCTTGGCGGAAGGCACACTGGACATCGCCATCGGCACGCACAAGCTGTTATCACGTGGCGTGAAATTCAAGAATCTCGGCCTGGCGATCATCGATGAGGAACACCGTTTCGGCGTGCGCCAGAAAGAGCAGCTGAAGGCGCTGCGTGCGGAGGTCGACGTTCTTACCCTCACAGCAACGCCGATACCTCGCACATTGGCGATGTCGCTGGAAGGTCTGCGTGATTTTTCAGTCATCGCAACCGCCCCGCAGCGCCGACTCGCCATCAAGACTTTCGTATCCCCGATCAGCGATGGTCTTATCCGGGAAGCAGTGTTGCGCGAGCTCAAGCGCGGCGGCCAAGTGTATTTTCTGCACAACGATATTGATTCCATCCGGCGCATGGAAGAACGTCTTACCAAATTGCTGCCTGAAGCCCGCATCCGTATTGCGCACGGTCAGATGCCGGAACGGGAACTCGAGCTCGTCATGCGCGACTTCTACCAGGCGCGCTTCAATGTGTTGTTATGTACAACCATCATTGAAACCGGCATCGACATCCCTACCGCGAATACGATCATCATGAATCGCGCAGACAAATTCGGCCTGGCGCAACTGCATCAGCTGCGCGGACGCGTCGGGAGGTCTCATCACCAGGCTTACGCCTACCTCTTGACCCCGGACGAAGATGCAATCGGAGCTCAGGCGAAGAAGCGGCTGGAGGCGATCCAGATGATGGAGGAACTCGGATCAGGATTCTATCTGGCGATGCATGATCTCGAAATTCGCGGCGCAGGTGAAGTGCTAGGCGAATCGCAAAGCGGGGAAATGCAGGAAGTCGGATTTGCGCTCTATGCAGAAATGCTCAATTCAGCGGTCAAGTCACTGAAGGCCGGAAAGGAGCCGGAACTTTCAGCAAATTTTAATCTCGGGACCGAGATCAACCTGCATACGCCGGCGTTGCTTCCCGAGGACTACTGTGCCGACATTCACGAGCGCCTGGTTTTGTATAAGCGCCTGGCGAATTGCGAAACTCTGGAAGAACTGGAGGCCATGCAGGAGGAACTGGTAGACCGCTTCGGCCTGCCGCCAGAGCCAGCAAAATGCCTGCTGGAGACCCATCGCCTGCGTATCGTATCGAAAACTTTGGGCGTCGCGCGCATTGACGCCGGTCCGGAAACACTGGTCTTGCACTTTATCCCGAACCCACCGGTTGACTCATCCAAAATTATCCGCCTGGTGCAATCGCGAAAGAACTTCAAGCTCAGCGGGCCGGATCGTTTGCGAGTAGATGCCAGCATGCCGGACGTATCGACGCGTATCGCGCAGGTCCATTCGGTGTTCAAGGAACTCGCGTGAATATGCGTGGCTCCGATGGGACTTAATCCCATCGATCGTCTCGAATATAGACCTTCCCTGCTTCTACTTTAACGGGGAACGTCGCAGTAGGCTCATAAGCGGGTGGAGAAAGTGCTTCGCCGGTTCTGACGCAAAAGCGAGCTCCATGTCTTGGACAGATAATTTCGTCGCCTTCGATTGGCGCGCCGCTCGTCAGGACCGTGCCATCGTGAGTGCAGACATCCTCGATTGCGTAGAATTGGCCCTCGATATTGAAGACCGCGGCAATGCTTCCGTCCAGATCAACTGTCTCATAATGCCCGGGCTTGATACTTTCCGCCTCCGCGACAAAAATCCAGTCGGACATAACGTGCGTTGGGTAATGACGGGTGGTGAGAGACAGAAGTAATTCCTTGTGCCAGTCCAGCACTCAAACGGCAATTACTTCCATGGCCGGATCAATGCGTTTGACCAGGCCTTCTATGCCGGCAAGCGTGCCGGATATGGAACTCGGGCACGAGCCGCAAGCGCCCTGGTAATGCACGCGTAGCGTGTTTCCCTCAAGACCCACCACGTATAGGTCGCCGCCATCGCCCTGCAGGAACGGGCGCACTTCTTCATCCAGCAGTTCGTTGATCTGGTCAAGTTTCAGCTTATCGGTCTCAGACAAGTTCGCCCCGCCATCACCCTCTGCAAGCCAGGAGGCCGCTTTGGCGAATTCCTCTGAGGTCTTTTCTGCAGCCGGCGCTTCGCGTATCGGTGTCGCGACCTCGCGCAGTAAATCCTGCCAATCCGCTTCGCCGTCCTGAGTCACCGTAATCCAGTTGTTGACGTAGAACACGTTCGTCACATGGGGTATCGCGAACAGCTTACTGGCAAGTTCATCACGCTGCGCCTGCTCGGCATTTTCAAAGGAGCGCGCGAGACCGGTTGTCAACGGCTCTTTCAGCACAAACTTGCGCGCGTTTGGGTTCGGCGTGTACTCGAGATCGGCGATCTTTGGCATCAGCGTTCTGCACCCGCGACCGGATCCCGGTCGCCTTCGGTGGATACGGTCGATTCAGAGTTCAGTGCGGCGTGGAGCGTATGCCAGGGCAAAATTGCGCACTTCACCCGCGAAGGCAGGTCTTTTACACCGGCGAAGACACTCAAGCGTCCGAGGTGATTCGGCTGGGTGCCAGTATCGAGTTTCCCTGTCGCCATATCCCGAAATTCGCGGACAAGTTGCTCGGCATCGTCGACGCTTTTTCCTTTGACATTCGCAGTCATCATCGATGACGACGCCTTGCAAATCGCACAGCTTTCTCCCTCAAATGAAATATCTCGGACCTTGCCATCATCGAGTTTCACTGACAGCCAGATGTGATCTCCGCACAGCGGATTCAAGCCTTCCGCCCGATGGCTTGCATCGGCCAATCTGCCCCAGTTACGTGGCTTTTTGTTATGGTCGAGGATAACTTCCTGATAAAGATTTTTGTGGTCCATGCTGGAAGCAAATTAGCCGAATATTTTTTGCACCTTGTGAATTCCGGCGACTAGTGCATCGATTTCTGCCATGGTGTTGTAAAGATAGAAAGATGCCCGCGCAGTGGCCGGTATGCCGAAGCGCTGCATGACTGGCTGTGCACAGTGATGCCCGGTGCGGACCGCCACGCCCTGTTCATTCAAGATTGTGCCCACATCATGCGGATGAACCCCTTTGACGGTAAACGACAGGACTCCCGCCTTGTGTGCCGCCGTGCCCACGATACGTACGTCCCTCAGTTCAGCAAACGCCTCATTTGCGTAGGCGAGCAGATCCTGCTCATGAGCAGCAATGCTATCCATGCCGATGTTTTCCAGATAATCGATCGTCGCACCCAGGCAAATGGCGGCAACGATCGGCGGCGTTCCGGCCTCGAATTTATGCGGGATCACGTTGTAAAGGGTCTTTTCAAAGGTGACCGAAACGATCATGTCTCCGCCGCCTTCGAATGGATTCATCTTTTCCAGCAACGATGCCTTGGCGTAGAGCACACCTATGCCGGTTGGTCCGCACATCTTATGGCCGGAGAAGGCGTAGAAGTCGCAGTCCAGATCCTGCACATCTACCTTCATATGCGGGACCGCCTGCGCACCATCGACCAGCACCGGCACACCATGTTGGTGCGCCGTGGCGACCATCTCTTTGATCGGATTGATGGTGCCGAGCGCATTAGAGACGTGCGTAATGGCTACGAATTTGGTATGGCTGTTGAAAAGTCTGCCGTATTCCTCAAGCACCAATTCGCCTGCGTCGTTACATGGAACTACGCGCAACCGTGCGCCTTTCTCCTCGCACAGCATTTGCCAGGGAACGATATTGGAATGGTGTTCCAGCTGGGAAACGATGATTTCATCGTCCGGCCCGATGAACTGGCGCCCGTAGCCATGCGTTGCCAAGTTGATCGATGTCGTCGTGCCGCGGGTATAAACGATCTCGCGCGCTTCACGCGCATTGATAAAGCGCTGAATTTTGACACGCGCGGCTTCATAGGCCGCGGTCGCGGCTTCAGACAAGTAGTGCACGCCACGGTGAATATTTGCGTGCTCCGCAGTCTGATAGCGCACGAAGCGATCGATAACCTGTTGCGGCATCTGACTGCTCGCTGCGTTGTCCAGGTATGCCAACGGCTTACCGTTGACCTTGAGGCTCAATATCGGAAAATCGGCACGAATACGCTCAACATCAATTGCAGCGGTCGGGTGTGCCGTCTTCAGCACGCTACTCCTACTCATCCGGGGCCTTTCATGTGTGTCTGTTCAAGTACGGTTTTTTCCAGACGCTTTGCCAACGACTGCACCGGAATACCGTTGATAACCTGCGCGGCAAACGCATACGTAAGCAGGTTGCGGGCAGCCGTTTCGGAAAGCCCGCGGCTCTTGAGATAAAACAGCTCTTCCAAATCTATTTGCCCGACCGTAGCGCCATGTGCGCATTTCACGTCATCGGCGAAAATTTCCAGTTGTGGTTTGGTGTCGATATGTGCCTTGTTTGAAAGCAGAAGATTGCGCGATTGCTGTCCGGAATCGGTTTGCTGTGCGCCTTCGCGTACCAGAATTTTTCCGTTGAATACGGCATGTGCGGCTCCTCCAGCAACGGTCTTGTGCAATTGCCGGCTGCGGCCAGATGGATACGCATGGTCTATGCTGCTGTGCATGTCTGCGAGCTGGCGGCCACCGATCAATGCCAGGCCGTCCACCGAAAATTGAGTCCCTGCGCCGGCTTGCACTATCGACAGGTTGTGCCGCGAAATACGTCCTCCGAACGCAACAGTCCAGGTCGCGTAGGACCCATTGTTGGCTACATTCACGGAGGTGTTTGCAATATGAAAAGCGGAATGCGCTTCCCGCTGCAATTTAACGTGCGACACGCGGGCGTTTTCCCCGACATGAACTTCACTGACCGCATCGGTGAAGTAGGCCGCGTCGACCCTGCCGACAAAATCTTCCACAACCGTGCATTCTGTTCCTGCTTCCGCTACTACAAGCACGCGGGGATAGGCCGCACCGTCCTTCGAAGTCGCTATGAAGAGCAGGTGGATCGGTGAATCACTCCTGTAACCAGGCGCAATATGCACCAAAGCACCGTCCCTCAGGAATGCCGTGTTCACCGCAGCAAACGCATCTTCGTCGATCAAGGCAAGCTTGCCAAGACGACTTTCAGCGATCGCGCCGGCCGCCGTGGACAGCTCTGCGAGGTTTGCAATCGTAACGCCCCGTTGCTCCGTGACCCTCGAAAGGTTTGCAGCATAAATTCCATCTACAAACACCAAGCGTGTGTGTGCTTCGGGAATAAACAGGTCACTCAGTTCGGATTCCTGGAAGGCGGTCGCGCTAGAAATGGGGCGAAAAGAGCTTCTGTACAGCGAGGTTAGATCGGTAAAGCGCCAGTCTTCATCGCGAGTGGTTGGTACCGACATTTCATTGGCGCGCTCCACCGCTCGCATGCGCAGCTGACGCAACCAGTTTGCTCCCGCATCTGTGACTGAGGCACTTCCCTGGAGCAGGCTTTCCAGGTAGTTGCTGTGGGTTTGCACCTGCATCAGACCGCTGCCTTGCTTTTGGACTCAGCCGCAACCCAGTCGTAGCCGCGCGATTCCAGTTCCAGCGCCAGAGATTTGTCGCCGGTCTTGATAATACGCCCGCCCTCCATGACATGAACGTAGTCAGGCTTGATGTAATTGAGCAGGCGTTGATAATGAGTAACCAGCACGAGGCCCATTTCGGCGGTATGGAGTTTATTGACTCCGTTAGCGACAACCCGCAATGCATCGATATCCAGCCCGGAATCGGTTTCATCGAGTATGGCAAGCTTTGGTGCCAGCAGCGCCATCTGGAGAATCTCGTTGCGCTTCTTTTCTCCACCGGAGAACCCAGCATTGATACTGCGTTCCAGGAAAGCCGGATCCATTTCGAGTAATTTCATTCTCTCACGCACGAAATCGTCGAATTCAAGCGGATCCAATTCATCTAATCCACGGGCGGCCTGAACGGTGTTGTAGGCGAGTCGCAGAAAGGAACTATTGCTGACGCCTGGCACTTCGACCGGGTACTGAAAACCAAGAAAGATTCCCGCGCGGGCGCGTTCCTCCGGACTCAGGTTCAGCAGGGTTTTGCCTTCAAACAGGATTTCGCCTCGAGTGACTTCATAGGCCGGATGGCCCGCCACCACTTTGGCAAAAGTACTCTTGCCCGAGCCATTGGGACCCATGATGGCGTGCACTTCACCCGCACGAACCGTGAAGTCAATGCCTCTCAGTATGGTTCGCTCTTCTATCTTTGCGGTTAGGTCATGCACTTCCAGCATGACCGGCGCATTTTGCCTGATCATCCGACGCTTCCTTCCAGCTTCAGTCCCAGCAACTTGGTTGCTTCGACCGCGAATTCCATAGGCAGCTGAACGAATACATCCTGGACGAATCCGTTGATGATCATCGACACTGCATCCTCGGCACCAATGCCACGGCTGGCGAAATAGAACAACTGCTCCTCTCCGATTTTGGAAGTCGAGGCTTCATGTTCCACTTTGGCCGTATTATTCTTGACTTCTATATAGGGAAACGTATTCGCGCCGCACTTGTTTCCGATCAGCATGGAATCACATTGCGAGAAGTTGCGGGCACCTTCCGCCTTCGCGCCGATCTTCACCAGCCCGCGATAACTATTGTTGGAAACGCCGGCAGAAATTCCTTTGGAAATGATCTTGCTTCTCGTATTTCTGCCGATATGAACCATCTTGGTGCCGGTATCCGCTTGCTGATGGTGGTTGGTCAATGCGACGGAATAAAACTCCCCAACTGAGTTGTCTCCCTGCAGAATACAAGAAGGATACTTCCAGGTGATCGCCGAGCCGGTTTCAACCTGCGTCCAGGAAATCTTTGAGTTAACGCCTTTACACAAACCGCGCTTGGTCACGAAGTTGTAGATGCCGCCTTTTCCCTCAGCATCTCCGGCATACCAGTTTTGCACCGTCGAGTACTTGATCTCCGCGTTGTCCAGCGCGACCAATTCAACTACCGCTGCATGGAGCTGGTTGGTATCAAACTTCGGCGCCGTGCAGCCTTCCAGGTAGGATACGTGCGCGCCCTCCTCAGCCACAATCAGCGTGCGCTCGAACTGGCCTGATTCCTGGGTGTTAATTCGAAAATAAGTCGACAGCTCCATCGGACAGCGCACGCCCTTGGGAATAAAACAGAACGATCCGTCAGTGAACACTGCTGAGTTCAGTGCCGCATAAAAGTTATCGCCAGTCGGCACAACGCTACCCAAATACTTGCGTACAAGTTCCGGATGATCCTTCACCGCTTCCGAAAATGAGCAGAAAATAACGCCGACTTCGGCTAGCCTCTTCCTGAACGTCGTGGCGACTGACACACTGTCGAAAATAACATCGACTGCAACGCCGGCCAGAGCGGCGCGCTCGTTCATCGGTACGCCGAGCTTTTCGAACGTTCGCAGCAACTCGGGATCCACTTGATCCATCGACGCCAGCTTTTCCTTCGTCTTCGGCGCCGAATAGTAGCTAATGGATTGGAAGTCGATCTTTGGATACTTGACGTTAGGCCAAGTAGGTTCCGTCATCGTGAGCCAATGGCGAAATGCGCTTAGCCGGAACTGCAGTAGCCATTCCGGTTCGCCCTTTTTGGCGGAAATAAACCGGATTACGTCTTCACTTAACCCTTTGGCAACGACGTCCGATTCTATGTCAGTAACGAACCCGTGCTTGTAGGGTTGATTGACCAGATTCTGAATTACGGCGCTCACTTTGCTGCTCCTGACGCGTCAGACCTTGGCAACGGTGAAGCTTTCGCCGCAGCCGCACATCGCTGTTGCCTTCGGGTTTTCAACCTTGAAAAACTCGTTCAAACCTTCGCGCGCGTAATCGAGTACCGACCCGTCCACGAACTCAAGGCTTTTCCTGTCCACCACTACTGCGACGTCGTGGCTCTGGAATAATTGGTCATTCGCGCCGACTTCATCGGCGTAATCGAAGGTATAGGCCATACCCGAGCAACCTACGGTCTTGACACCAAGACGCAGGCCGATGCCTCCTCTTTTCGAAAGCGAGTTGCGAATGTGTCTTGCTGCATTCTCGGTGACTGTTATTGCCATATGTTCTCCTGACTTCAAAGACTTTCCTGGATCAGACAGCGATTGCCGTCAATTGCCTGAGTCTTGATACCGTGGCACCCACGATACGCAGGAATTCCTCAACTTCATGTCCATTGTTTTGGACACCGAAACTGACCCGTACCGCGCCACGCGCTAGTTCCGGCGCTACGCCCATCGCCAGCAGCGTCGCGCTCGGTTCCGTACTGGTGCTCGAACACGCTGCCCCACTCGCAACCGCGATACCCGTTTTATCCAGTTCAATAACCAGCGTTTCGCCATCTATTTCCGGGAAAGCAAAATACAGCGTATTCGGGATTCGCTTGGCACCTCGTCCAAATATTCTGGCGCCTTGAGCAATCAAAGCTTCTTCCGTGCGGTCCCTCAGCTCTTGAGTGCGCTTCGCAACGTCGTGCATTCGTGTCAACGCCAATTCGCATGCGGCGCCAAATCCTACGATGCCGGGGACGTTTTGCGTTCCGGAGCGCATGCCACTTTCATGACCTCCGCCGAAGATGATGGGCTTCAGTTCCAGACGCTTATCAACCACCAGGGCGCCGACGCCTTTTGGGCCATAGATTTTGTGTGCCGACAAACTCATCGCATGCACTCCCAACGCTCCAAAATCCACCGGGATCTTTCCCAGCGCCTGTACCGCGTCGGTATGCACCCAGGCTTTCTGGTCGCGCGCGAGCGCGGAAATTTCGGAAACCGGTTGGATAACACCCGTTTCGTTGTTCGCAAGCATTACAGAGACCAGTCCAGTAGGCTTTTTCAGCGCGTGCTCGGCATCAGCAAGCTCCACTTTGCCTTGCCGGTCCGTGGCCAGTATCCGCAGCTGCCAACCATCCCGTGCCAGTTCGCGTGCAGGCTTTGCGACACACGGATGCTCGATTGCGCTAACGACCACCTGACTGGGTTTCAAATAGGCTGAGGCTCCGCGAATGAACAAGTTGTTGGCTTCCGTACCTCCGGAGACAAAAACCACCTGAGCCGGTTGCACGTTTACCAACGCGGCGACTTGCTTGCGTGCTCTTTCTATCGCGCGATGCGCACGCGTGCCCCAATCATGTCGGCTGGAGGCGTTTCCGTACTCCTGCCGCAGGAAAGGCAGCATCTCCGCAAGCACTTCCTCGTCCAGCGGCGTGGTCGCATTATGGTCAAAGTAAGCTTGCATCAGAGTTCCTTCACGCAGCCGCCGGCTCCTTCGCCTTCGTGACATTTGCGCGGTTGTCATGCATTTGCATGACAGTCACGTCACCGGCTTTATTGCGCTGCTTGGCCACCAGTTCCGATAGCTTTACCGCCTGCAAATACTCGAAAAGATGTCTATTCAAATCCGTCCACAAGTCGTGCGTAATGCACTTTTTGTCATCCTTGCAGTTCTCCTTGCCGCCACACTGAGTCGCGTCAATCGGCTCATCGACTGCCACAATAATGTCGGCGACAGACACCTGATCGGTCGGATGCGCGAGGTTGTAACCTCCGCCCGGGCCGCGAACGCTGGTAACCAGCGCTCTCCGACGCAGTTTTCCAAACAACTGCTCCAGGTAAGAAAGGGATATTTTTTGCCGCTCGCTGATGTCCGCCAAAGTAACCGGCCCCGATCCATTGTTCAGCGCTAAGTCAATCATCGCTGTGACTGCAAAGCGTCCTTTCGTTGTCAATCTCATGGTCGCCTCTATAAAAATCCATTAGTTACAGGGAAATATAAGTCCTACCAACGGACTCAAGTTTAGCAAACCCGACTAACTTAGTCAACTATCCGATTAAGGTAGCTGGGGTCAAACTTGTCCGCTGTCGCACGAGCGTCTTCTATTTTGACGCCCAGCTTGGAGAGTTGTTCGAGGATATATTGCATGCGCAAATCAGCTGCTGCGCAGTGATCGATAAGGCCATGAATCGCCTTCACCATGGGATCATTCACGTCCGCACCGATTCCGTATGCCGTAAATCCCATCTGTGCCGCGCTTTCTTCGCGAGCAGTGCTGGACTCGTCATCGAGAATACGCGCCGGGATACCCACTGCAGTTGCCCCATCCGGCACATCTTTAACGACGACTGCATTTGAGCCGATCTTGGCTCCCCGGCCTACTCTAATGGGACCAAGAATCTTTGCTCCTGCCCCAACCACTACACCGTCGGCGAGTGTCGGGTGTCGTTTTCCTTTGTCCCATGAAGTGCCGCCCAGCGTAACACCGTGATACAGCGTGCAATCATCGCCGATCGAGGCCGTCTCCCCTATCACTACGCCCATGCCATGATCAATAAAGAAACGGCGGCCAATGTTCGCACCAGGATGTATTTCTATCCCGGTCAACCAGCGAGCAATATGAGAAAGAAAACGAGCCAGCCATTTCAGGTTCCAGCGCCATAACCGATGAGAAAACCGGTGAAGCAGGAGCGCGTGGAACCCCGGATAGCAGGTTATGACCTCCCAGGTCGAGCGCGCTGCCGGATCCCGGTCAAAAATAACCCTTATCTCTTCGCTCGCCCTATCAAACATAACCCTTTTATTACTGTGGCTTGGAATTTGACTATTTTACTCAACTTTGGTTTTGATGGCGCTCAGAAAACCACGCAGGATGTTTAATTCTTTCTTTTCGATGCGGGTCCGTGCAAAGAGGCGGCGCATGCGCTGCATCAGGCGTTTCGGCTCGTTCGGGTCCAGAAATCCGGTGGAGTAAAAAGTACCCTCCAGATGCTGGAAGAATCCTTCAGTTTCCTCGTACGTCGCGAGCTCACCAGAATGCTGGGGATACTCTTGTTCACCAAGCGCGCACATATGCAATTCATAGGCAAACACCTGAACAGCTTGTGCAAGGTTGAGCGAAGAATATTCCGAATCGGTCGGAATCACCGCAATGGACTGACATCGGCTGACTTCTTCTATGGTTAGACCAGACCGCTCGGTGCCGAATACCAGCGCCACCTCGTCGGACTCGGCTTGTGCCAACAGCCGCCTGCATGCTTCCCGGCAGCCCAATATTTCCGGCACAAGATCGCGATGGCGTGCCGAGGAAGCAATCGCAAGGACAGTTCCTGAAAGGGCCTCGTCCAAATCTTCGCAGACACGAGCGTTCGAAAGCAGGTCGATTGCCCCGGTTGCAAATGCTTCCGCGTCCGGGTGTGGAAACCGTTCTGGTTTCACCAGGAACAGTCTTGAAAGGCCCATGGTTTTCATGGCGCGTGCAGCTGCGCCGATGTTACCCGGATGCGTAGTATGAGAAAGTACGATCCGGATTCGCCCCAGCACCGAAGGTATTTTCATTGGAATGAACTGGACGGAATCTCTAGAATGGCGCCTTCGTTCTTTATCACCGTTTCGTTTCCATGCATCCGATGCTGAACATCGCGGTAAAAGCCGCTCGCCGCGCCGGAACGATCATCAGCCGGGCTTCTGAAAACCTCGACGTACTGACGATCAAGCACAAGAGTCTCAACGATCTCGTTTCCGAAGTAGATCGCGCCGCAGAAGACGCAATCATTGATGTAATCAGTAGCGCCTACCCTGACCATGCGATTTTAGCAGAGGAGAGCGGCGCCTCCGGGCAGTCAGAGTATGTCTGGGTCATCGATCCGCTCGATGGCACCACCAATTTTTTGCATGGCTTCCCACAGTACTGCGTATCGATTGGACTGTTGCATAAGGGCATTCCGGCGCAGGGTGTTATTTTCGATCCGACGCGCAACGATCTCTATACCGCCTCACGTGGCCGGGGTGCATTCTTGAACGATAAAAGGCTACGAGTAGCGAAACGGGACAAATTGATTGATGGCCTGATCGGCACCGGTTTCCCGTTCCGGATGTTTGAGCATTTGGAATCGTACAATGCAATGCTCAAAGAACTGATGACCAAGTGCGCCGGCGTGCGCCGGCCCGGTGCGGCAGCCCTTGATCTGGCGGCCGTTGCCGCAGGCCGCTTCGACGGATTTTGGGAGATCGGACTGAAACCCTGGGACATGGCCGCAGGCGTTTTGATGGTGACCGAAGCAGGCGGCTTGGTGGGAGACTTTGAAGGCAACGACACGTTTATGGAACGCGGACAAATCGTTGCTGGAAGTCCAAAAATATTTTCGCAACTGTTGCAGCTCATTCAGCCACACCTGACTGCCGAAATGAAGTTACTGTCTAGAGTGGTGTGAGATCAAGCAGTCCGCTTAGCGCTGGGATGATCAACCATCAAAACCGCCCGTTCGTGCTCCGCTGCCTAGCGGTTTTTTTTGTGCTGGTGTGCGGTGTCGTCACCGCACAAGACGGTCCGCCGATACGCTTACGGGGCACTGTTCAGAGTTTCGCGGACCCGGACCTGGTGATCCTTGAGCGAAGTGGCAAAGTAATCACCGTGGCTGTACCGAATGAGACAGGCATTGTAGAAGTTATACCGACCGACATTGCATTGGTGCAGCCTGGGACATACATTGGTACCGCAGCCGTCCCCCGCGCCGATGGAAAATTGGTATCCCTTGAAGTGGTGGTATTTCCTGAATTTGCACGTGGAACGGGGGAAGGTCATTTCCCATGGGATTTGCAACCGGAAAGTTCAATGACCAACGCGACGGTTGCTGAGCTCGCGAGGTCGTCCGAGGGCCGCACCTTGGGACTGCGCTATAAGGACGGCGAGAAAACCGTTATTGTTCCCGACGGCGTTCCAGTCGTCACGTTAAGGCCGGGAAATCGCCTTCTGATCGTACCCGGTGCGAAGGTGTTCGCGGTCGTAGATCAGCGTGACGATCGCTATATCGTGATGCGATTGCTGGTTGGCCGCAATGGCCTGCAACCACCGATGTGATCGGTAGGCCAATAGTTCAGTTGATTACCGTATTGAGCCCAGAGATGTTCTAGTCTAGCTTAAGGGCATCGCCTTACTGTTCAATCGCGGGTACATGTCCCTTCCTTTGGTCGATGTCTTCGGTTCTCCGGATAACGACGAGCTGCCGGATATTGACCGCCAGGAGTTTGATCGTTTACGTGCCGTGCGGCGTTACGGTATTCTGGATTCGCCGGCAGATGAAACGTTTGATCGCATTTGTGCCCTCACCGCCCGAGTGCTGCAAACGCCGGTCGCGTTTATTGGGATTGTCGATCTCGAACGAGTCTGGTTCCTGGGTCACCATGGATTTAGTGTGGCGGAAGCTCCGCGCGAAAAGGGTTATTGCGAATCCTTGTTCTTGCACCCGGTACCGTGGGTCATTACAGATGCGCGACGGGACTCACGCACGTCTACCCATCCGTTGGTGACCGGTGAATTCGGCCTCCGCTTTTATGCCGGCACTCCCCTTATCACTAATGATGGCTACAACCTTGGCGCGCTGGGCGCAATTGACAGGCGCCCGCGCCAGCTCAGCCCTTTATCGACTGAGGTGCTTGACGATCTGGCGGCGTTGGTCATGCATCAAATTGAGTTGCGCCTTGAGATCCGCTGCGCAATGAAAATGGATGACACGCTGCTCCAGCGGTCCCGCTCCGAACGGCGTCGAGCAGAATATTTATCCAAGCACGATCTACTCACCGGCCTGGGAAACAGACGCAAACTGGACGAAATTTTGGCGATAGAGATCAATCGATTACATCGCCATGGCGGAAGCTTGTGCTTGTCAATAGCCGACATCGATCACTTCAAGAAGATCAACGATATCCACGGACATGCGGCCGGAGACGAGGTGCTTTCGCAGTTTGGAGAACTACTAAGCTTGCACATGCGGCCGACCGATACCGCTGCGCGGATCGGAGGAGAAGAATTCGTGGTATTGATGCCCCACACGAATATCAACGAAGCGCTTGGAGCGGCGGAACGTTTGAGAACGGCCTTGACGCGAAAGAAATTTGCGTCATTAAATCAACCGGTGACCTTGAGTATCGGAGTTGCCGAACTGCAGATTGGCGAAAACGCAGGCGCTTTGCTGAAACGGGCAGACCGAGCGTTGTACTGTGCCAAACGAGCCGGTCGCAATCAGGTCGTCGTCGCAGAACAAACCACTGATCCGGTAATAGGCGGCTTCGAACCCGCGATTACGCAGTGACTGCGAAGGCGTAACGCATGAGATAAAAAAAGCGCGCCACCTGATCTATCTTGTCGTCACCACGGCGCGGCTCTGCGATTTTGCGTATTCCAAAAATCGCTGTGGACATCGACATGCACCAGGCCCTTTTCAATTGCGTAACGCACCAAGCCAACCACATCGTGAATATTGAGCTTCTTCATGATGTGATTCCGATGTGTTTCAGCCGTTTTGAAACTGATATTCAAATACTTTGCCGCCTCCTTGGTCGTGCTGCCTTCGGCAATAAGCTGGAGCACCTGGCGTTCGCGCGGCGTCAGTGGATCCGCCGCAGCGCCGGTTTTTTCAAGGTAGGCATCAACAACCGATGCGGCAACTCCGGGACTCAAATAAACCTCCCCGCGCGAAATTTCGCGGATGGCCCGAATCAGATCATCGGCCGCCTGGGATTTGAGTACATACCCCTTTGCACCCACTTTCAAGGCCCTGAGTACGTAACCCTTGTCGGTATACATAGTCAGAATAATGGTCTTGATTTCGGGCGATAGACTATGAATTTCCCGTGCGGTATCCAAACCATTCAATAGCGGCATGGAAAGGTCGAGCACAGCAATTTCTGGATTCAGTGTGCGTGCCAGCTTGAGCGCTTCATGACCATCAGCCGCCTCACCAACGACCACGTGTCCGGCCTTTTCCAGAATTCCCTTTAGTCCTTGTCGAACGATCTGGTGGTCATCAGCGAGAAGTACTCGCATATCAATCTCCAAAAGCGATATGTCTTTGAATGGTCATTTCATTCAAAGGTTCGGTGTTTCGGCAAACGGACCACCACGGGAAAACGATCGGTACGGCAAACAAACTGGGGCCCGCGGGGGTTTTCTAATGTCGTCCAAAGATTGTCCCGGTAAGCCTGACCGCTGGCTTAATGCGCCTATCGTTGGATGGTTCGCCAACGATAGCAACCAAACCCGTTCCGACA
>JBJMWI010000181.1:0-19091 GCA_045810225.1 Burkholderiales bacterium
GGCTGCGTTCCACGGGACTCGCTGCCATCAACGCTCGCACCACGTCCCCTATTCGCGTAGCGGCCTGATTCGCACCGGAGCGGAACACCAACGCGCTGCGGTCGGAGATCGCTATCGCCGTGGTAATCAGCTGGATGGCCAGAAAGCCGCCCGCCAGAATCAGCACGATGCGCCCGAACAATGACCGCGGCAGCAGTCTCATGGCGTTGCTTCCACGCGTGTCGCCAGAACGTAGCCCTTGCCGCGGACGGTCTTGATGATTTCTGGCTCGCGTGCCTGCTCGCGCAGACGTTCGCGCAACCGGCTTACCTGCATATCCAGGGTACGATCGAGCGGATCGGCATCGCGACCGTAGGTGAAATTGGCAAGTTGATCGCGCGAGAGAACGATATTTGGATTTTGCAGAAAAATGAGCAACAGCCGGTATTCCGCCCCCGACAAGGGTACCACGACACCATCCGGTGCACACAGGTTGCGCGCGCGCGTATCCAGTCGCCATCCCTGAAAAGCAAACGTTTCGGGTACGTTTACCTCGGTATCTGCGGGCAGTGATTTCGCGCGGCGGAGGATACTGCGAATGCGAGCCAGCAATTCACGCGGGTCGAATGGCTTGGGAAGATAATCGTCAGCTCCCATTTCCAGCCCGAGTATCCGGTCGACTGCTTCGCCGCGAGCGGTCAGCATCAAAACCGGCACCTGGGAACGCTGTCGCAACTGGCGGCACAGCGCCAGGCCGTCTTCACCCGGAAGCATCAGATCCAGGACCACCATGCTTACCGGTTTGGCAGCCAGCGCTTCCCACATGGTTTTGCCATCGCCAACGGCTAGGGCATCGAATCCGTTCTTGCGCAAATACGCCTCCAGCAGCGACTGGATGTCTTCGTCATCGTCAACTATCAGTACACGATCTCGCATGGTTGTCCTTATACCTCCGACCGAAACCAATTGGCAGAAGTTTTGTCACTTACTGTAACCCTGGCGCGGCATCGGACATTTCGTTACACACGCGATGGTGCTATGACATACAGTTGTTCGCGCTCGAAAAATCACGCTTAAGCCCTGCCTTGAATCACAAATGAGCAACGCACTTCCTTCGACCACGCAAGACGATGTGGTTACTCCGCCGCGCCGCGCCCGCGCGGCATGGTGGCGAGGCGGATGGATCTGGCTGATCCTGGTTTGCATTCTGGCCGGCGCCGCCTATTTTGTGTTTGCCAAAACCGATGGCGGCAAGCAGGCGGGGCAACCGTCCGCTGGCAGAGCTGGCACCAACGACATGAATCGCAGTCAGCCAGTGGTTGCTGCAGCGGCCACGGTCGGCGACATCAATCTTTACCTGAATGGCCTGGGCACAGTCGTACCGCTGAACACCGTCACGGTCAGGACGCATGTCGACGGCGAACTCCAGTCGGTCATGTTTCGCGAAGGCCAGACGGTCAAGCAGGGAGCGCTGCTGGCGCAGATTGATCCGCGTCCGTATCAGGTGCAACTTGAACAGGCGGAAGGCACCATGGCGCGCGACAGGGCTTTGCTGAAAAATGCCGAGGCCGACCTGGAACGTTACCGAACGTTGTTCGAGCAGGACTCCATCGCGCGGCAACAACTCGATACCCAAGCCTCACTGGTCCGCCAGTACCAGGGCGCGTTGCGCGCCGATCAAGCGCAGATCGATAGCGCCAGGCTAAACCTCACTTACTCACGTATAACCGCGCCCATCAGCGGGCGGCTCGGCTTGCGCCAGGTCGACGTAGGAAACATCGTTCACGCGAGCGATACCAACGGCATCGTCGTTATCACGCAGCTGCAGCCCATCACGGTAGTGTTCACGCTGCCGGAAGACAACATCGCGGCGGTCATGCAAAAGCTGCATGCCGGTCGGAATCTTGCGGTCGATGCCTATGACCGCGCGGGCAAGAACCGGCTGGCCACCGGGCAGTTACTCACGGTGGATAACCAGATCGATCCCGCCACCGGCACCATCAAATTGAAAGCGCAATTCAGCAACGATGATTCCAGCCTGTTTCCGAACCAGTTCGTGAACGCGCGCATGTTGCTCGATGTCATGCACGACAACGTCCTGGTCCCGGCCGCTTCCATCCAGCGCGGGTCGCAGGGCACGTACGTGTATGTGGTCAAGCCCGACAATACCGTAACGTTGCGCACCGTCAAGTTAGGCCCGACGGAAGGAGAGACCAGCGCCATTGCTTCCGGACTGTCCAGCGGAGAACTGGTGGTCGTGGATGGTACCGACAAACTGCGCGAAGGCGCCAAAGTCGAAATCGGGAATGCCGCTGCCGGCACGCCCGCGGAAGCGGGACAAGCAAAACACGGCAAGCGACGCCACGACGGTGAAGCGCCGCCGCCCGCGTCCAGCAGCTAAAGCGCAGGCGCATGAATCCATCGCGTCTGTTCATTGTGCGTCCGGTGGCCACCTCTCTCATGATGGTGGCGATTCTGCTGTCTGGCATTCTGGCCTATCGCCTGCTGCCGCTGTCAGCGTTACCCGAAGTCGACTACCCGACCATCCAGGTCGTGACGCTATACCCCGGCGCGAGTCCTGACGTCACGACGTCCTCGATCACCGCGCCGCTCGAGCGCCAGTTCGGCCAGATGCCGGGGCTCAATCAGATGTCGTCCACGAGTTCCGGCGGCGCGTCCGTGATCACCCTGCAGTTTGCCCTGGACCTTTCGCTCGACGTGGCCGAACAGGAGGTGCAAGCCGCGATCAATGCCGCGACCTCTTTGCTGCCACCGGACCTGCCGTCCCCGCCCATCTATAACAAGGTCAATCCCGCCGACACGCCAATCCTGACGGTGGCCATCACTTCGAATTCATTGCCGCTACCGAAAGTCCAGGATTTGATCGACACGCGCATCGCACAGAAGATATCGCAACTGCCCGGCGTCGGACTCGTCAGTCTGTCCGGCGGACAGCGTCCCGCGGTGCGCATACAGGCGAATGCGCGAGCGCTGGCGTCGTACGGAATGAGCCTCGACGATTTGCGCAATGCGATCGGCAATGCCAACGTCAACCTTGCCAAAGGCAGCTTCGATGGGCCGGCGCGCGCCTCGACCATAGACGCCAATGACCAGCTCAAATCCGCCGACGAATACCGCGGCCTGATTATCGCGTACAAGAACGGCGCGCCGATCCGGCTCACTGACGTCGCCGATGTCATCGACGACGCGGAAAATGTGCGGCTTGCCGCCTGGGCGAACGACAAGGCCGCGCTGATCATGAACATCCAGCGTCAGCCGGGCGCCAACGTCATCCAGGTCGTGGACCGGATCAAAAAGCTGTTGCCCCAGCTGCGCGCCTCGCTGCCCGGTTCGGTGGACGCGGTTCTGCTGACCGACCGTACGACGACGATCCGCGCCTCCGTCAAGGATGTGCAGTTCGAACTCATGCTGGCCGTGGCACTGGTCGTCATGGTGATCTTTTTGTTTCTGCGCAATGTTGCGGCAACGTTGATTCCCAGCGTGGCAGTGCCGTTGTCGCTGGTGGGCACGTTTGGCGTCATGTACCTGGCGGGTTTCAGTATCAACAATCTCACGTTGATGGCACTGACCATTGCCACCGGCTTCGTCGTGGACGATGCGATCGTCATGATCGAAAATATTTCCCGTTACATCGAAGAAGGCATGCAACCGCTGGAAGCTGCGTTGGTGGGGGCAAAGCAGATTGCCTTCACCATCATCTCGCTGACTTTTTCTTTGATCGCGGTCTTGATTCCGCTGCTGTTCATGGCTGACGTCGTCGGCCGCCTGTTCCGCGAATTTGCCATCACCCTTGCCGTGGCGATTCTCATTTCGGCTTTTATTTCGTTGACGCTGACACCCATGATGTGTGCGCGGCTGTTGCGGCATATTCCGGAAAGCAACCAGAGCCGCTTCTACCGCTCGAGTGGCCGCTTCTTCGACATGGTAATTGCGCGCTATGCCAGAGCGCTCGACTGGGTGCTCGACCGCCAGGCAGCCACGCTAGTGGTCGCCGTCGCCACATTGGTTCTCACCGTGCTGCTCTATATTTTCGTGCCGAAGGGATTTTTCCCGCCGCAGGATACCGGCGCGATCCAGGGCATCTCGGAGGCGCCGCAGTCCATCTCTTTCGCCGCCATGGCGCAACGCCAGCAAGATCTTGCCAAGGTCGTGCTGCAGGATCCTGCGGTGGAAAGCCTGTCGTCCTTCATCGGCGTGGACGGCGTCAATGCCACCTTGAACAGCGGGCGCATGCTGATCAATTTGAAACCGCTGGAAGAACGCGGCATCAACGCCATTGGGGTCATCCGCAGATTGCAGCCGCAGCTCGCGCAGGTATCGAGCATTTCACTCTACATGCAGCCAGTTCGGGATTTGACCATCGAGGATCGCGTTAGCCGCACGCAGTACCAGTTCAGCGTGGAAGACGCGGATGCCGCCAACCTCGGCATGTGGGTCCCGAGACTGGTTGACCGCTTGCGTGCCCTGCCACAACTCGCTGACGTCGCCAGCGATTTGCAGGACCGGGGGTTGCAGGCCTACGTCGATATTGACCGCAGTACGGCGAGCCGGCTCGGCGTTACACCGTCAGCGATCGACAATGCGCTATACAACGCGTTCGGCCAGCGGCTGATCTCGACCATTTTCACGCAGTCGAACCAGTATCGCGTCGTGCTGGAAGTTCAGCCCGAATACCAGAAGGGCCCGGACGCGCTCAACGACATATTCATCACATCTACGGACGGCCAACAAGTACGGCTGTCGGCCCTCGCGCGCGTACAAGAGCGTACCGCGCCACTTTCCATCAGTCATCTGGGCCAGTTTCCGGCTACTACCATTTCATTCAACCTGGCACCCGGATCTTCTCTCGGCGAAGCGGTCCGTGCAATTCGCGCAACCGAAGCCGAACTGGGATTGCCGCGCAGCATGCAGACCAGCTTCCAGGGCGCGGCGCTGGCGTTCGAAGCATCGTTGAGCCATACGCTGTTCCTGATCCTGGCGGCGATTGTCACGATGTACATCGTGCTGGGCGTGCTGTACGAAAGTTACATCCATCCGATCACCATCCTGTCCACGCTGCCTTCGGCCGGGGTCGGGGCACTGCTTGCGCTGATGCTCTCGCGCACCGACCTGGGCATCATTGCCATCATCGGTATCATCCTGCTGATCGGCATCGTCAAGAAGAACGCGATCATGATGATCGACTTCGCCCTCGATGCCGAACGCCAGGAAGGCAAGACCCCGCGCGAGGCTATTCGCCAGGCCAGCCTGCTGCGCTTCCGGCCCATCATGATGACGACGCTGTCAGCGCTGTTGGGCGCATTGCCCCTGATGATCGGCAGCGGCGTGGGTTCCGAACTGCGCCATCCGCTGGGCATTACCATGGTCGGCGGACTGGTGTTCAGCCAGGCGCTGACGCTGTTCACCACGCCGGTGATCTATCTCGCATTCGACCGGATCGCCAATCGACGTGGACGTTTTTTTTCTAATTCCCGCGACGTCTCGCAAGCGCGGAGCGCCGAGCCATGAAATTCTTCGAGCTGTTCATCCACCGGCCGGTAGCTACCGTGCTGCTGACCTTGGGCATCGCCCTGTCCGGTGTGATGGCCTTTCGCCTGCTGCCGGTGTCGCCGTTGCCGCAAGTCGATTTTCCAACCATCTCGGTGCAGGCGTCACTGCCCGGTGCGAGTCCGGAAACCATGGCGTCCACTGTGGCGACGCCGCTGGAACGGGCACTCGGTCGCATTGCCGGCATCACCGAGATGACGTCCTCCAGTTCGCTCGGCACAACGCGTATCACGCTGCAGTTTGAACTGTCCCGCAGCATAGACGGCGCGGCACGGGACGTGCAAGCGGCGATTAATTCCGCACGCGCGCTGTTGCCGACCGGATTGCCCAGCAACCCGACCTATCGCAAGGTCAATCCAGCAGATTCGCCGGTCCTGATCTTGTCGCTGACCTCGGACAGCCTCACGCGCGGCCAGATGTACGATGCAGCGTCCAGCATCCTCGCGCAGAAGCTGTCGCAGATTGATGGCATCGGGCAAGTTTCCGTCGGCGGTAGTTCACTGCCGGCCGTGCGCGTAGAACTCATTCCGTCAGCGTTGCACAAGTACGGCATCGGCACGGGGGAGGTACGCACTGCACTGGCAGCAGCGAATGCGAACCGTCCGAAAGGCATGGTCGAGGACGACGCACGGCACTGGCAGATTTCTGCCAATGATCAGGCCAAGCAAGCCGCCGAATACCTGCCGCTGATCGTCGCTTACCGCAACGGCGCCGCGGTGCATTTATCGGATGTTGCCGACGTCACCGACTCGGTGCAAGACTTGCGCAATGCCGGATCGGCCAATGGCCGGCCCGCGGTCCTGGTGATTCTGTACCGGCAACCGGGTGCGAACATCATCGATACCGTGGACCGCGTGCGCGCCATCCTGCCGGTACTGGCGGCTTCCATCCCGAGCGCGATCGATGTTTCGGTGGTCATAGACCGCACGCCCACCATACGCGCCTCGCTGCACGAAGTGGAGCGCACGCTGATGATCTCAATTGCACTGGTCATCATGGTCGTCTTCCTGTTCCTGCGCAAAGCATCCGCCACGTTGATTCCAAGCGTCGCAGTTCCGGTTTCGCTGCTGGGTACGTTTGGGGTCATGTACCTGGTCGGGTACAGCCTGAACAACCTCTCACTGATGGCACTGACCGTTGCGACCGGATTTGTGGTGGATGACGCGATCGTCGTGCTGGAGAACATATCGCGACGGGTCGAACAAGGCGTCGCACCCATGCAGGCAGCGCTGCAGGGTACCCGCGAGGTTGGCTTCACGGTGCTGTCCATGAGCATATCGCTGATTGCAGTGTTCATTCCAATCCTGCTGATGGGTGGGATCATCGGGCGCTTGTTCCGAGAATTCGCGGTGACGCTTTCCGTCGCCATCCTGGTATCGCTGGTGCTTTCGCTGACCGTTACCCCGATGATGTGCGCGCGCTGGTTGCATGCCGGCAGACCGCGCGCAAATCCCGGCCGGCTCTCGCAATCCAGTGCACGCGCGTTCACCTCGCTGTTGCGGGGTTACGAACGCTCGCTTGCATGGGCGCTATCGCACAGCCGTTTCATGATGCTGCTTCTGGCAGCGACCATCTGCCTGAACGTTTATCTGTATGTGGTGATACCGAAGGGATTCTTCCCGCAACAAGACACCGGCCGGCTGAACGGATTCATCCAGGCCGACCAGGCCATCTCGTTCCAGGCCATGCAGAAAAAACTCAGCGACTTCATCGAAATCGTACGCCGGGACCCGGCCGTCGAGAACGTCATCGGCTTTACCGGTGGCGGACAGCGCAACAGCGGCGCGATGTTCATCGCGTTGAAGCCGCTATCCGAACGTCATTTGTCGGTCGACCGGGTGATCGCGCGCTTGCGCGGCAAGCTTGCAGCTGAACCGGGTGCAAGCCTGTTTCTACAGGCGGCGCAGGATATTCGCATGGGCGGGCGCGCAGCCAATGCGCAGTACCAGTACACGCTACAGGGCGACGATCTTGCCGAACTGCGGAACTGGGAGCCACGCATCCGGCAAGCGCTGATCCCGTTGCCGCAACTGGCCGATGTCAATACCGATAGCCAGGACAAAGGCATTCAGACGTCGCTGCATATCGACCGCGACGCGGCCGCCCGCCTTGGTGTCACCACGCGCATGATCGATTCCACGCTCAACGATTTGTTCGGCCAGCGGGAAGTATCGACCATCTACACGGCACTGAATCAGTATCGCGTGGTGATGGAAGCCGCGCCACCCTACTGGCAAAGTCCTGAGGCATTGAATGACGTGTTCGTCTCGAACGCCGACGGCAAGCAGGTGCCGCTGGCCGCGTTTGCAAGCTACGCACCGACCAGCACGCCGCTCGCCGTGAACCATCAGGGCCAGTTTGTGGCCTCGACGATTTCCTTTAATCTGCCGGTCGGTGTGGCGCTGTCCGACGCGACGCGCGCAATCAACGACACCATGCAACGCATAGGCGTGCCGACCTCGATTCAGGGAAGCTTCCAGGGCACCGCACGTGCATTTCAGGCCTCATTGAACAGCCAGCCCTGGCTGATTCTGACTGCGCTGCTCGCGGTGTATATCGTCCTGGGCATCCTCTACGAAAGCCTGGTGCATCCGCTGACCATCTTATCGACCCTGCCATCGGCCGGCGTCGGCGCGTTGCTCGCGCTGCTGGCATTCGACATCGAATTCAGCATCATTGCGCTAATCGGGGTAATCCTGCTGATCGGCATCGTGAAGAAGAACGCGATCATGATGATCGACTTCGCGCTCGAGGCCGAACGCCGCCAGGGCATGAGTCCGGAGCAAGCTATTTACCAGGCGTGTCTGCTGCGCTTCCGTCCGATCATGATGACCACCATGGCAGCGCTGCTGGGCGCGATACCCCTTGCTATCGGCTTCGGCGACGGTTCCGAGTTGCGCCGTCCGCTGGGTATCTCGATTGTGGGCGGCCTGATTGTTAGCCAGATGCTGACGCTCTACACCACGCCAGTGGTCTATCTGTATCTCGACCGTTTTCGTCTCTGGAGCAAAAACAAATGGTCGGGCTCGACCACGGCTGGCCGAAGCATCGCGGAGGCCGGTTGAAATCCTTGCATAGCGGATCCGCTGCGTTAATCGTGTTCATGCTGCTTGGCGCATGTACTGTTGGACCGGACTACGTTCGTCCCACGGCCGATACGCCGGCCGCGTTCAAGGAGTCGCAGGGCTGGAAGATGGCGCAACCACGCGATCAGGAACTACGCGGCAACTGGTGGGAAGCCTTCAACGACCCGCTGCTCAACGAGATGATGGAGCAAGTGAATCTGTCCAACCAAAGCCTGGTCCAGGCGGCCGCGCAATTTCGCCAGGCGCGTGCGCTGGTGCAATCGGCGCGGGCGGGCTATCTGCCCAGCGTGTCCGCGAACGCGGGCGCTACGCGTTCGTCGTCCAGCATCAACAGCCGCAACGGCGGTATTACGCAAAATCCGGGCTTTTCGGCCACCAGCTACTCGTTGTCGCTGGACGCCATTTGGGAATTGGATTTGTGGGGACGGGTGCGCCGCACGGTGGAGGCAAACTCCACCAGTGCCCAGGCGAGCGCGGCCGATCTGGATGCATTGCGGCTGTCGATCCGTGCCGAACTGGCACAGAACTATTTCCAGCTGCGTGCATTGGACACCGAGCAGACGTTACTGAACGACACAGTTGCCGCGTACCAGCGCACCCTCACGCTCACGCAGAACCAGTACGCAGCCGGCGTCGCGGCCAAAGTCGACGTAATCCAGGCGCAGACACAATTGAAAACGACGCAGGCACAAGCCATCGATATCGGCGTGCAGCGCGCGCAACTCGAGCACGCCATCGCGCTGTTGCTGGGCAAGCCGGCTTCCGATTTTTCGTTGGCGCCAGCGCCGCTGGCCGCGGTTGCGCCCGCGGTCCCGGTCGGCGTACCGTCCACTTTGCTGGAGCGGCGTCCCGACATCGCGGCTGCGGAACGGCGCATGGCTTCCGCCAATGCGCAAATCGGCGTGGCCGAAGCCGCCTACTATCCTTCTCTCACGATTTCAGCCTCGGGTGGCTTCCAGAGCACAAGTTTTTCGAACTGGCTCACGGCACCCAGTCGTTTCTGGTCGCTCGGTCCGGCGCTGGCCCAGACGCTGTTCGATGGCGGCCTGCGCCGTGCACAGACTGACCAGGCCATTGCGGCGTACGACGCCAACGTAGCGGCTTACCGGCAAACCGTACTAACCGGATTCAAGGAAGCCGAGGACAACCTTGCGGCGCTGCGCATCCTGGAACAAGAAGCGGCGGTGCAGGAGGAAGCAGTGCAGAACGCGCGCCAATCGGTGGCCCTGACCACGAACCAGTACAAGGCCGGGATCGTCAGCTATCTGAACGTCGTGGTGGTGCAAGCTGCCGCACTCAACAATGAAAGAGCCGCAGTCGACATCCTGAACCGGCGGCTGGCCGCGAGCGTGCTACTGGTCAAGGCATTGGGTGGCGGATGGAACAGAACGGACCTGCCGTCAGCCGACGAACTTGCTCGCCGCGATGCCTATCCAGCAAGTGCGAACGCGCAGGTCAAATGACACGATGCGCCATGTGATGTATGCAGCCCGCCGTGATCGGAGCAAGATGGCCGGTACAACACAAACCGGATTGGCACTTGAGCATCGCCGGGAAGGGAAACGAACATGATGACTGATCGACTGACGCACTTTATCCCGGTCGCGAACGCCGCCGTCACTGCCGTGCTGGCCACATGCCTGATGCTGTGCGGCTGCTCGGACAAAAACGGCGCCCAGGCCGAAGCCAAAAAATCCGCACCAGTCACACCTGTGCTGGTCGGCGTAGTCAGCGAAAAATCCATGCCGCTGCGCCTGCATGCAATCGGCAATGTGGAAACCGTCGCTTCCGTGGCGGTCAAGTCGCGCGTGGACGGTCAGATCATCGCGACCCACGTGCGCGATGGCCAGGACCTGGTGAAGGGCGACGCGCTGTTTCAGATCGATCCCAAGCCTTATCAGTCGCAGCTCGAGCAGGCACAAGCCAATCTGGCGCGCGACCAGGCGCAGCTTGAATATTTGCGTGGGCAAGAACTGCGTTATCAGGATCTGCTGAAGCAGAACTTCGTTTCCAAGGAAGGTTATGCCCAGGTTGCGGCCAACTTTCATGGCGCGCAAGCCAGCGTGGTCGCCGACGAGGCAGCGGTTCAGCATGCACGTATCGACCTTGGCTACACCACGATCCGCTCGCCGATCGACGGTCGCGCGGGCAAAGTCATGCTCTCGGTCGGCAACATGGTCAAGGCAAACGACACGGTGGCAATGGTCGTCATCAACCAGCTCACGCCGATCTACGTCAGCGTTGCGGTGCCTGAGCACTATCTGAACGAGATTCGCGAGCACCAGAAGAAAACACCGTTGCGCGTGGAAGTCGAAATCGAAAAGGGAAAATCCGTCACCGGCAAGCTTGCGTTCATCGACAACGCCGTGGACGTCAGCACTGGCACCATCAAATTACATGGCATTTTCGCCAATGAGGACAAACGGCTCTGGCCGGGGCAGTTTGTCGAATCCTGGGTTACCTTGCGCGACGAAGACAAGGCGATCGTGGTTCCGACGCAGGCGCTGCAGACCGGGCCAAATGGACAGTACGTCTATATCGTCAAACAGGATGCGACCGTCGAGTTGCGTCCGGTAAAAGTCGCGCGCACCGAAGGCGTAGATAGTGTCATTGCCGACGGGCTGAAAGCGGGTGAAACCGTCGTGGTGGACGGTGCGTCGCGCATCGTGCCGGGATCCAAGGTCAGCACGAAGACCCCGGAGAAGACCTCATGAGCATCGCCGAAATCTTTGTGCGCCGGCCAGTGATGACCGGTCTGGTCATGCTTGGCATCCTTACTTTTGGCATCGTCAGCTATCGGTTGCTGCCCGTGTCGGACCTGCCGAATATCGATTTCCCGACCATCGCCGTGACGGCATCACTGCCGGGCGCAAGCCCCGAGACCATGGCGTCCGCGGTGGCGACCCCGCTTGAGAAGGAATTCTCGACGATTGCCGGCCTGGATTCGATGGACTCAACCAATGCCCAGGGCGTGAGCCGCGTCACGCTGCAGTTCTCGCTCGACCGCAACATCGATGCGGCTGCTGCCGATGTGCAGGCCGCAATCACGCGCGCGTTGAAGCAGTTGCCGCCGCAAATGACCACGCCGCCCGCGTTCCAGAAAGTCAATCCGGCAGACGCGCCGATTTTTTATCTGGCGCTGACCTCGAGCACTCTGCCGATGTCGACGGTGGACGAGTACGCGCAGACGCTGCTTGCGCAACGCATTTCGACCATCAATGGCGTTGCCCAGGTGCAAGTCATCGGGTCACAGAAATACGCAGTGCGCATCCAGCTCGATCCGAAGGCGCTTGCATCGCGCGGCATCGGCATCGACGAAGTCGCCGAGGCCATCAACCACCACAACACCAACCTGCCCACAGGCACGCTCTATGGGGCAAACCGTGCCTACACGGTTGAGTCGAACGGCCAGTTGAAGAATGCAGCGGCATTCCGTCCAGTCGTCATCGCCTATCGCAACGGCGCACCCGTGCGGCTGAGCGAGATCGGCCGCGTAATCGACAGCGTCGAAAACGACAAGCTCGCCGCCTGGCTCAACGACGAACGCGGCATCGTGCTCGCCATCCAGCGCCAGCCGGGCACCAATACCATCGAGATCGTAAATTCAATCAAGCGCCTGCTGCCGACCTTCCGCGCACAGGCACCGGCCGGTCTGAAAATGGAAATTCTTTACGATCGTTCCGATTCGGTGCGCGAATCCGTGGAAGACGTGCAGTTCACCTTGATGCTCGCACTCGCGCTGGTGGTGCTGGTGATTTTTCTGTTCCTGCGCAATATCTCCGCCACGCTCATCCCGAGTCTGGCGCTGCCGATGTCTATTGTGGGAACCTTTTCGGTGATGTATCTGCTGGGTTACAGCCTGGACAATCTTTCGTTGATGGCCCTGACCTTGTGCGTCGGTTTCGTAGTCGATGACGCCATTGTCATGCTCGAGAACATCAACCGGCATATGGAAATGGGTAAACCGCCAATGCAGGCGACCCTGGAAGGCGCGCGCGAGGTCGGCTTCACCATCGTCTCCATGACGTTGTCGCTTGCCGCGGTATTCATTCCCGTGTTGTTCATGGGCGGCATTCTCGGCAAGCTATTGCATGAGTTCGCGGTGACCATCATGGCAGCCGTGCTGGTATCGGGCTTTGTTTCTCTTTCCCTGACTCCCATGTTGTGCAGCCGCTGGTTGCGGCCCGTGGCGCAACATCGGCATGGCAAGGTCTACCAATGGAGCGAGCGGGCCTTCGATGCTGTGCGCGATCTCTATGACGTCACGCTGAAATGGTCGATCCGCTACAGCTGGTTCACGATGCTGCTGTTCTTTGTGATTTTCGCCGCTACCGCATGGCTGTTCTCGATCATGCCGAAAGGCTTTCTGCCTACCACGGACACCGGCCAGTTGTTGATCTTCACCGAGGCCGCACAGGACATTTCCTTCGAAGCCATGGCGGGGAAGCAAAGGCAAGCAGCCAGAATCGTTCAGGCCGATCCGAACGTCGAGGCCGCCATGGCTTTTATCGGGCCGTCTTCGTCCGGATCGAGCCAGACCTTGAATCTGGGCCGAATTTTTATCCGGCTCAAGCCGCGCAAGGAAAGGCTGGCCGCGGATGCCATCATCCAGGAGCTGCGGCCGAAATTGCAATCGATACCCGGCATGAAGGTGTATTTGCAGAACATTCCGCCCGTGCGCATCGGCGGCAAGGTCACGAAGAGCGAATACCAGTACACCTTGCAGGATGCCGACACCCAGGAGCTGTATCACTGGGCACCCGTGCTGGAAGCGAAGATGCGCGCCCTGCCGGCATTTATCGACGTGAACAGCGATCTGCAGATCACCAATCCGACGGTAAAGGTACAGATCGACCGCGACAAGGCATCCGCGCTCGGCGTTACGGCCGGCCAGATCGAAGATGCGCTGTACAGTGCCTTTGGCACGCGCCAGGTGTCCACCATCTATACGCCGAGCAACGAGTTTTTCGTCATCATGGAACTCGCCCCGGAATACCAGTCGAGCCCGGAAGCACTGTCCTTGCTCTACGTGCGCGCCGGCACCGGCACGTTGGTGCCGCTCTCATCAGTGGCCCGCATCGAACGCGGCGTGAGTCCGTTGACGGTCACGCACCAAGGCCAGCTGCCTTCGGTCACGCTGTCGTTCAATCTGAAACCCGGCGTCTCATTGAGCGAAGCCATCGCGCAACTCAACGGCCTCATCGCCGAACTGCGCATCCCGCCAACGGTCATCGGCAGCTTTCAGGGCACCGCGCAAGCATTCCAGTCCTCCCTGGCCGGCATGGGCATGCTGCTGATCATGTCGATTTTCGTGATCTACCTGATCCTCGGCATTTTGTATGAAAGTTATATCCACCCGATTACGATCCTTTCCGGGCTGCCGACCGCTGGCCTGGGCGCGCTGCTGACCCTGATGCTGTTCAAGCTGGACCTGAACATGTACGGTTTCGTCGGGTTGATCATGCTGATCGGCATCGTCAAGAAGAACGCCATCATGATGATCGACTTCGCGCTCGAGGCGCAGCGCAGCCAAGGCAAGCGCCCGGAGCAGGCAATCTACGAGGCGTGCCTTATCCGCTTCCGGCCGATCATGATGACGACTGCAGCGGCGCTGATGGGCACGCTGCCGATCGCCCTCGGGTTTGGCGCAGGGTCGGAAGCACGCAGGCCGCTTGGTCTTGCAGTGGTCGGCGGATTGCTGGTATCGCAACTGCTCACTTTGTACATTACGCCGGTCATCTACCTTTACCTGGAACGAATGCGCACCTGGCAGAAACATCGGCGCGCACGCAGCCCGCAAGTCACCGCAGGTATTTAGCGCGGCTGCTTCGATTGTGCGCCAAGCGGGCATCAACCCTTGAAGCAAGCGAGCGTTGGAGCTACGGCCCCGTGCGGGCAGCTTTGCATCGCCGTGTGCTTGCCGGAGAACACATGACCGAACCGGTTGAACAAAAAAAAGAATCTTTTCTGCGCAAACTGGGACCCGGTTTGATCACTGGCGCCGCGGATGACGATCCGAGCGGCATCGCCACCTATTCGCAGGCAGGTGCGCAATTCGGATTCGACATGCTGTGGACTTCGCTCGTGACTTTCCCGCTGATGGTCGGTATCCAGATTGTCAGCGCCCGCATTGGACGGGTCACCGGCGAGGGACTTGCGGCCAACATCCGCCGGCTGTTTCCGCGCTGGGTGCTGCTGGTCGTGGTTTCGCTCCTGGTCATCGCAAACACCATCAACATCGCTGCGGACGTCGCAGCCATGGGGGAAGCTCTGCAGCTTGTCATCGGCGGCGGGGAGCACGGCCACGCAATAATCTTTGGCGTGGTCAGCCTGCTGCTGCAGGTATTCATTCCCTACCACCGTTACGTACGCGTGCTGAAATGGCTGACGCTCTCTCTGCTGGCTTATGTCGCGGTGGCTTTCTCGGTACATATCGACTGGGCGCATGCGATCGAGCAGTCGTTCGCGCCAACCCTGTCGTTCAATCCAGATTTCATCGCAGTCGTTGTGGCAGTGTTCGGCACTACGATCAGCCCCTACTTGTTCTTCTGGCAGGCATCGCAGGAAGTCGAGGAACTGCGTGGTGGCAACGGCTCAGCTCTGAAGCGCGCTCCCGTTGACGCGCGCGCGCACCTGCATCGCATAAAAGTCGATACTTACGTCGGCATGGGATTTTCAAACCTGATCGCTTTTTTCATTATCCTGTCCGCGGCGGTGACTTTGCACGTCGCCGGCATCACCGAGATCCGGACTTCCGCCGAAGCGGCGCAAGCGTTGCGACCGATTGCCGGGGAATTTTCCTTTTTGTTATTCAGCCTCGGCATCATTGGCACGGGCATGCTGGCCGTGCCGGTGTTGGCCGGCGCGACGGCCTACGCGGTCGCAGACAGTTTTGGCTGGCGCCAGGGGCTCGATCGCAAGCTGTTCGAAGCCACGGAGTTTTATACCATCATCGCGCTTGCGACTTTGGGCGGAGTACTGCTGGATTTCACGCCTGTGGATCCGATCAAGGCGCTGTTCTGGAGTGCCGTGATCAACGGCGTCATTGCCGTGCCAATCATGGTCGTCATGATGCTGATGGCCGCGCGCCCCGAAGTCATGGGACCGTTCGTCATCCGGCGGCGTTTGAAGATACTCGGTTGGCTGGCCACCACGGCAATGGCACTGGTCGTGCTAACCATGCTCGTGACGGCGCGGTGAAACGCAGCAACAACGGAATTTAACCAGTGCGATCGGGTCGAAAGCTTGGCCACTGATCAGCGGAGACCGGCATGGCAGACATCGAAGCCGCAGACGCAGTTCCAAGTTCGTCGTTGACCATCGCGCAGGTTATCTACGGATTGCATGCATTGAGCATCCTGATTGGCATAACCAGCGCGGTGACCATCGTCGGCGCCTTTGTATTCGGCATACCATCGATCATTGCCGTCGTCATCAACTATGCGTACCGTCACACCGTGCGCGGGACGTTCATTGAATCTCATTTCAACTGGCAGATCCGCACGTTTTGGTTCGCGCTGCTGTGGTTCATGGTCGGCGTAATGCTGTTCGTGACCCTGATTGGCATCCCCCTGGCGTGGATCGTATGCGTTGCCGCCGGGGTGTGGGTGATCTATCGCGTTGCCCGCGGCTGGCTGATGCTGCAGGATCGCAAGCCGATTACCTAGCCAAGATTCGCTTTCAGTTGCTGGACGAATGTGCGGATGCGCTTGGCATTCTGTCCAAGATCGCTGCGGCCGACCCGCGACTTTGAGCGCACATCGACCTTCGTGCCCTCTGGCATCTTGCTGATGCGGACCACCATGTCATCGGTGAAACCGTAGAGCAGGCTGGTGTGATTCGCTTCGATGCGGCCCTGGGCCTGATCAGCGTCGACTAATTGCATGCCCATGGCTTTGATGGCCGCCTTTGCTGCTTCGAATACCTTTTCGCTCGGCGCCGAACTCGTGAAGCTTGCAAGATCGGGATACGCCTGGTGCTGCAGATCGGCCACTTCCTTGCCGTCATAACTCACCGGATGGTCGCCCGGCTTGCGCAGCTTCGCCGCAGCAACGAATTCCGGCGGACTGACGGTATCGGTACTGATGTCGTGGATGTAAGGCAATGACTCGGCTGTTCGCTTGAGGCTCCACGGAATGTAGGCAGCAGTCATGCCAACGGCAATGCCCAGGATGGCTGCGACCAGCATGCTGCCCGGGCGCCCGCGCGTACGGATCAGGCCGGCCAGGGAAAGAAGCCCGCCTGCCAGAGCGAACCAGAACGCCCAACGCAAGATCGTGAAACCGACGCGGAAATGAAACAGGTCCATCCGGTATCCGATCCCGGAAAATACCATCGCAGCGGCGCTTGCCAGGGCAAGCACCAATCCGGTGATGACCCACCGACCGCCCACGCGGGCGCTGTGGGGATTCAACGGTGCATTCATGATCTGCTCCTTCATGTCTGATGGACCGACCAGCGGCTCGCGCCAGATTCTACGCCGAGTTTATGTCGATAAAAGCGCGCCAACCGGGCAGAATGCGGCCCACCCCATGCCTCCAGCCCTGCTCGCCCTCGCTGCTGCCGCGTTCGTATCCGGAGCGAACCTGCGCCTGTTCGATGCGCTGCTCCCTACTGTCGCGGAAGATTTTGCGGTACCGCCTACGACGGCCTCCGTCGTGGTGACTGCATTCACGCTAGCCTATGGCTTGTTCCAGATTGTGCACGGCCCGCTCGGCGACCGCATTGGCAAGCTGCGCGTGATCGGCGGTGCCACGCTGATCGCCGCCGCGGCGTCGCTGGGTTGCGCATTCGCGCCGACGCTTTCGACGCTGGCCGTACTGCGTTTTGCAACCGGGATTGGCGCTGCCGCCATCGTGCCGCTTGCTCTGGCATGGATCGGCGACAACACACCGTATGAAAAGCGCCAGGCTACGCTGGGGCGATTCTTGAGTTTCATCCTGATGGGCCAGATCCTCGGTCCGGCACTCGGGGGCGCGTTGGCAGAGTTCATGAGCTGGCGCCGCGTATTCGATGTCATGGCGCTGATATTTCTGACCGTTAGCATCGTATTGTTCAGCGTCGATCGCCGCACGCGAGTCCCGCTCGCCGTGACGGCACGCGGCAACGTCTGGAGCAACTATGCCGCCGTGCTCGCAGACCGATGGGTGCGCATTGTCATCATCGCGGTGTTCCTCGAAGGCGGGCTGTTCTACGGCGTGTTTGCCTACACTGGCGCCTACCTCAAGGAGCGCTTCAGCCTTTCCTATTTACTGATTGGAGGAATGCTCGCGGGGTTCGGCTTCGGCGGCATGATCTACAGTCTGCTGGTCAAATGGCTGTTGGCACGGCTCGGCGAGCAAGGTTTTGTGCGGCTGGGCGCGACGCTGATGTTTATCTGCATGGCAGCGCTGCCGTTGCTGCCGTGGTGGCAGGCGACCATTCCGGTTTTTGTGGTCGCGGGATTCGGTTTTTACATGTTTCACAACACGCTGCAGACCCGGGCAACGGAAATGGCGCCGCAAAGGCGCGGCACCGCTATTGCCGTGTTTGCGTTTAGCCTGTTCATGGGACAGGCAAGCGGCGTTGCGCTTTGCGGCGTTGTAATTCGCCTGCTGAACTATGGCTGGACGTTCGCGCTGTGTGGGATCAGCCTGGCAATTCTCGGAATATGGTTTGCTCGACGCATCGGCTTGCATCGCGCGCAACTCGCGAAGCAAGTCGTGTAACTCGGCGCGACGCGCAACCCTTGTTATCAGCCTTGCACGATACGGTTCAATTGGCCATCCGCAGTCATGAGGTAGAGTTCGCCGGAAGCGTCTTCGCCGAAACAGGTGATACTGCCGCCCGGACGTAAAGCGCTCCAGTCCTGCAATTCATTTGCCATGCCGTTGACCAGACGGAAACTGCGCACGAATCCCGCGCAGAAATCAGCATAGAAGTACGTCCCCTGCAGCGCTGGCACTGCAGATCCCCGGTATACATAACCGCCGGTGATTGAGCAGGCACCGCTGGCGTGGTCGTACTCGAGCTGCGGTGTGGTGAGTCCCGCCGTGTTGCAAGCGCTGCCAGCGGGATAGCAGTGCGATGCTTCCATTACATTCCAACCGTAGTTGACTCCGCGTCCCGCGCCGGCGGCCGCCGTGGCGACATCGACTTCTTCAAAATTTCCCTGTCCCACGTCGGCGATATAGAGATCGCCCGTCTGGCGGTCAAAACTGAAGCGCCACGGATTGCGCAAACCCAGGCTCCAGATTTCCCCACGCTCGCTGCTCTGACCCGCAAATGGATTGGACGGCGGAACACTATAGACTGCTTGCGGGGCACCCTGCGACACATCGATGCGCAGCAACTTGCCCAGCAACTCATTGCGGTTCTGCGCCCGATTGGCCGGGTCACCTCCTCCGCCACCATCGCCAAAACCGATATAGAGAAAGCCATCAGGTCCGAAAGCAATCATGCCGCCGTTGTGATTAGCGA
>JBJMWI010000182.1:0-35922 GCA_045810225.1 Burkholderiales bacterium
TGCAATCGTTGAGAAAGCCTGGCCGCCTTTGGAATTAATGACTTGAATTACCCCCACTAATTCGCTTGCTGCACTATCCACTACGGGGGCCACCAACATTTGCTTGGTACGAAAACCTGTTCGCTTGTCCACTTCCTTCAGGAATTTCAGATTCGGGTTATGCACGCGCAGCTCATTATCGTCGTAAACGTCACGAATGTTTATCAGTTTCTTCGACAGCGCGACGAATCCAGCGATGCTTTGCTCATTGATGGGAAGCTTCAGGTCCTTGAATGACGAAAGCCCGGTTTTGACTTTGGAAATTATCGACGTCCGATCTTCCGACACAACGTAGATGGTCAAACGCTCAGCTTCGAATAGCGAACAAATATCCTGGGAAAGCTCCAGCATGATTTCGTCAATGTTGCTGGTCGCATGAATCTTGTTTGTTACCGCCTGGAGCTTTTTCTGGAACTCCAGTTTGTGACTCATCTCGGCCAGATTTTGTCCGGCCTGGGGCTTGGATTGAAATACTGTGCTCATGGCATGGATCCTTCTTTCATTTGCGGAGGACAAGCCTCCGACACGTCAGCGGTGGCCGCAATAGATCAACGCCACACGCGTCTAGCGCGACTCAAAACTTGAAAACCTGTCCATTGGAAAGCATGCGAGGGTTGTAGCGTCCTGCGCACTCCTCTACCTCCTGCATCGTCTGAGTTCCGGCTCCTGGTTTCAGATGCGTTATGTACACTCTCGCAGCTCGTTGTAATTTACTTAGTTCTTCTGCGAGCATGCTCGGACAAAGATGTTTTGATGCAATTGCTAATTCTTTTTCCATATTTGGAAAAGCGGTTTCAATAATCAAATAGCGAAGGTTCGTGATCTTGTTTACTTCGGTCCACAAAGCGTCGTTTATCGTTGTATCGCCCGTGAATACAAGGCTCGCTTCGCCGCTATCAAACTGAAACCCCACCGCAGGCACTACATGATTGGCAGGTAGCACTCTGATCTTGCGTCCCCCAAGCCCGACGATTTCTCCCACACCGAATGTTGAATAGCATAAGCAAGGCGATGATTTGCTCGGGATCTCTGTGAAGTCAGGCCAGACTTTCCAGTTAAATATATGGTCCTGGAGGATTTTGCGTGTCGGTTCGGTGCAATGCACGGTGATTGGAGTTTCACGCATTGGCCCGACAGTATCGACAAGAAACGGCAGTGAAGTGACGTGATCAAGATGAGAGTGCGTCAGGAAAACGTGATCGATCTTCAGCAATTCGGTAATGGCGAGATCACCTACCCCAGTACCAGCATCGATCAGCACATCGTTGTCGATAAGCATTGAGGTCGTGCGCAAGTTTCCGCCGATCCCTCCACTGCAACCAAGTATCCTAATTTGCATCGCTATTTGGTCTCAAATGTCCACGAACCATCCCAACCTGGTTCCGGTGGATTGGCGCGCAGGTGCGCAATTCGATCGAGAAACAGCGCGTAAAGGCCGCTACCCGGACTCATCTTGGTTAGGTTAATGAGTTGCAATTCTGCCATATCCCAATCGCGTAGCCGGTAAAGCTTTAGCGCTTGACCCCAGACTTTCAACTCATCCTGCACCCGCTTGTCTATTTCGATCGACAAACCAATTGGTTCATAGATTGCAACCGACGTTTCTTTACCCTTGACTTTGACTTTATCGAGCTCGCGAAAAAGCAGGTCTGGCAATTCCGCACGAGTAGCTTCTCCCACGATCATCTTGGTTCCATATTCCTTGGTAATTCCTTCCAATCGTGACGCCAGATTGACTGCATCTCCCATCACGGTATATGCCAGTCGAATTTCAGACCCCATGTTGCCCACGCTCATACGACCGCTATTCACACCCACGCCAATGTGTATCGATGGCCAGCCTTTTTCTTTGAAGTAAGGCTGTAGCTCGGCTAGCACTCTATGCATCTCCAGGCCAGCCATTACAGCATTACGAGCGTGCTGCGGATCATGGATAGGAGCACCCCAAAAGGCCATGATGCAATCCCCCATGTACTTGTCGATCGTTCCGCGGTGCTTATAAATTATGCGAGTCAGTGGCGTGAGAAATTCATTCATCAGCCTGGAAAGTTCTTTAGGCTCCAAACCTTCGGAAATGGTGGTAAAGCCTCTCACGTCAGTAAAGAGCACGGACAACTCGCGGCTCTCGCCCTCCATTGAGAATGCTTCAGGGTCTTTGCTCATCTCGTCGACGAGTTCGGGAGGAACATACTGCCCAAACAGGCCGGTTATCTGGCGTTTCGCCCGCGATTCCACAAAAAAGCCATAGGACATATTGAGCGCGAAAAGCAGGGCCATCATCAACAATCCGGAAGCAAGGGGTAGCACGAGATTTCCTTCCGTCCAGATTAGAACGTTTGCCGCGAATACTGCAGCGACCACCACAATTGTCAATAACGTGGCGCGCAACGGGTTAATCAATGGCAAGAAAAGCGCCATAGCCGCCCCGGAAAATAGTAACAGCACCACTTCGGCGCCCAGCACATAAGGAGGCCGTTGCTTGATGCTGCTATCCAGCATCCCGGCTATTAAGTTGGCATGTATTTCCACTCCCGGATATACGCTTGCAACTGGCGCTGAACGAAGATCGTACAATCCAGGCGCGGTGGTACCGACCAACACAATCTTGTTCTTCAGATCATCCAGCGCAGTATTGCCGTGTAGCACATCTGTCGCCGAAACATAGTTGAAACTCCCTTGCCTGCCGCGATAGGGAACGAGTGCCGCAACTGAATTATCGACAGGAATACGCACGGGGCCGATGTCAATCCATTCGAGTCCTGGATAGTTGGACCAGGACTTGGCTGTCTGAAAACCAGGTAATACCGGCGGTAAGCCCAGGCCCAACCGAACGACTGCCATCGATAAGGACTCGTAGTAGGCGCCATCGAATTCGGCGAGTATGGGAACGCGGCGTATCACGCCGTCCTCATCGGGCGCAGGATTGAAGTGTCCCCCACTAGCAGCGACATGCTGAAAGTCTTCCAGGTTGGCTCCGTAGCCTACCCAGCTTGTAAACTGAATATTTTTGCCCTTGAAAGTACCTGCCGGAAGCACGGGTTGGGGAAGGGTGCCTGCGAACCGCCCTTTCCCATCCTCCGATTTAACGCTAGAAAAATAGTAGCCAAGAACAATTGCGCGATGTTTGAGTTTATCCGCGAAAACACGATCGAATTCTAATTTCGGAGCCAGGTTGTTGAGCACCGCCTGGAACTGCGGGTCCCCCTTCAATTCCTTTTGGCCCAGCTCACGCAAGATGCCGAGACCAGAACTTTCGTCGCGCTCCGCGAATACCATATCGAACGCGACAATACTGACTTTGTAATGTTCGAACAGTTGATCAAGCATCGCGCCTAGTTTGTCGCGTCGCCATGGCCATCGCCCTTCGACGGCGAGGCTCTTTTCATCAATATCGACGATTACGATACGCGGATCAGTACCGTTCGCCATGGTCAGACGCAAACGGGCGTCATAAACAATGTTTTCAAAGCGATCAACGAAGGGGATGCGGTAATACCGCGCAGCATGGCCGACGAAGAAGAGGACCACCACAAGGCCGAGCGCGATGCGCACCAGGTGTTTCTTCAAGCCACCTCTCTTGACAAATGTGCGCGGATCGCGCGCCTCAGGTCGGCTGCCCGGGTACTTCTAAGCCGAAACAACCGACAATGCCAACGACTCTAGGGCTTCAGGAAAAACTCCATTTTTACACTGGCCAACTCAATGATGTCGTGATCGCTCAGCTGATGCGCCTGAGAGTCGAGGGTCTTACCGTTGAGGACCGGAAAGTGGGCCCCTTCTACATGGGTAATGAAATACCCGTGTGGCCTTTTTGCAATAACAGCGACCTGAACACCTGGTTTACCGAGTGTGGTCAGCGGCTTTGCCAGCGACAGTTCCTTACCGGCATTTGGACCAGACAATATTTGAATGGTCCCGCCTCCTTGGGGCACAGCGCTTGCAGCAGCCATCAATGGTGCGGCCGCAATCGGAGCCGGATCAGGCTTTGCGCCTGCTGCAATACCGGGCAATGTCGCGTCAACAGGCACTGAGACCGCAGATGGTGTACTGGCCGTTAGCTCGCTCGGCTTCGCGGGCGCTTCCAGATTAGTTTGCGTGTCTGTAAGCTTTTTGGCTTCCGGCTTTGGCGCCGATGCGGCTGGTGCACGCAATACCATTGTTTTTTCAAAATCTGCCCTGCTCATGCTGGCAGGGGTCTCATTCACGTACTTGAGCTTGTACTTGCCAATCTCGATAGTATCGTTGCCCTGCAAAAAGTGCTTTTTTACCGGCTGGCCATTCACCAAAGTACCGTTGGTGCTGCCCAAGTCCTCGAGAAATGAGTCATTCAGGATGGTCATAATTACGGCATGTTCGCCGCTAACGGCTAGATTATCGATCTGAATATCGTTGTGCGGTTTGCGTCCAATGGTAGTGCGCTCCTTGCTGAGCGTGAATTCCTTTATCAGCTGACCATCCAGACTCAATATCAACTTCGCCATAGCCGCTTCCTTTATTTGAACCAGGAAAAGAACTTCGCAAACAAACCCTCGCTCGCCGGAAAGCTCTTTTTCACCTTTATCAGTACAACAGAAACATTATCTCTCCCGCCGTTGTCATTGGCCATCTGCACAAGTTGGTCCGCTGCCACTTCTAAGTTAGCACCCAGTGCGTCAAGCGTCATCTCGATATCGTGGTCCTCGACCATGTCGTTTAGTCCATCGGAGCACACGAGATAGATGTCTCCTTCATGCGCCGGATAACTATGTATTTCTGCCTCTACAGTTGGTTCAATACCGAGGGCCCGCGTAACCAGATTTTTGTTTTGGGATCGCTTGGCCGCCTCCTTTGTCAAAAGTCCGCTGTCGATTTGTTCCTGTAACAAAGAATGGTCCCGAGTAATCTGTTCCAACTTCCCAGACCGGAGCCGGTAGCAGCGCGAATCGCCAATGTGCGCAATCGTAAGATCATTGTTGAATAACAAAGCGGCAACTAGCGTAGTCCCCATGCCAGCATACTGAGGTTGGCTATTGGCCGACTGGAATATCGACGCGTTCGCCTTGGCGATAATAGAGCGAAGCAGCGTAGTTGCGTGGGAGGACGAATCCTTCTCAGAAGGTCTTTCGTTCAACATGGCTTCCCGAATTTCGCTGGATATCAGCGCTGTGGCAATGCCGCTTGCCACCTCCCCTGCGTTATAGCCTCCCATTCCATCTGCCAGGACCACCAGGCCGATCTCACTATCCGTAGCGATGCTGTCTTCGTTGTGCGAACGCACCATTCCGGTGTGCGTTGCTTTTGCAATCTCAAGAGAATCTCTCAAGCTCATGTCTAGTTCTCTAAAGAGGCACATCTACTACGGGGATTAGGGCCGCGCACGCGCGGAGGGCCTGTGCAAATTGTTCACCGGTTTGGTAGCGCTCGGATAGTTTTTTAGCGAGCGCTTTATTTATTATTTCGACAACACACTGCGGCAAGGCAGGATTCAGCGCGCGGATGTTTTGCGGCGGTTCGTTGGCGATTTTGAACATTAGTTGTGTCATTGAATCGCCCTGAAATGGCAAGCTGCCACATGAGAGTTGATAAAGTGTCACTCCGAGCGAGAACAAATCGGATTGCCCTTCTATTTTTTCGCCGCCCAACTGTTCCGGTGACATGTATGACGGTGTACCAAGCACCATGCCAGTCTTTGTTTTGGAAGAATCAGTGATCCTTGCAATGCCGAAATCAGTGACTTTCACTGAGTCTGTTTGCGGGTCATACATTATGTTTGCCGGCTTGATGTCTCGATGTACCACGTTTTGCGCGTGCGCATATGACAGGGCTTCTGCGACCCGCGCAATGATTGAAAGGGTCGTGGGCAAAGCCAGAAGTGCCCCCTGTTTGGTTTGCGGGACCAGATCCTTGCCTTTCAAAAACTCCATTGCGATGTAGGCCAGATCATGCTCTTCGCCCGCGTCGTAAATCGTGACGATGTTCGGATGATTCAGTCGACCCGCAGTCTCAGCCTCGCGAAAAAAACGCTTTTTCACTTCTTCAAGTTCGTCGGCCTCAAATTCTTGTGCCAAAGCCATGGTCTTGATCGCCACGACTCGACCGATTTTTGGATCCGTGCCCAAGTAGACCACGCCCATGGCGCCTTTTCCAAGCTCCTTTTCAACCTGGTAGCGCCCCAGCATCGGCTTCTCCACGGCAACGCCGTCCAACAACAGCGTACTGGCATTGGTGCGAACACTACCTCCGCCGAGAATTATGGTCTCTGACATCTTACGGGCTCTATCAAGCTTCTGATTGAGGTCACGGAAATTGGGATTGTGAGTAGACATGTACTCGTAGACCGTCTGCGCTTTATTGAATTGGCGCTTGCGCTCAAAATCAAGGGCCAGGTTATACATGTTGTCCATCACCGAGTCTTCGAGCGGTACCTTTTTGAACTTGTCAAAAGCCATGTCCAGTTGGCCTTGACCCTGGAACGCAAGGCCTAGCATGCGGTTCGATTCAGCAGATTCAAGATCTGCTCGTACCTTGCCGCGCTCAGTCACAAGGAATCGCTTGGTTGTCAAAAGCATGTGCCCGATGACCAGCAGCACTGCCGATGCCATTAGTTGGAGCCACATGAGTTTTGCTGCCATCAGGAAGAAGTGAGTCGCTATGAGCAGCGTTAACACCGCCACGCTGAAAGCGAATCCCATCCCGGCATTCAGCCGGGGCAATAACAAAACGATATAGAGTGCAACCAGCGCGAACACAAGCTTTTCGACCCAGAAACCCCATGTCGGAGTGGTGAAAAAATCTTGCTGCAGAATACTTGATACCGCATGCGCCAAGGTAACTACAGGCGGCATCGCAGGCGAAATTGGCGTTACCTGATAAGTACCCACGCCCGCTGCCGTGGCGCCTATCAGAACCACTTTATCGCGATATTTGTCCACGGGGATCTTTCCCGATATCACGTCGTAAAACGAGTCCACCGGAAATGGCGGCTTACCATCCCTGTCTTTGTAGAAGTAGCTATGCATCTGCAAATAGGGATCAGTCTTGATGGAGAGTTTTCCGATTTTGATGCCTTCACCCAACCCCAACTCAATGTCGCGAGGACTCAGATTTAGGCTGGTTGCCGCGAGCATCAGTGAGAAGGAAGGAAAATATTGATCGTAGTACCGTATGACAAGTGGCTCGGTACGTGTGCTGCCGTCGACATCATGCAGCGCGTTCAAATGGCCGATTGCAGCGGCACCAGCTGCTATTTCCTGAATTGGCGCCGAGACCTGCAGGGTGGGAACAGGCAAGACGTTATTGCTCTGCGCTCCGATACGATCCAATACCTTGTTGATCTGGTACTTCAAAATATAGTCAGGAAGCGGTTTGTCAGGATTACCGCGCGGCTCGCCTATAAGGAACAGCATTGGCAATGCAACGTTACCCGCTTCGGTGATCGCTGCGGCGAGCTTGCGATCGTTGTTAAGCGCATTCTCGGCTTCTCCAAGGACATCTGAGAAGGGAAGCAAGGCTTGCTGTTGAGGAGGAGGAAGCGCCTGATAAAGTTGCGTCAGTTTCAGGATATATGCGAGGCCCGGATCTACCTGGGGTTCAAAAAAAAACGACGCGTAGCCGACCACTTTCGCACCGGCTTGCCTGAGCATTGCGATGAGTTGGGCATGAATCTCACGCGACCATGGCCATCGACCGATATTCGCGATGCTTTGGTCGTCAATGGCAATCACTGCGATACGAGCAGAGGGCGCGTGGTTGGAGGCCCGCACGCCCAGGTCGTAGGCGACGCGTTCTAGTCCCTGGACGATGTCGCTGCCCGATGCCATGAATAGCATCAGGGCCAAAACAGATCCAAGGAACCAATCGGCTTTCCACAGAGCCGCTTTCCTCATGCCACCCACCCTTATTGGATGCCTGAAGCCTTTGATTTCTAGTCGAATAAGGCCTTTAAGCTAGAGATTCTACGATATTTCAGCCAAAAGTATATGATTTTTTACGATAACGTGGCGTTACCCAAGGCGCAATGAAGGAGCCGTTGCTTCGCCGTCACCCAAACAACACCAATAGCCACACAGCAATTACGTTCACTAGCGAAATCATCACCGCAGCACTACCGATATCCTTGGCTCGTTTAGCGAGCAAATGATGATCCAGTGACACTCGGTCCACCGTTGCTTCTACGGCTGAATTGAGTAGCTCCACAATAAGCACGAGCAGCACCGCAGCTATCATTAGCGCTTTTCCTTGACCTGTCGCCGGAAGAATTAACGCCAGCGGGACGAGCAAACAGGCGAGCAAGACTTCCTGTCTGAATGCATCTTCGTGACGGTATGCCGCAGTGAGCCCTGCAAGCGAATAAAGCACTGCGTTGCCTATACGCCGCAGGCCGGTCTTTCCTTTATGCGGGCTTTCTTGTTCACTAGATTCAACGGTCATTATTTATATCCCGCCCACCCGGACATGCCATACCCTTAATTTGATGCTCTGTGGCCTTCTAGCAAAATGCTTACTTAAGTGAAGCAAGGGCTGCTTCGTAATTTGGCTCGTTTGCTATCTCCGGCACCAGCTCGGAATGCAGGACCTTATTGCTTTGGTCGAGTACGATCACCGCGCGGGCGGTCAATCCCCTCAGCGGACCATCGGCAATATCCACTCCGTATTTATTATGGAAATCCTTGCTGCGGAAAGTTGACAAGGTCACAACATTGCTGAGCCCCTCTGTGCTACAGAAGCGAGACATGGCGAACGGAAGGTCCGCCGAGATAACAAGCACAATTGTTTCTTTGACGCTGGACGCCTTTTGATTGAATACCCGTGTCGATTGCTGGCAGGTAGGCGTATCGAGACTCGGAACAATGTTGAGGACTTTTCGTATCCGTGCGTAACTTGCAAGCGATACATCTGTTAGATCCTTGGTCGTCAGTGAAAAATCCGAAACAGTCTGGCCCTTCGTCGGCAAAACTCCCGATACTGTTACCGGCTTGCCCTTCAGCGTTACAGTGGACATGTAATACCCTTTCTAGTTATACGGCGTGGATCTATGCCGAAACTTTCGGTTGAGTCGCATAGACTCAAATGCACTTGGTAAGTATGCCTGTTATGGAGAAATGCCATTACTTGGTAGCCGTATGCATTAGCGCGAGCCACTGAACAAACGTAAGCTGTTCGCAACCGAATCATCGCTTAGCCCAATCAATGTTCCGGATAAAAAAGGTAAAGCCGGTATCCCGATGCAAGCAGATCGCCTGTGTCGAGATAAAGCGCAATCGGCAGCTCACTGCCGCCACTGAGCCCGCTTGTTTTTACAAGTGGCGGCAAATAATCTGCAGGAACGAAGATCCGGCGAGCAACTGCCTGCTCAAGGGGGTTCGTTAGCGTGAGTTCAAATGCAGGATAGGCCAATTCTATAGGCGCACGGTTGCGAACAGAGAGGAGCAATAGCATTTCGTTTGGATGCAACGGATCGGCCGACTTCAGGTCCGAAAATTCGACGTGCAGATAATGGGGTAGCCTCGGGGCTTCTATTTTGCATCCCAGCAGGTCGCACAAGCGTGCGTAGTAGCTACTGGTTCGCGGCAGTGCCAGTCTGATTTCGTTGCGTAACGCGTAGGCCAGGTTTGAAGCGAGTGCGATCGCGAGCAGCAATACCAAGACAAGCCAAATATAAGACTGGCGACGGTGCTCCGGCATGCGGAACTGCCATTCATACAAGCTGACTGCGGGATCCGTACGCGCAGGAAGTAGCTCGCGTTTTGACACGGGGCGCGGCGCCGCTTGCACTGTGTGGGCCTCGGATTGAGTCGTAGAAGTTTTTTGTTCCGGTGCCGGACCGGGCGAAGCCACTCGCTGTTGCGAAAGAAGTAACGAATCTGGCTTCACTGCGGTCAGTGTGGCGAACGCATCGAATACCGTTTTACAGTGACCGCAACGCACTTGCCCACCTAACTCCTGCAAGTTCTGCGTCGTAACTCGAAATGTGGTGTCGCAGTTAACGCAACGCGTATAAAGATCCATGTCGCTGTTTCACTTCATGCGAGTGCCGCGCAAGCGTGCCCACCCCTCGTCCAAGACGGGAGGATCGAGAATGAACCAAGGTCGATAAGCTGCGGCCACTTCGGGAACCTGTTGCGACAAGACCCCGGATAGGATCAATTGACCTCCGGGAAGTGTGAGTTTAGCTAGCAACGGCGCGAGAAGCTTGAGTGGATTGGCAAGAATATTTGCCACTACTATATCGGCCGCCGCGGGCGCAGTTTCGTCGGCGCCAGAGAATTGCGCTCTCACGCCATTACGGCTTGCATTGAAGCGACTCAGTGTCACGGCTTGCAGGTCGATGTCCACCCCGCGCACGTTAACTGCTCCGAGTTTCGCTGCTGTAATAGCCAAGACACCGGACCCGCAGCCATAATCAATCAAACTGCAGCCGGGCGAAATATTTTTTTCCAACCAATCCAGGCACAAACGCGTGGTTGGATGACTGCCTGTACCAAAGGCTAGTCCGGGATCAACAACGACATTAACTGCGCCGGGGTCGGGCGGTGTATGCCAGCTTGGCACAATCCACAAGTTATTTGAAATACGGATGGGAGAAAATTGGGCCTGAGTAAGCTTAACCCAGTCCTGTTCCGGGATTTTGCTGATTGTGTATTCGGGGATATCGTGAAAACCAGCCGCCATAAATGCGCGTTCGACCTCGCCGCTCACATCAGCCGATGGCGCGAAAAGAGCTATTACGCGACTGGTGCCAAAAGCCGCTTCGAGCTTCTCACCAGGCTCGTCGAAAATCGAGGTTTCCTGCTCCGTCCCTGCACCGGCGTCGGATACATCAACCGAGAACGCTCCGTGTTCGATCAGTGCGTCGGAGACCGCCGATACGCGATCGGCGCATAGCTTTAGTTCGACGGCGAGCCAGTTGATTGAATTCCTCGGCGATCCCGAATCACTCTACCTTGCCGTACTTCGCAAGCTTCTCTTCCAAATAATGGATACTGGTACCGCCTCGCATGAAGGAAGTGTCCAGCATGAGTTCCTGGTGTAGCGGCAGATTCGTCTGAATACCTTCCACAATCATTTCGGATAAGGCAATGCGCATGCGCGCCACGGCCTGCTCACGCGTATCGCCGTAAGCGATAACTTTCGCAATAAGAGAATCGTAGTACGGCGGTACAAAATAGCCCTGGTACACATGTGAATCTACCCTGATTCCGGGCCCGCCCGGCACGTGCCACGAAGTGATCCGTCCCGGTGATGGCGTAAATTTAAACGGATGTTCCGCATTTATGCGACATTCAATAGCGTGACCACGGAAATTAATATCCTTCTGTCGGAATGGCAGTTTCTCTCCAGCGGCCACCGTAATCTGCGTTTTGACGATGTCTACACCGGTGATCATTTCAGTGACCGGATGTTCTACCTGTACGCGGGTATTCATTTCTATGAAAAAAAATTCTCCTTTTTCATAGAGAAATTCGAACGTGCCGGCGCCGCGGTAGCCGATCTTGCGGCATGCGTCGGCACAGCGTTCTCCTATGCGGAGTCGCTCCTTCGCCGGGATTAGTGGAGCAGGAGCTTCTTCAATGATTTTCTGATGGCGTCGCTGCATCGAGCAATCGCGGTCACCGAGATAAACGGCATTGCGGTGCTCATCAGCTAGCACCTGTATCTCGACATGTCGGGGAGTTTCCAGGAACTTTTCCATGTATACGGTTGGATTCCCAAACGCGGCTTGGGCCTCCTGACGCGTCATTGCTACTGCATTGACCAACGCAGCCTCCGTATGGACCACTCGCATTCCGCGCCCGCCGCCGCCGCCTGACGCTTTGATGATCACGGGATACGCAATTTTGCGTGCGATCTTAACGATCTCTTGCGGCTCCTCCGGCAATGCTCCTTCGCTTCCTGGGACGACTGGCACGCCGGCCTTAATCATCGTATTTTTGGCGCTTACCTTGTCACCCATCAGCCGAATAGTGTCTGGGCGCGGCCCGATGAAGACAAAGCCACTTTTTTCAACGCGTTCCGCAAAATCGGCGTTTTCGGACAGGAAGCCATAGCCTGGGTGAATTGCCTCGGCGTCCGTAACTTCCGCCGCACTAATGATCGCCGGAATATTCAAATAGCTGTCGGCGGATGCGGCCGGCCCGATACAGACCGATTCGTCGGCCAGCCTCACATATTTTGCCTCCGCGTCGGCGGTCGAATGCACCGCAACGGTCTTGATCCCAAGTTCTCGGCAAGCGCGCTGCACACGCAGGGCAATTTCACCTCGATTCGCGATGAGTATTTTTTCGAACATTCGGCGTTCTGCTAAGGCTCTGCGGCGGCTCTACTGGCGTAGGCCGGGTGATTTATTACCCGATAATGAACAGTGGTTGGCCGTATTCGACCGGTTGACCGTTCTCGACCATGACTTTTTTGACGACACCGGTCTGGTCGGCTTCGATCTCGTTCAGCAATTTCATGGCCTCGATAATACAAAGCGTTTCACCTGCATTGATGGTTTGGCCAATCTCCACGAACGGTTTTGACCCAGGCGCGGATGATCGATAGAACGTTCCAACCATTGGGGACTTCACAACGTGGCCCTCCGGTTCGGCTGGCTCAGCTGCCAGCGGTGCAACAGCAGGCGAGTTCAACGGGGCTTGCAATGCGGGAGGAGCAGGTTGAGGAGAAGCGACTGCATTGGGATGTCCTGCAACGCCTATACGATTTATCCGGACTTTTTCCTCTCCTTCCGTAATCTCCAACTCGGCAATGCCCGACTCCTGTACCAGATCGATAAGTTTTTTGAGTTTTCTAAGGTCCATGGCAATTCCTATTTTGAGGGTGTATAGGCCATGGCGTGCGCCAATGCATATTCATAGCCTTTTGAGCCAAGACCACAGATTGTGCCCACCGCAAGATCGCTGAAGTAGGACTTGTGCCGAAACGGCTCCCTTGCATGAACATTGGACAGATGCACCTCAATGAACGGAATGCGCACTGCAGCGAGGGCGTCTCGAAGCGCCACGCTGGTGTGCGTGAAGGCTCCGGGATTGATGACAATAAAATGCACCGCAGCCACGCGCGCGTTGTGAACGCGGTCGATCAGTTCGGATTCCGAATTGCTTTGAAAGGTCTCCAGTTCGATCCCGCCAACGGCGGCCTGGCTAACAAGCCTGCCATCGATGTCTTGCAGTTTTTCCCCACCGTAGATGTTCGGCTCACGGGTACCGAGCAAATTTAAATTGGGACCATGCAAGACGAGAACTTTGCGGGAGTTTGATGCCGGGGAGGGCCGCACTTTGCCACCCTTCAGGTGGTAATCATGACAACCAGTTTGCCGTAATTAGCGTGTTTTTGTCCACTTTTAAGCGAAAATGCTCGCATGCCACTTGGCTGAGACCTGAGCGTCCCAATCCGGGCGAAAGCCGTTTGCCGGGGCGCCGGCCGGCTAATTCAACTGCTGGAGATTGGCAAGGACGGAAAGAAAGCGGCCGGCCGGCTGGTAGCCGATCACACGTAATTCCCTTACTTCCTTGCCGTGACGGTCAAAAAAGATAACCCCGGGAGGGCCGTAGAGTCCGAATCGTTTCAAAAGCGCTTCGTTTTCGGCGGTGTTATTTGTCACGTCCGCCCGCAGGAGCAGCATGTCGTCCAGTCTCTTTTTGACATTTGCATCTTGAAAAGTCAGGCGCTCCATTTCTTTGCATGCCACACACCAGTCAGCGTAAAAATCCAGCATCACGCTCTTGCCGGGCCGAGCGACCGCACGTTCGAGATCGGCTAGCGAGCCCACTGGAATAAACGCCGGCTCTTCCGGCGCTTTTCCGCCGGTCCGCGTTTGCAAACCGGACAAAGGTTGCAGGATGTCGCGTCCGCCGGAAAGTCCACCCACCAAAAAAGCGACGCCTAGCAAGAGAGCAATTACTCCGATCCCCTTCCACAGTTTGCGCGAACCGCTGGCTCCCGCCGGCAGCTGGTCCATTGCGTGAAGATAAATGCCAGACAAGATGAAAAGCACCGACCAGCACAACATCTGTACCGCCACAGAAATCAGGGGCGCAATTATCCAGATCGCGCCGGCAAGCAGCAGAACGCCAAGGAAGCTCTTTACAGCTTGCATCCACGCTCCTGCTCGGGGCAGGAACGCACCCGCTGAAGCCCCAATAAGAAGCAATGGCAGTCCCATGCCGATACCCATCATGAACAACGCCAGTCCGCCCAACACCAGATCGCGTGACTGGCTTACATAGAGCAGCGCGCCAGCCAGTGGCGCCGCCACGCAAGGTCCGACAATGACGGCCGAAACTGCGCCCATGCCAAAAACGCCACCCAGGGTACCGGCCGTGAGACGGTTGCTAGTGTCCGCCGCACCCGTTTGCCATGCCACGGGGAGTTGCAGTTCGTACAACCCGAACATGGATAACGCCAGCAATACGAAAATCCCTGCAAAACTTATCAGCGCCCAAGGCGTTTGCAGTGCTGTCGACAGCAACGTTCCAGACAAACCTGCGACGACGCCCGCGATTGCATAGGACATGGCCATACCGAGCACGTACATCCCAGACAATACGGTCCCGCGCATGCGGGTGATTTTTCTTTCCTGGCCCGCGATTAGTCCCGAGAGTATCGGAACCATAGGCAAGACACACGGCGTGAAGGAAAGAAGCAACCCGAATCCGAGAAAGCTGACCATGATGAGCCAGACATTTCCGGTTCTCATGAACCGGGCAATTTTCGTATCTTCAGCCGAGTCCCCAGTCAAGAGGCTTGGAGCTTGCAGCGATGGAGCGCCATTCGTGGACAAACCGCCGGGTTCCGAGCTTGTAAATGCCGCAAATCTCACTGGCAACTGACGGCTGGCCGGGGGGTAGCAAAGCCCCTTTTCGCTGCAACCCTGGAAACTCACATTCAGAAGCAGGGTATCCTCCTCTGAAATAGCGTTCCTCAATCGAATGACTGCTTGCACCGGTTGGTGGAATACCTCGGTATCCCCGAAATTCGGATCCTGCTTTGTTTCCCCGCGCGGAATCTGCACCGATTCAATAACCGGTGCTGTGTCGGGCACAGTGGCGAAACGAATCTTGTCGCGGTAAAGATAATAACCATCAGCCGGGGTGAGCCGCGCAACAAGCGTTTGCGCATCGGCGAAGCGCACCTCGACCGCAAACGCTTTCTCCACCGGAAGGAATTGCTCCTGATCGGCATCTGGGCCGCCGCCACTTTGAAGCCGCGCCAGCAGGCCTGTTGATTTACGCGCGGACGACAATCCATTGTCAAAATTTGAAGCAGTGGACGCAGACACAAGACGCGCGCTTTGCGTTAATGGCAGGTAACACACACCAATGTCGGCGCAGCCCTGGGAAACAACCTTCAAAGTGAATCCCGCCGTGGGAACCGGTGACTCAAGCGGCAAATCGATCACCACTGCGCCGCGGTAAATCGATACTCTCCCGAAAAACTGGTCGTTTTTGACGGTACCCTTCGGCAAATCCGGCGAGCCAAGCTTTACCGACCCTTGTGATATGGCAAAGTGAAAACGGTCTCGGTACAGGTAGTATCCATCAGCAATCTGATAACGCACCTGAATCGCTCTTTCGTCTAAAACTATCGCCGAGAAGCGGAAAGCCATATCAGGCGCAAGGAGTGCATCATCGGCCAAAGCCGGCGCGGCCAGGGTGCAGGCGAGCAATTGCAGCAATAGAAAAAATCGTTCAACGACGGAGCTCATATCAAAAATGCAAATCGAGAGTCCGCATTAACGGACACCAGACTCCGTGTTCACCCAATCGAGATACGCCGGCAGCCCTTTAGATACTGGAATGCCCAATATTTCGGGAAGTTCATAAGGGTGGTTGTCTCGAATTGTTTCCTCGACACGAGCGTATTCCGATAGTCTTGTCTTGATCAGTAACGGCACTTCAGTCGCCATATTGACTTCGCCATTCCAACGATAAACCGACGTGCATTCGGCCAGGATGTTTACGCATGCGGCATGGCGATGTTCGATGAGCAATTCTGCCATCTTGGTCGCGGATGTCCGGTCAGGCAAATTGGTCAAGACAATAATAAGACCAACGTCGTTATCAATGCCCATAACGCCCTCCAAAACACCGTCGGAACGCTGTTGCCTCCATCACAATGTCTTCATCGCTTCCCTTGCCGCCACAACGCCATGTTGCGCAGAAGGGTACCGCAAGCGCACACGTAGCTCTTTTTTCAATCGTCCATTCGCAAGTCTGCGGGATTCGCCCATGAAGGAAAGCAGACGTTCCGGGAGCTCCTTTTGGGCGACTTCCCAGCTCACTCTAGGAGGTTTTGGGAGATCAAATTGTTCCGCAACAATGTCGAAGTAATCTCCCATCTTGATCCAGCAGTCATCCGAAGCGTTATAGGTGCGTCCGCCCCGTCCCCGGATGAGCGCGGCCAATAGCGTATTGGCCAAGTCATCGGCATGGATATGGTTGGTATAGGGATCGCGCTCCGGCAAAATTGCGGGCATGCCCGACTGTAGACGCGCTATCGGCAGGCGCCCGGCGCAGTAAATTCCGGGCACGCGCAGAATACTGACTTGCACACCCGATTGGGCACCCCATCCTCGCACCTGTTTTTCGGCATCCAGCCTGCGCTTGGCTCGGTCACTGACTGGGTGCGCGCGACGCGTCTCCACCACAACTTCGCCAGCGCAATCTCCATACACACCGCTGGTACTGATGTATATAAAACGCTGTGGTAGACTGCCGCCCTTCGCCAGCGCTCTGATGAGGTGGGTGGTTCGGGTATCGCGATCGCCTGAACCTGGCGGCGGAGCAAGATGCACGATGTCTTGCGACAGTGCGCCAATTCTAGTCAACGTATCAGGCTGATCCAGGTCTCCCGATACTGGCGTGATGCCCGCGATACGCAGTTCTGAAAATCGAGCCTTAGTATGGGTAAGCGCGTAAATACGCCAACGGCCTTTTAGCGCTTTAGCCAAACGTAGGCCGACTTCTCCACAACCGATGATCAACAAGCGTCTCATCCTTATAGTTTACCCCGGACCCGATGTGGATTCGGCGGCACTGCCAACGTTATGTCTCATCGGGTAACTATAAAACCCAGCGATCATGCCTTTACGTGCGGCGATCAAGAGACCGTGCTCGCCGGAGCGTTGCGCGAAGGCTTTACATTGCCATATGGGTGTCGCAATGGAGCCTGTGGCGCCTGCAAGGGCAAAATCCTGCAGGGCACGGTGGACTATGGTAATCCGCAGCCTTATGTTCTCGCCGAATTCGAGAGGAGGGCCGGGCTCGCGCTGTTTTGCCAGGCACGCCCTTTAACCGATCTGGTAATCGAAGCGCGCGAAATACGGGGCGTTGGCCAGCTGGAAATCCGCAAGCTGCCCTGCCGTGTACAAGCAATGCACCGCGTTGCGCCCGACGTCGTCGTGTTGAAATTGAGATTGCCTGCCAATGAACGCTTGCAGTTCCTTGCGGGGCAATACATCGACATTTTGATGAAAGACGGCAAGCGCAGGTCGTATTCGATGGGCAATCCGCCACATGACGATGAATATCTCGAGCTGCATGTCAGGAACATGGCGAATGGCGCGTTTACAGAATACGTATTCAACAAAATGAAGGAAAAAGACATCCTTCGCTTTGAGGGCCCCCTGGGGACGTTTTTTATGCGAGAGGATTCCGACAAACCCATGGTCCTCGTGGCAAGCGGGACGGGATTTGCACCCATAAAAAGCATTATCGAACACGCGTTCCATAAGCAAACCGCGCGTGAAATGGTGCTTTACTGGGGCGGCCGCCGGCCCGCCGACCTCTACATGGCGAAACTCGCCGGAGAATGGCAACAGCAGCACGGTAATTTCACATTCATCCCGGTCATCTCGGATGCCATCGCGGATGATGCCTGGAATGGGCGCACTGGCTTCGTCCACAATGCCGTCATGGAAGACCTGCCCGATTTGTCTGGATACCAGGTGTACGCGTGTGGTGCACCGGTCGTTGTGGAATCCGCGCACAAAGATTTCACCACGCTGTGCGGGCTGCCGGAGGATGAATTCTATTCGGACGCCTTTACGCCTTCCGTGGATCCCAAGCCTGCTGCGGCATAGATCGACGTCATACAGCGCATAGTTCAACCGCTATTGCGAAGACCGGCGGCGATCCCATTAAGGGTCAGCAAAATGGCGCGGCGGTTGCGTTCATCGATTTCACCCGCGCGATAGCGTCTTAACAATTCCACCTGCAGGTGATTAAGCGGGTCGATGTACGGCGATCGATTGCGCAGGCTTCGGGATAACGCGGGATTAGCCTCAAGCAACTCATTTTGGCCGGTGATGGTAAGCAAATGGCGCACAGTCTGATGCCACTCGCGCTGTATTTGCGCGAATATGGCTTCACGAATTGCCAGATCGCTTACCAATTCGGCATAACGTGAAGCGATGCTAATGTCGCTTTTCGCCAGCAGCATATCCATATTGGATAACAGTGTTCGGAAGAACGGCCAGTCCTGATACATGCGTTTCAGCACCGCTATCCCTTGGGCACCATGACGCGCGAGCAGTTCTTCCACGGCCGTCCCGAATCCATACCAACCCGGCAACATAATGCGCGACAAAGACCATGAAAATACCCATGGAATTGCGCGCAGATCTTCGATGCGGTCCGTGTTCTTGCGGGAAGCTGGACGGCTGCCCACGTTCAACTCGGCAATTTCCGTGATCGGTGTCGCACTGCGAAAAAATTGCACAAAGCCGGGCGTTTCATACACCAAGGTTCGGTACGAAACGAATGCGGATTTGCTCATTTCGTCCATAATTTCGATGAAGGCCGGCTCCCCGGCGCTCTCCGCCCGCAGCAATGATGCTTCGAATGTTGCTGAGACTAGCGTTTCGAGATTCCGGCGCCCTATATCCGGATCGGAATACTTGCTGGCGATGACCTCCCCTTGCTCGGTGATGCGAATCTGTGCGGCTACGCTGCCGGGCGGTTGCGCCAAGATAGCCTGGTAGCTAGGACCGCCGCCGCGGCCGACGGATCCACCGCGGCCGTGGAAAAGTCGCAGCTTGATACCGTGGCGTGCAAATACCCTGACTAATTCAACTTCGGCTTTGTACAACTCCCAGTTGGCGGTAAGGAAGCCGCCGTCTTTATTGCTATCCGAATATCCAAGCATGATCTCCTGCATGCCGCCGCGGCTTGCCAACAACTCCTTGTAGTATGGTTCGCAAAACAATTGCTCCATGACCGCGCCACAGCGCTGCAAATCTTCGATTGTCTCGAATAACGGAATGATGTTGATGTCGAGCCGCGGACGCTGCCCAGGATGCAATAGACCCGCCTCCTTAAGCAGCACGGCAACCTCTAGCACATCGCTTACGCTATCCGCTTTCGAAATGATGTAATTGGGCAGTGATGTCGCGCCGAACTCGCGGTGCAACCGCGCTGCTGTATCAAACATCGCCAACTCGTTAGTGACGTCCTCGCTATACTTTAGGTACGGCGAACGCAGCAGTCTCGGTATTGCAAGTTCCTGAAGCAGCCATTGCCGGCGCTCATATTCATTCAATTCGGCATAGCCAGCCTTGTGTGCGCCAAACGCAAACAGTTCGCCGACTATTTGTTCATGCACACCGCTGTGTTGCCGCATGTCCAATGAGGCGAGATGGAAGCCAAAAATATCGGCCGCTCGCACTAGATTGCGCAATCGCCCGCACGCGATCCGTTTTGAACCGTTTGCCGCAAGCGAGTCGGCAAGTATCGCAAGATCTTTCGAAAATTCCCCTTGATCCGCATAAGGCTCTGCATCAGCCACTGCCGGTCTGCCGGATGGGCGGTGGCCGAGCCTGAGAGCGGTTGCTGAAAGGCGAGCATAGATTCCGGTCAGCGCGCGGCGGTAAGGTTCATCGCGGCGATGTTCTGAAACGTCAGGCGATTTACTCGCCAATCTATCCAGTGCTGGTGTGGTTTCAACGATGCGTACGGATTGCGACAGCTCTCCACCTAATTCATGTATCTCTCCAAAGTAAAAATCCAGTGCAGTTGCGCAATGCCGGGTTAGCGCGTGGCGCATTACATCTGCAGTGACGTAGGGGTTGCCGTCTCGATCACCGCCTATCCAACTGCCTAACTTCAGGAAGTTTGCAGCCTCGGTGTTTGCGAAACCATGCTCTACCAGCAGATCTTCGATTTCTGCATAAAGCTTTGGCAATTGGCGCAAGAAGGTATAGCGGTAGTACGCGAGGCCGTTTTCGATCTCGTCGTTCACCGTAAGCCGCAATTCCCGCAAGATACGTGTCTGCCAGAGTGTCAGCACGGCACGGCGGATCGCTTCCTCGTTTTGCACCTGCTCGTCCGGGGTCAGTTGAGTACGGTCGCGTTCAGTGAGCAGTCGTGCAATTTCCAACTGGCAATCGAGAATGCTTTTGCGCTGCACTTCGGTCGGATGCGCGGTCAACACGGGTGCGATCAATGCTTCGGAGAAAAATTCCGAGACCCGCGCAGCCGAGACGTTTTCTGCGCACGCACGCCTTAGCGCCAGTTCCATGCTACCTTCCTGAGGGTCTGAGCCGGCAATCAAATGTGCGCGACGACGTCGGTTGTGATGTTGGTCCTCGGCAATATTCGCTAATTGCGAGAAGTAACTGAATGCGCGTACGACTGCAATGGTGCGAACCGGATCGAGCTTGTTTAGCATGGCGTCGAGTTCGTGTTTAGCGTCCGGGGCACGGTCCCGGCGAAAACGAATCGCATTTTGGCGTATGCGCTCTATGAGATCGAATGTTGCCTCCCCTTCTTGTTCTCGAAGAGTGTCGCCGAGTATGCGACCCAGCAGGCGAATATCCTCTCTTAGCGGAAATTCCTTATCGGCTGCATTCGGCGTCAAAATTGGAGCGTCCATGGGGTTCAGTGATCAGAATCAAACCGAAATGAAGGGGTGGTACGGCATGGATTTGTAAGCAATCCTTGCGCCGGACAGGCAGTAAGTTTATTTTTTTACTTTTCTTCAACGCCTTATGCTTGGCGCAAAACCCGTTATGGGTTAACGGCACAACGATGGTGCGCGGGAACGGTCAGACGACCGGTCTGCGGCGCCCCCCGCCGTACTGTTTCAACTGTTCCAAGGTGACTTTCAACGCCTTCTGATACTCGGCTGCCGCCTCGGCGGGCTTGCTTTCCCGTTCCAACAATCTGCCCAACTCGAGATGTGCGGAATGAGTCGCTTCGATAGACAAACTGGCTTCGAGGTAACTGCGCGCCTTGCCCCATAGTCCCTCATGACAACACAGCCGACCCAGCACCAACAACAGGACTGCGTCGCGTGGGTGGTCCTGCAACCACAGTTCAGCGCGCTCAAGCTGTTGTCGGACATTCGCGCCTAGACAGTCCGAATATAGTCCGAGAAGCGCCGGATCCCAGTGGCGAGCCAGGCCTTCTTCGACAATCTTGTGGGCGTCGGCACACGCTCCAAGAGTAATGAACGCCTGCGCCGCGTTTGCAGCGACGCGCGGCTCATGCTTGTCGTCTTGGGAAAGCTTGTCCCAATATTCGCGTAGCGATGCCCCGTCCACGGCTTTGCGCTTGAGGCTTTCGATGACCGCTTGCCGCCTTAGCTGCGCGACGACCGGCCGCTCGAACACCCTGCGCTTCTCCAGTTGGGGAATCAACGCCAGAACCCGCTCCCAGTTCATTGCCATTTGTTGAGCGCGTAACTCCAGGCGCAATGCGGCCGTGTGTTTCTCCGGAAGTCTCTTCAGCACGTCCAGAGCGTCATAGTAACGACGCTCATCAAGCAGCATTTCGGCTTGCGCCATCACCTTCATTGCGTGTTCTGAATCCGATTCCATCGATCGAGCAAGATACTTGTCCCGCATCGCAAATGCCCTCATGCCATGAGCGGCACGCGCGGCCAGCAGCGAGGAAAGCGCGGGGGATTCTCCAGCCTTTAGCGCGGCCACCGCCGCTTTCTCGGCGCGGCCGAAGCGACCTTCGAAATAATTGGTGATAGCTTCATTGAACGTCGCACGGGCCCGGGTTTCGGAACGCCGCTTCTGGAATGCGCGTACCCGGGATGGCATGGTGGCAGTGGCGATTACCGTCCGCACGGCAACGTAGCCCAGAATGAAACAAACGCAGGCAAGTGCGATGGCAAGATTGAGCGACAGTTCGGCTCGCCAAAGAGGCAGCACAATTAGTACGTAACCGTTGTTGTAGCGCGCGGCAATGACAAAACCGACGGCGACGGCAAATAGACCGATCGCCCACAGTAGGGCCCGCATCAGTTCACCTCGCCGTATTGGCCATGCATTGGATCAGGGCGCAGTGCGCTCGCGCGCGAGCTTCAAATTTCGCGCGGCATCCAGACTGTCCGAAATATCCGGCAATTGGCCTCCCACAGTGGACTGGAGCAATTGCTTCAGATTCGTTTGCGACGTCATTACGCTCTTGTTGCCGCCGTCGTAGTAACGGACCAGCCAATCCAAACTTGCCTTTATATCCGCCTTAAAACTGTCCTCATCGCGCGCAAGGAGGGACAAGCGTGCTCCCAGCAAGCGTGACTTTAGGTTTTCCCGCAGGAAAAACGCCTGATCAGGGGATAGTAATGGCACTTCGGGTTTCGACACATTCTGGATCCGAATCAAATCGTGCAAGTCGCGTCTGCCTTCGTGCCACAAGCGTTGCCAAAAACCATTGCCGGACATTTCCGGCTCCGGATTTGATTGCGCGGGCCTTTCCTCCAGAGCCAACGGCAACGTGTCGATCTGATTCATGACATTATCAAGTCGGAGCGAAATGCCGACGATATCCACATACGGAGCTGCCTTGAGGCGGTCCATGTCTCGGTTTATCACACGCCGTAAGGCAGTAAGCTGCGGCCGATCCATGCGCGCGATACGGGCGTCGGCGGTTTCCAATGCGATCAGCGCAGCTTTTACATTGCCGGCGAGCTGCAATTGTTGATTGGCAATCAAAAGAATCTGTTCCACTTCCGCCAAAGTCCACTCGTCACGATTGCGCGACAGGTCTCGATACAACGATTCAAGTGCAAGACGCTGGTTTTGGGTTTCAGCAAGACGCGCCTCCAACTGACCGAGCCTCGCGCTAATGTCAATTGTGGTGTCGCGAGATTGTGCCGCGATCGTTCGGGACTCGCGGCTCTGGACCTCGATCTCGCCGAAACGTTTCGCCGCGTCATGTTCAAACTGGCTAAAACTGCGGCGCCAATCTAACCATTGCCAACCCGCCAGCCCGACGGCTCCCAATGAAAATAGCAAGGCAAGCAGTGCCACAGCAGAGCGACGTACCTGCGGCGCTGGTGCCGGCGTGTGCGCCGGCTTATTTTCGATTTGACCCGCCATGCTCACTCCGTAAACGAAGACCCCTCATGCCGGGGCATGGTGCGGACGGCGGCGAGCGAACCAGACTTGCAACCCCTCGACCAAAGCCGCGTCCCCATTACCAGCGATGAACACCACCTGCACGCCCCGCGAAAACGCCGTGGTGGCCACCCGCGGGTGGGCCACAAAAAACGGGACACTGCGCAACCACGCTTCTCCTTCTGCTCCCGCCATCTCAAACAGGTTGTCCACAATCATAGGGCTAGTTGCCAGGCAAGCGTTGACTGCTGGCTCATCCGAGTTAGAACGCAGCTTCAGCATGTCGTTATGAGGTTTTAAACGCCGATAGCATTCCAGGTATTCCACGATTGCGCCTCGAGAGCGCAACGTTTCCCCCAGCAAGGCCCGTCCGCCCTGCCCGCGGACGATCACGACATGGCTTCCGTCCAGCGGCAAAGCAGAAAGTTCCTCAAGCAAGGCTTCGCTGTCAAAGCCCTTCTGTGACGAGATGATCTCCCGCAGTCCATATTTTCTCAACTCTGCTGACGTTGCAGGTCCCACTGCTGCAATTTTGGTGTTTGCAGCTAATGCGCCGCGCTGCAGAATATGCGGCATCGACATACGCACAGCATTCGGGCTAATGAAGATTAGCAGGTCGGTGCGCGCCAGACGCTTGAGCACGAGTTCCGCCGACGCCAAGTCCAGCGGCTGAATTTCCAAGGCCGGAACCAAAATCGGCTTCCCGCCAGCATCTTGTATAAGGCGGACGAGTCTGTCGGATTGGGCTGCGGCCCGGGTGACAAAAATGCCGATGCCTGCCAAATCGTTGGTCACGAACTGTGCACCCCGGCCAGTATCTCACGCGCCCCCCTTGCAATCAGTCGCTGGGCAACGGCACTGCCAAGTTCTTGCGGCGCGCGCGATATCGGCCAGGTAAGCTCATCATGGAGCAGGCGGCTGCCATCTACGCTGGCCACGAAACCACGCAGGCGCGCATTCGTACCGGTAATTTCTGCGAACCCGCCCAAGGGTACAGTACAACTACCGGCCAGTTCGCGGCTAAACGCACGTTCCGCCTCTACGCACCATCGGCTATCCGCGTCATCCAGCGGATTTAGCAAGTCGATCAAGTCCTGACGTTCGGCACGGCATTCGATGCCAAGCGCTCCTTGCCCAACTGCGGGAAGGCTGTAGGCCGGTTCAAGAATCAAGGTTATTCGCGCGGACAAGCCCAGGCGTTTCAGTCCTGCGGCCGCGAGAATGATGCCGGCATACCGGCCTTCATCGAGCATGCGCAAACGGGTCTGTACATTGCCCCGCAAGGCCTCCACCCGCAAGTGCGGACAGCGAGCCTTGAGTTGCGTTTCGCGCCTGAGACTTGATGTGCCCACTATGCTGCCCGGTGGCATAGATTCCAGGTCGCGATAGTCATTCGATACGAGAGCATCCCGTGGGTCTTCGCGCTCGCTAATCGCCGCGATTGTCAATCCAGCCGGCAAATTCATCGGCATATCTTTCATTGAGTGCACTGCCACGTCCGCTCGGCCCGATTCGAGCGCGACTTCCAGCTCTTTGATGAACAGGCCTTTGCCGCCTAGTGCCGCGAGCGGCGTGCCGAGCTTGCGATCGCCCTCCGTCGTCATCCCGAGCAGCTCAAGATGGATACCTGGATAGATTGCTTGCAGCCTGGCTGCTACATGACCTGCCTGCCACATCGCCAACGCGCTCTCGCGTGTGGCAATAACGATTTTGGTTGGAGAATTCAAGACAATATAAAAAGAGGATGACTAGCCTCGGAAATATTACGACGGTGCGTGCTCTTGACGTCTCAAGGCTTGACCTTGCCCCGACGGCTCGAGGCTCAGGTATCAGCGATTATCGAAGTGCGCCGCCGTTTCCGGCAACGAAGCGTTCCGGATCTCGTTACTCGTTATTTCTCCAACAGGCTCCTCAGCATCCAAGCCGTTTTTTCATGCACTTCCATGCGCTGAGTCAGCAAATCCATGGTCGGCTGATCGCCCCCTTTTTCTGCTGCAGGAAAGGCCTTGCGTGCCGTGCGGGTTACGGCTTCATGGCCTTCGAGCAATATCCGAATCATGTCTTGGGCCTTGGGCACGCCTGGAGTTTCCTGGATTGTCGCTAGCTGCGCGAACTGCGCATACGTCCCTGGGGCGGGTGCATCCAGGGATCGAATTCGTTCAGCGATCAAATCGATGTTGTTCCAGAGCTCAGTGTATTGCGTCTGGAACATCAAGTGCAGTGTCTGGAACATCGGTCCGGTGACATTCCAGTGGAAATTATGCGTCTTTAGATAGAGCGTGTAACTGTCCGCAAGCAGTCTGGAAAGGCCTTCCACAATTTTTATGCGGTCCTTCTCTTCGATACCGAGATTAGCAGCCATGTATTTTCCTTGAGGGGTTATGTCGATTGGAACGGTTCGCCGAATCATAGGCCAAATCGGCGCAACCTTCAGGTAGCCGATTTTGGGCGGAATATGGAAGCCTATTTCAGATTTCTTCCGAACTCCTTGACGATGTACTGTTGTCGGCGGCTGACTGGCAATCTTTCGTCTATGCCGTTGAGCAGCACTGACCAGCGGGAATCGCCCGCTTCAATGACATCCTTTTCGAAGCCGGTGATATGCGCTTTGGCCACCAGGCAACTGCGATGAATACGGACGAACTGTTCGCTGAACTCCTGCTCAAGCCGAGACAGTGACTCCTCCACCAGATGTTCGCGAGCTCCCGTGCGCACCGTTACGTATTTGGCCTCGGCTTTCAAATATCGAATGTCGGAGACGTCTATCAATATGATCTTGCCGCGTTCCGGTACCGAAATATGTTTGCGCGGCTGCATAGCAATCAACTGAAGGACATCGAGGCGCAACGGCGTAATTGCGCGCACTCGTGACAATGCATCGTGCAATCGCCGTAATCGTATGGGTTTGACCAGATAGTCCACTGCGTGTAGTTCAAAAGCCTGCAATGCATGGTCGTTGTATGCGGTAGTGAAGATTACCGAAGGCGGTTCCGGCATTCGAAGCAAATGCTGGGCTGCTTCCAGACCATCCATCTCTGGCATGCGAATGTCGAGCAGAACGACGTCCACGGCCGCTTCACTCACTAATGCCAGCAACTCACGTCCACTCGCGGCTTCGCCGATCAGTTCGATAGGGAAGCTGCTGGCGCAATCCTCGAGCAGATCGCGAATCCGACTGCGCGCGGGTGTTTCATCATCTGCTATGACCACCTTCAAAGCCTGGGGATGCGTCACACGTCTGCCCTGACATACGGAATTGTAATGTGCACCTCATAGTCACTGTCGCCCACCCGTACCTGCAGGCTTGCCTCTGCATCAAAGTGCAAGGCAAGCCTCTCTCTGATATTGCCAAGGGCCATCTTGTTGCCGGCGTGGTGGCTGCCGTCCTGGCGATAAGGGTTACGCAAGACCATGTGCACCTGGTTGCGCACATGGAAAATATTAATGCTCACCACACCGGGCTCAATTGAGGGCTCGATGCCGTGGTACACCGCATTTTCCAACAGCGGCTGCAATACAAGAGGCGGCATCAAAGCATCCTTAGGCATCTTGTCCACGTGCCAATCAATGCGCAGGCGCTCGCCCAGACGCAAGTGCTCGAGTGCAAGATATTGTCGACACAATTCGACCTCGTCTTCCAGTGGCGCCAAGTTACGGTTGTCGGCCATCAGCACACGGAAGAGATCGGCCATATCTTCCAGCGCGGCCTCCGCACGTCTGGGCTCGGCGCGTATCAGCGACAATACCGCATTGATACTATTGAATAGAAAATGGGGCCGAATACGGGCTTGCAGTGCTTGCAGCCTGGCTTCAGCTAACGCGGGGGACAGCGCCCGGTTACGCAAATTGAAATATCCGAGCAGCATGACAGTCGTGGCCGCGGCAAAGACAGTGTAGCGCAGGGCATCCTCCATTCCCGTGTCCAGAAGCAACGCTCCGAATCGCAGCACGAGCAGCGTGATGGCAATCTCCGCAAGTACAATGATCGAGGCCGCCGATCGATACTCCAGTCTATGCAGCCACGCATTTGCTGCACCAAGCAACAACACTGAAAGGATTGCGATCGGCTGCACAATTGCCGTGATACCAATCCAGTGCTGCACCACAGAGCCCCAATTAGATGACTTTAATATTGCGGCAAAAAGAGTGAGCCCAGTGACGACCACAAGCACACGCAACATGACCCCAAGGTTACGAAAATCAGGCAACAAGGATGCGACGGGGTTTTGATTTATACTTGCCATCTCTAAAGCGTACCGAAACGCTCGCCAAAACAATTGTTTAACGCATTCCATTGTGAACGGGGCAGACCTTCAATGCAACAGCAGGAACCCAGCGAAAACAATGACGGCAAGACCTGGTCCGGCCGGTTCGACGAACCCGTTGCTGACCTGGTAAAGCGCTATACCGCGTCGGTCGGCTTTGATACAAGGCTCGCGGAATACGACATACAAGGTTCCCTCGCACATGCGCAAATGCTGCAGGCGGTCGGCATACTGTCCCAATCCGACCTGACGGATATCGAGCGCGGCATGGCCAGCATAATGAGAGAGATTGCTCTGGGTGAGTTCCCGTGGAAGATCGAGTTCGAGGATGTTCACCTCAACATCGAAAAACGTCTGACCGACCTGGTCGGCGATGCAGGTAAGCGACTGCATACCGGGCGCTCCCGCAACGACCAGGTAGCAACCGACATCCGGCTTTACTTGCGCGCTGCAATTGATCAAACGCTCGCCCAGATCGTTGCCTTGCAAAGCCGACTAATCGATTTTGCTCACCTGCACGTGGATACGCTGATGCCTGGTTTCACGCATCTGCAGGTTGCACAACCGGTCAGTCTCGCGCATCACATCATGGCTTATTACGAAATGCTGAAGCGTGATGCTTCACGGCTGGTTGATTGCAGAAAGCGGCTCAATCAACTTCCGCTAGGCGCCGGCGCGCTTGCCGGTACCACGTTCCCGATCGACCGCGCGCTGGTGGCAAGAAAATTGGGCTTTGATGGGGTTTGCGAGAACTCGCTGGACGCAGTGTCAGACCGGGATTTCGCCATCGAGTTTTGTGCCGCTGCCGCATTGATCATGACGCATTTGTCCCGGCTTTCAGAGGAACTGATCTTGTGGATGAACCCGCGCTTCGGCTTCATCCGGCTGGCTGACCGTTTCTGTACCGGTTCATCGATGATGCCGCAGAAAAAAAATCCGGATGTGCCCGAGCTGGTGCGTGGCAAGACTGGCCGAATCAACGGGCACCTGGTCGCCTTGCTTACGGTCATGAAAGCTCAACCACTCGCTTACAACAAAGACAATCAGGAAGACAAGGAACCTCTATTCGACACCGTAGACACGCTTAGCGCGACCTTAAGGATTTATGCTGACATGGTAGACGGGATCAGCGTGGACAAGCAGGCGATGCGCGAAGCCGCAATGGAAGGTTTTGCGACGGCTACGGATTTAGCGGACTATCTGGTCAAAAAGGGCATGCCTTTTCGCGAAGCGCATGAAGCAGTCGCGCGTGCCGTCCGTCGTGCCGTTGAGCAGGGCATCGATCTGGCACAGCTCGGGATGGAAGAATTGAAACGTTTTTCGAGCCTGATCGGAGCGGACGTCATGGACAAGTTAACGCTCGAAGGTTCGCTCGCAGCTCGCAACCATATCGGCGGCACCGCGCCAGAACAGGTACGCGCGGCCATTGCGCGCGCACGCGCGCACATCAAGGAGCAGGCGCTGGTTACATAATCTTGCTGATCATCGCAAGTCATGTGGTGGAATGATGCATTGCTGTACGGCGCTAAAAGCTGATAGATTCCGAGCGGTTCTAAGTGTTCAGTACAGCGTTACTGTTCTCGAATGCTTGCTGAAGAACGAAAAATACTGGGGGAGACATGAACAAAAATTGGAAGTCATGGACAGCGACCACGCTCACGGCACTCTTGAGTGCCATCTCGATTAACTGCGACGCACAGGAAAAACCGATACGCATTGGTTTGGTAACGTTCCTGTCGGGGCCGGCAGCAGGTCCGTTCGGTGTACCCGCGAAGCTAGCTGCCGAAGCGATTGTCGATTCACTCAATGCAGGGAAGGTGCCGGCGCCCTACGCCGCCAAGGGCTTTGGCGGCACCCCGCTTGAGCTGGTCGTCATCGACGAGGCAGGCGGCGCTACCAAGCAAGTAGCGGAACTGCGCAATCTGGTTGAGCGGCAAGACGTCGATTTTGTGATCGGTTACATCGGTAGTGGTGATTGTCTGGCCGTCGCTCCGGTAGCCGAGGAGCTCAAGAAGATTACGGTTTTATTCGATTGCGGAACGCCGCGCGTATTTGAAGACGCAAGTTACAAGTACGTGTTCCGGACGCGGCCGCACGCCACCATGGATGCAGTAGCCGGCGCGATGTATTTGCTGGAAAACCGCCCCGGCATGAAAAGCTATGGCGGCATCAATCAAAACTACGCGTACGGTCAAGATTCTTGGGCCGACTTCACTGCCGTCATGGGGACACTGAAGGCAGACGCGGTCATCACGACATCCCAGATGCCCAAATTCGGTGCCGGCCAATACGGCCCGGAGATTTCGTCATTGCTGCAGAGTAACTCCGACGTTATTCATTCCAGCCTGTGGGGTGGAGACTTGGAAGCCTTCATGTTGCAGGCCGCGCCCCGCAATCTGTTCGCGCGCAGCCAACTCATTCTCGTGGCCGGCGAACCTTATTTGCATAGACTGCCTGGCAGCATTCCTGACGGCACCATCATCGGAGCGCGCGGCGCGAGCGGAGTCTATGCGCAAAAAAGCCCTTTGAACGACTGGTTGCGCCAGATCTACAAGGAGCGCGCAGACATATACCCGAATTACCCCGCTTACAGCGTCGCGCAAGCATTTCTCGGGCTAAAGACAGCTTATGAAAAAGCGAAGGCACAAGGCACGACTGGAACTGATGACATCATCAAGGTCTTCGAATACCAAACGTTCGACTCTCCCAGCGGCAAGGTGATGATGAAGCTCGGCAAGGGCCACCAGGCAGTAGCGGGCACCGCGTATGGCACCACGCGTACCGTGAATGGCCAGATCACCGTAGGGAACATCAAATATTATCCGGTCGAACGAGTGCAGCCTCCAGAAGGTGTCAAGAGCATCGATTGGATCAAGGCGGGAATGAAACCTGGCAAGTGGTAACACCCTCTAGCACGCCATGGGACAACTGGCTGCCGTTCTGCTCGATGGGCTGATCTACGCATCCTGGCTTTTCATCATCGCCGTGGGTCTGACACTGATCTACGGCGTAATGAAAATTCTCAATATCGCTCACGGTAGTCTGTATGCGCTCGGCGCCTATAGTGCGGCTTCGTTCGGCGGCTACTGGCTCAAACAGGGCTATCCGCCAATGGGTAGCTACGCCGCCATGCTGGTGGCTGCCATCGTGGTTGGTTTGATAGCGGGTCCAGTAATCGAACGTGGCTTGCTGCGTTTCATGTACGGCAAAGACGAAATTGTGCTGGTTCTGGTGACGTATGCGGTGTTTTTAATTCTCGAAGATTTCGTCAAACTGGTATGGGGAGTTGATCCCTATTTCATTGCTCAGCCTTATGGCCTGTTGGGTAGTTTCGATATTGCAGACCTGACTTACCCGAATTACAACCTCCTGCTGTTCTGCGCCGCCGTCTTCCTCGGTGTGAGCCTCGCTTGGGTACTGACCCGGACTCGCCAGGGCAAAATGCTGGCCGCGGTAATTCATGATCGTGAAATGTCGGCAGCCATGGGGATCAACGTTGGTCGGGTTTACTTCATTACCTTCACGGTCGGCGCGATGCTCGGCGCACTCGGCGGCGCATTGACTGCACCGATGATTTCGGTGCAACCCGGCATTGGTGCGGAAACGATTGTCCTGGCATTCGCGGTAGTCGTCATTGGCGGACTGGGAAGTCTGCCAGGCGCCGCGCTGGCAGCTTTGCTGGTCGGGGTCGTACGCTCCGCAGCCGTGCATTACCGGCCCGAGCTTGATTTGTTCAGCATTTATCTGGTCATGGCGGTGGTACTGATCGTCCGGCCCAAGGGTCTGTTCAGCGTGCAGGAAGCGCGCAAGATATGAAAAAAGATCCAACACTTGCAATACTGACTGCAGCCTCACTGATTTTGTTGGCGATCGGTCCCGTTCTGCCGCGCTGGGCAATGTTCCTCATCAATGTGTCGTTGTGCTACGGCATTGTCGTGCTCGGCATGATGCTGCTCATGCGCACGGGTGTGGTGTCGTTTGGACATGGCCTGTACTACTGCCTGGGGGCCTATGCTTCCGGCACGATCGACCAGGTATACAAGATCTCGGATATGTCTGTAATGCTGCTCGCGGCAGTTCTGGTAACGGCATTGGCGTCAGCTGCGCTCGGACTGCTGCTTCGCAAGTACAGGGACATTTTCTTTGCCATGTTGTCGCTGGCGTTCTCCATGATTCTTTACGGCTTGCTCGTCAAGACTTCTGCGCTTGGATCGAGTGACGGGTTCAACATTACGGCGTCAAAGATCGCGGGCATCACCGTCGCGGGAACAGCTGGGGATCGCTACGTTCGCTATGCCCTCACAGTGGTATGTGCGTTCCTGGCAGGCTTGTTCATGCACAAATATGTCAACTCGCACATGGGGCGGCTGGCGCTCGCTATCAGAGACAACGAGTTGCGCGTGGAATACATGGGCGCGTCGGTTTCCAATGTCATCCACGTGAACTATGTGATATCCGCAGTTTTGGCCGGCATCGGTGGTGCGCTTGTGGCGATCGCCGTCGGCCATATTGACCCTGAAATGGCTTACTGGACGACATCAGGTGAATTTGTCTTCGTCGGTATTCTGTCGGGTACGGGCAGCATATTGGCGCCGTTTTTGGGGGCCTTTATCTTTGAGACCATACGCAGCTTCGCTTATGAATATTCGCCGAACACGTGGCAACTAGCGCTCGGTATCACCATGCTCATGGTAATCATGTTTCTGCCTGGTGGACTTTGGTCTTTATTCATGCGCAAACGCAAGGCCGCCTGACATGGCAATCGTCCTGGAAGCGCGGGGTCTGAACAAACGTTTCGGCGCAGTGGCCGCGGCAAGCAATATCAATGTTGCAGTCGAACAGGATGCCATCGTTGGTTTAATTGGCAGCAATGGCGCCGGCAAGACTACATTCATCAACATGGTGACCGGGTATCTCAAACCGAGCTCCGGCACCATAACGTTCGGTGGCCGTGACATCACCGCTTTGAGCCCGCGTGAGATTACGCGGCTAGGCATTTGCCGTTCATTTCAGATTCCGCAGCTGTTCAATACGCTGTCGGTCTACGATAACCTGCTCGTGGGCGTTGGGATCGTTGTATCGGGAGCAAGGGGTTGGGCGCAAGTCACCGAACGCGCCGGCACGCCGGCCGATACCGTGAACAGCATGCTAGAGCGTTTCAAGCTAACGGATTATCGTGACAAGCTGGCCGGTGTTCTGCCCGAAGGCATTCGCAAACTGCTCGATATCGCGATGGCTATGGTGGTCAAACCGAAGGTCCTGCTGCTCGACGAGCCAACATCCGGCGTGTCAGCGGAAGAAAAGTACAGCCTGATGGATATGGTCATGGAAGCCGTGCGTGCACAGAAAGTCACTGTGCTGTTCGTCGAGCATGACATGGAGATAGTCACCCGCTATACGCAACGTGTACTGGCGTTCTACGAAGGCCGCATTATTGCTGATGGCCTGCCGGCGGTAGTCTTGAGCGGCAGTGAAGTGCGGAAGTATGTTACCGGCGAAACGCTTCACGCCACGGCCGGAGCAAACCATGTTGCACATTGAGAATCTTGATGTATCGATCGCATCGGTCGGCATTCTGCGCAATGTCAGCATGGCAGTGCCCACCGGCAAATTCATCGGACTTATCGGTCGCAATGGCGCCGGGAAGACCACTTTGATGCGGTCCATCATGGGGATATTGCGACCCCGCCACGGCAGCATCCTGTTTGACGGAGTACCGATCGGCAAAGAATTGCCCGTGCATCAACGTGCTCGCAATGGAATGGGGTACATGCCTGAAGACCGTCGTCTGGTTCCATCTCTAACGGTGGAAGAAAACGTGCTGATTCCCGCCTGGTCGGCGGGCATTGCCGACCCGCGTAAACAGCTGGCTGACATCTACCGGATGGTTCCCGAAGTGGAAGCATTCTCCAACCGCAAGGCGCTACAGCTTTCCGGCGGCCAACAAAAACTGGTGGCGCTGGCACGGGCGCTGATGTGCGGCACGAAACTGCTATTACTGGACGAACCGTTCGAAGGCGTGGCACCCGTATTGGCGAAGCGGCTTGCCGAAGTCATTGCCGGCTTGAAGCAACGCGGTCTATCGATCGTACTGACGGAATCGGATCTCGCGCATTCACGCGAGTTGTTGGATGTGATCTATTCGATCGACCGCGGTCAAGTCTCCATCGTGAATTGAAATCGGCGCCACGCATCGTGATGCGGCATCGATTTGCTAGTGTCGATGCAGTTGTATTGGCTTGACGAGCGGATCGGATTTCGCCTCGGTTTCACATCCCTTGCAGCTGCTACATCCCGGCGCTCCAACGTTGTTCTGCAAGCGCTCTAGGCGCGTACGCTGTGAGGCGGGCGCAACATGTACGAGGCAGGCGATCACCCAGCGGCGTGCAGCCGCCGGCATGAACAGCCATGCGGCATACAAGAGCGCAGCCGTGACAATTGCATAAGCGATAAGATTTTGCATTGTCAGCTGCCCGCCAATATAAGCGCAACCCGATACGTAATAAAAGAAGCCAGATAAGCCAGCGCAAATAGATAGCCCGCCATGATCAGTGGATAGCGTATAGAATTTGTTTCACGCCGCACAATCGAAAGCGTAGACAGGCACTGCGGCGCAAAGACATACCATGCCAGCAGGGAAAAAGCTGTTGCAAGGGGCCAGGTCTGCGCAATCATTGGTGTTAGCTGCGCCGCCACGTCATCTCCGGTTGCTGACAGCGCATAAACCGTTCCTAGGGCCCCCACCGCTACCTCGCGTGCTGCAAGACCGGGTATCAATGCGATCGAAATCTGCCAATTAAAACCAATCGGCGCGAGAACGGTCTCCAGCGCTCGCCCCAACATGCCGGCAAAGCTGTACTGGATTGCCGGGCCCGATGCATCCGCTGGCGGAGCCGGGAACGACGATAGAAACCACAAAAGGATTGTCAGCGACAGGATGATGGTGCCCACTCGGGTCAGGAAAATTTTCGCACGCTCGAGGAGGCCGATGAACAAGTTCTTGAGATGCGGCCACCGGTACGAGGGCAATTCCATCATCAGCGGGTGCAGCATTTTGCGGCCGGCGGCTACCTTCATGGTCCAGGCGACGGCCATCGCGCTCACAATACCAGCCACATAGAGAACAAACAGCACTACGCCTTGGAGATTCAGGAAACCCAAGACGGTCTTCTGCGGGATAAACGCACCAATGATTAGCGCGTAAACCGGTAGTCTGGCGGAGCACGTTGTGAGGGGCGCGATCATGATGGTCGTCAATCGATCGCGCCAATTGGCGATATTGCGCGTAGCCATAATGCCCGGAACGGCGCACGCGAAACTTGACAACAGCGGTATAAACGAGCGGCCGGAAAGTCCAACGGTTCCCATCAACCGATCGAGCATGAATGCGGCTCGCGGTAAATAACCCGAATCCTCGAGAGCAAGGATGAACAGAAAAAGAATTAGGATCTGCGGCAGGAAGACGAGAACACTACCCGCGCCTGCAACCACACCGTCCGCAAGCAGGCTTTGTAGTGTCCCCGCAGGGAGCCATGCCTTTAACAGTGCTCCGCTTTCCTGAACAGCGGATTTGATGATATCCATCGGCAACTGCGCCCAACTGAAGACCGCCTGGAACATCATGAATAACGTGAGCGCCAAGATCACATAACCCCAGACGGGATGCAGGACAACCCGATCCAGCGCATCATCGATTCTCAATTCGTCCGGTGGCTCGCGCACGGTCGCTGCCAGAATGCGCCTGACTTCACGCTGTGTATTCGCCACGTCCGCCGTATCCGGCGCCTTCCATACAGCTGCGGCTTTCGCACGGTCCGAAATATGGTCTTGGATCGCCGCAATCAAATCGTCGGCACCTCCGCGTCGTACCGCCACGGTCTCCACAACGGGCATGCCAAGCTCACGCTCCAGCGCCTGCACATCAATTTTTACGCCGCGATGTTTGGCTACATCGGTCATGTTCAAAGCCAGCACCATTGGCAGGCCCAAGCGCTTGGCTTCGACCACCAACCGCAAATTCAAACGAAGATTTGTGGCATCCGTTACGCAGACCAGCAAATCGGGCCGGTCCTCTCCCTGCTTTGTGCCGAGAACCACATCCCGAGTGATCGTTTCGTCCAGACTCAGCGCATTCAGGCTATAGGCGCCCGGCAGGTCCAGGACACGTATCCTTCGTCCGCTTGCTGTTTCGAACAACCCTTCCTTGCGCTCAACGGTGACGCCCGCATAGTTCGCTACTTTTTGCCGGCTGCCAGTGAGCAAGTTGAACAATGCGGTTTTTCCGCAGTTGGG
>JBJMWI010000183.1:0-3743 GCA_045810225.1 Burkholderiales bacterium
TGCAGGCGCTGCAAGCGAGCCTAGATCGCATGAAGACGCCTAAACACCGGACTATGCGGATACCGCCTAAGTCGAGCCGAGCGGCCAGTGGCAAAAAAGGTCAGAGGCGTTGGAAAGCGGTTGAATGAGATCTCTTCGCGCACGCTGACGAAGCCATCGAACGAGAAACGGAAAATTGTCCCGAGGCAAAGTGCTGATGACGCGTTCTGGAGTGGGCGCGCCGACTGCTCTCGCGTTCGTGCTGATCATTGGAACCCACAGCGGTTTGGCCGTGGCAAGCAGGTGACGACATTGGAAGAGCTTGCCCCTTCAACAGCATGTGGGCCGCTGCCAAGATTTCCCCAACGGTCTAAACGCACCCCTGCGCGTTTTTCCTTCCGATAGTCGAAGCCGTCAAGGCGTAATACGCGCAAGATGATCCCCGCGCGGCGGTTGTCGATTCCGCTGTTCACTTTGCGTATAGTCGGCAATTGGGAAGTTAACTTCTGGCAGCTTACCGGCACAATGTCTCGCGACAAGCGGTTGGATTACGTCCGCTTTGCCGATCATGCTTCCGTCATCCACAAGCGCGCTATCTTCGATCCCAGAAAAATATAATGGGCGGGCTTTTTGCGCGTATCCTATCCGAATTACTTCGTCGGCCGTACGCACATCACTTGGATCTGCAGTACGAAGACCGACACAATGAGATGTGCTCGGTCTCGTGGAGGGATGATGATCCGCAGGATTTTAGTTGGTCTGTTTTTCTTTACAAGTATAAGCAGCCCATTCGCGGCTTCCCCACCTAGTGAAACAATCCTGATCAAAACGACTCGTCTAATCGACATGAGCAAGGGTTCGGTCGCGAATGACCAAGCGATTCTGATCAATGGTCCAACGATCGTTGAGATCGGGCCCAGTTCTGTCGTCACTCAGCATGCAGCCGGAAAGGTACAAGTCGTTGATCTGACTGATTTGACGGTGTTGCCGGGTTTAATCGATTGCCATGCCCACGTGTTGGGAAACTTAAAGGATCTGTCCGCGGTTGCGCAGCTGCGCATCTCCTCAGGCCAAGCCACGTTATGGGGCGCTCACAATTTGCAAATTTGGCTGGATCACGGATTCACGACTTTGCGGGACGCGGGCGAACAAGACCTCAGCTACGGGCAATTGGCACTGCGCGACAGCGTCAAGATGGGCCTAATCGGGGGACCACGAATGGTTTCGGCCGGCAACTTTATTTCGGTTACAGGCGGCCATGGGGACGCCGACGCTCTGGCGGCCGACCAGGCTTTGCCCTCTCGCCCCAATCTTGCGGACACGGTGGACGGTGTCTCTGCGGCGGTTCGACATGACATCAAGTACGGTGCCGATTGGATAAAACTGATGGCGACGGGTGGCATTTCCGACCCCATGAGCGACTTCAATGTGCAGGAACTGAGCGAAGAGCAAATGAGCAGAGCCGTGGAGGTGGCACACCGGGCGCACAAACTCGTAATGGCTCATGCGGAAGGACAAGATGGTATTAAGTCCGCCGTTCGGGCAGGCGTCGATTCCATCGAACATGGGACACTCCTCGACGAAGAAGGCGCCGCTTTAATGGAAAAGAAGGGCACATGGCTCGTGCCCACGCTGTCAGTCATGCAGAGATATGCAACCATCGGTCGCGAGAGCGGCTTGGATCTGGTCGCACTCGAAAAATCACGCCTCATCCTGAAGTATCAATCCGATGCTTTTCAGCGTGCAATGAAGCACCACCTCAGAATCGCGTTCGGGCTCGATGACGATCCGGATTTCTTGCCCAATGAATTCGCGGCAATGGTGAAGGCCGGCTTAACGCCAACCGAAGCTCTGCAGACGGCTACCACGCATGGCGCTGAATTACTTGGGTTGTCAAGTGAGATCGGTTCTCTGGAACCAGGGAAAGCCGCGGACATCATTGCGGTAAAAGGAGATCCCACAAAAGATATCAATGCCATGAAGACTGTGGTCTTCGTGATGAAAGCTGGGCAAGTCCTGCGGGATAGTCGAGCGACAGCAAAATAGCGTGGCGGGCCGAATCGGTGCGGTGATCACCAGTGGCCTGGAGCGTTACCGGCTTCAAGCGGTGAATCTGCTGGAGAAGTGCCTGCGGTGACACAGGACGGCCCAGGAAATCCTGCATCAACGTGCGAGTGTCACGCTCCGAGCCATAGCGCAATAGGTGTTCGGATAGCCAGCCATACCAACGGGAATCTCCTGTATCGAAAGCACCCCGAAGTTGTGAGATGTGCTGCCGTATTTCCGCGGTAAGGATAGCCCCGAGACCGTAGTTCACCATGTAGCCGGGAAGATCGGCCAACTGCACTCGCATGGCCCACCACGACAGCTCGGGATGCGGAACGATATGCAAATAGCGGCTGGTGATTTCGGTCCAAAGCGCGTTTGGGTCGGTCAGGGGAGCGCGCAACATTCGCAGTTCGAATAAGGACCACGCCACGTCGAGAACAACAACGGAATGTAACGCCCGCAGCGAGAGTTTCTCCGGAGCTTCATGGCTTACGTAGCGGCGCTGCCAGACGGGCTCATACGTACTCCAGGAGGGAACATCGGCGAAAGCCTCAGCGAAAAGGCTACTAGGCCATTCCACGAAGGCGGGACGATTACGAATCGCGGTGATGTTCACCACATGGCCGTTCTCGTGTACCAGTTCATTCAATACGAATAGCCCACCACGCTCGTACGGGGCCGAAACGCGCGCAACGGTCGGTCTCCAGGCTCCGTTTACCATCCGTCCATGCGTCACAAAGTCCGTGTAAGCCAATGCCGCCTTTTCCGGGCGCGGGGCGAGGTCGTAGAGCGTTCCGATTTGCTCCAGGTCGACGCCCAGATCGCGGTAGTAGCGCTGGTTGATCGGCTGCAGCGATTCCCGAGGGATGTATGCCCCGAGCAAGCGATCGGCCTCCCCTGATTGGAAGCGGAAGTCCCAGGGCTCGACCATGACATCGCCGCTTGACTCGCGCCAGGCATCAAGGATCTGCACCAGCCAGCGTTCGACTTCGGCGGGATCGATGCCCATGTCGCGGGCGGCGTTGTCGATTTCCGTACCGTTCTTGATTGCTTCAGCGGCAGCTCCGGCGATCATGCGGCGGTAGGGGCTGTCGGGCTCGTTGTGGCCGTTGATGGCCTGCCACAACGGAACAAATGCAAAGAAAGCCGCCTTGCGGCGGCCGCGATCGGAGGTTTCATGCAGTAAGTCGAGGACGGAAACACGGTTGACCTTGCCGCCCTCAAAGCTAAGGCTGTTGCCGATTTCGACGAAACAGGCGACCAGGGCAGATTTAAGGTTCCGATATGCGATGTCTTTGCGGGGGGCATCCTGACATTTGGCCGCTGGGTTAAAAAGCGCTCCGCCGCCCCTGAAGGCCTTCATCTGCTTCTGCATGGCGGCAATGGCCCTGGTGTCCCGGCCGGAGAGTCTGGCCCCCGACAACAGCTCTAGTTCCTTGGCCAGTTTGGCGCGCTTCTTGCGGTAAAACTGCTCCCAGGCAGCGCGGTTTTTACCCCGATATGTGCTTAGCAGGCCGGAATCGATGGTGGCCAGGATGCTGTTAGCGTCAGTTAAATCAGCATAGAGATACTCGACCGACGATACCTTCGCCGAGTCGGCCATAAGACCGGCATTTGCGCCAATAGACTTGGGCGAAAGGAGCAAACTGCAAGCAAGACTCAGGGAGAGCAGGTTTTTCATAGAACTTGTGATCGAGGGATTGTAGCAGTCGGAC
>JBJMWI010000184.1:0-3987 GCA_045810225.1 Burkholderiales bacterium
TATCGTCTTTCGCAGTAGCCTCTGGCGGATTACTCTGGGCCGCTGGGGCATGGTGGGCCGCGTGTTCGTCCTCGTCAGCGGCATGAATAGTCGGCATGGCAAGAGTCCATGTCACGATGAACCAAGCAGTTTCGTGCTTCATGTAAGACTCAAAGAGGCGTGCCAGATGAGGATCACTTGATGTTCCAGGGAAAAAGCGATGGTGGGACCAGAGACTGCGCCAACGCTCATTGATTTATTTGAGCTGCCGATTTCTGAAAGAAGCACGTCAGCGCGCTGCTTCCAGCTGTCGCGACCCAGAACGCGAAAAAACCCAGCGAATACACTGCTGTCTTTCCCAACTCGACGGGATTGCCGAACAACATCAGTTCGCCAGGATCGACTATTGTAAAAAATACTGCCTCGGCCATGCCGGCCACGATAAATGAGGGCCACAGGATCCAGATCAGCGTGCGTGCATTCATTGCGCGCCCTCGGGCTTTACCAACGTGCCGATCTCCATTGCATCGCCGTCACTTTCTTTCCAGTCACCGTCAAGCCGCCAGCTGCCCGCCGCATCTTCAAGCATCACATGCCAGCGCGCACCACGCGTGTCGATGACGCCTTCATACCATCCCGTTCCAGCGGATGACAGCCGCGCGCTGCGGTCCAGGCCGGCACGAGTCGGATGCACCAGTTGCAATTTCAGCTCTTGGGGCGCGGCACCGCGCAGGAAAACGCGCACGCGGTTGTCCCCGAACATAAGGCGCGCGTGCGCCCGCAATGAAGCCGCTTCGGTTTCGCGTGCGAGAACTTTGTTGATGGCCAACCCTTGCTTGTAATAATCATCGGCAACAAGGCCGTCCTCATGGACAACGGCAAGCCACGCGGTAAAAAGGCCAGCCACTACGACCACCGCAGGACCGGCCATCAGCAGCCACGGCCAAGGCTCGCGGTACCAGGGCGAAAGCTGCAGATGACTCGATGTGCTCATGGTCGGCTCCGGCTACTGCACGACAAAACTGGCTTTTTCGGTTACGACGATTGCCTGTGTTTCATGCTGCGAATGGATGGTGAACAGGATTGGATTCGCGCCTTTAGCAAGCTGCGCCCGCGATGCCTCTACCCGTACGGGGACCATGCGCGAAGATGCCGCAGGCACTTCGACAGGATCCTGGCTGCCTTTCAATTCGAGAGTATCCGGCCCGCTCACCGTAACGATAAAACTGCGGGCGAATTCCGATGTGTTCATGATCTGCAGGCGATAGACGTTTTCGACTTCCTTCTCATCACTGCCGCGTGCCGTTGCGATGCGGTCACGGATCACATCCAGTTTTACCGGCACCCGCTGATACAGTGCCATGGCTGCGACAAGGATGATTGCCCAAAGGATCCCGGTATACACCAGCACGCGCGGACGGAGCACCCGGCGCATCATGTCGGGTAGTGACAAATGGCGCTCTAGCGCAACCTCGCTCGAGTAACGGATCAGCCCTTTCGGATAGCCCATTTTATCCATGACCTGGTCGCAGCCATCGATGCAGGCGGCGCAACCAATGCATTCATACTGCAACCCCTTGCGGATATCGATGCCCGTGGGACAGACTTGCACGCAGATGCCGCAATCGACGCAATGACCCAGACCCAATGCTTTTTGGTCGGCACTTCGGGATCGTGCACCACGCGGCTCGCCGCGTTCACGGTCATAGGTGATCACAAGCGTGTCCGAATCGAACATCACGCTCTGGAAGCGCGCATACGGACACATGTACTTGCAGACTTGTTCTCGCATCCAGCCGGCGTTGCCGTAGGTGGCAAAGCCATAGAACAGGATCCAGAAGGATTCCCACGGGCCAAGAGCCAGTGCGAAGGCTTCCCTGCCGAGTTCATGGATTGGCGTGAAATAACCCACGAATGTAAAGCCGGTCCACAGGGCGACTGCGATCCAGGCAGCGTGCTTCGCAGCTTTCAAACCGATCTTGCGAGCTGACAAACGTGACCCGTCGAGCTTCATGCGCTTGATTCGGTCGCCTTCAATGACCTTTTCGATCCACAGGAAAATTTCGGTATAAACGGTTTGCGGACACGCATAACCGCACCACAGGCGGCCCGCTACGGCAGTAAACAGGAACAGCGAGCACGCGGAAATGATGAGCAGCACTGTCAGGTAAAAAATATCCTGCGGCCAGAAGACGAAGCCGAAGATGTAAAACTTGCGGTGCGCAAGATCGAACAGCACGGCCTGCCGGCCATTCCACGGCAGCCACGGCAGTCCGTAGAACACCAGCTGCGTGCCCCAGACGAACAGCCAGCGCCATAGCGCAAAGGTGCCGGTGACTGCACGAGGATAGATTTTCTTGCGGATTTCGTAGAGCGCCTGCTCCACGGGTGCCGCCGATGCGGCGAGTGGCGGCGTTACGTTGCCTTGCATGTCACCGCCGGGCAAATAACATGCGGCTCAGCGTATTGTCCCGCACCACGTAGTGATGGAACAGCGCGGCAGCAGCATGCAGGCCGATGATCCAGTAGCCCAATTCACCGACGGTCTCGTGAATCTCCTGGAGCGACTTGGCGGACTCTTTGTTTTCTGCAATCAGCGCGGGCAGGCTAACGCCGAAGAACGGAATCGGTTTGCCTTCCGCGCTCAGAACCAACCAGCCCAATATCGGCATGGCGATCATGAACATATAAAGCACAACGTGCACTAATTTTGCAAGCGCGCGCTGCCAGCCAGGCGGTTCAGGTTGCACCGGCGGCACCGGGCCGGCTATTGCGTGAACCGCCAATCGCAAACAGACCAGCACGAAGACAGCCAGACCAAGCATGAAGTGCCACGTCTTCATGGCCTCGCGTGGGTCGCTTCCCTTCGGAAACATTCCGCGCAGCTCAATGGTCGCGTAAACCGCAATTAGCAACAACAGCATCACCCAATGCAGCGCAATGGACAGCGAAGCATACCGCTTACTGGTATTGCGCCAGCCAGTCGCTTGATTTTGATGGAGCGCCGCGTAGGGCGCCATATCACTTGGCATGCGAGAGACCCCAGACGTACGCCGTCAGCAGATGGGTTTTTGCGTCTCCCAGGAATTCGCCCCACGCGGGCATTTTGTTGGTGCGACCATTGCGAATCGTCTCGGAAATGGTCGTCAGGCTGCTGCCGTAGAGCCAGACACGGTCAGTGAGATTGGGAGCGCCAAGGGCCGGATTGCCCTTTCCTTCCGCGCCATGACAGGCCGCGCAAATCGTGACAAACGTTTCCTTGCCATTGCCAGCAAGGGCGGCATCGTGTTCCAACCCGGACAGCGACAGCACATAATTAGCTACGTTCCTGATGCCATCTTCGCCGAGCGCGGCACCGAGAGGCGGCATGATTCCTGCGCGCCCGGAGGTAATTGTTGCCTGGATGGCGGCCGGATCTCCGCCATAGAGCCAATCCGTGTCAGTCAAATTGGGAAAGCCGCGTCCGCCGCGCGCATCCGAACCGTGGCATTGCGCGCAGTAGGTGAGGAACAGGCGCTCGCCCATCGCATGGGCAGCGGGGTCGGCCGCGACTGTCTTCAGATCCATCGCGAGATAGCGGGCATACAGCGGCTGTAAGCGCGCGTCCACTTCCTTCTGCTCCTCGACGTACGCGCCGCTCGATGTCCAGCCGAGCACGCCGGGCGCGCGTCCGAAGCCGGGGTAGAGCACGAGATACGCGAGCGAGAATACGATCGTGATGTAGAAGAGCCACATCCACCACCGCGGCAACGGGTTGTTGTACTCGGCGAGATCGCCGTCCCACACGTGGCCCGTGGTGCCGACGCCGTTGGCGCCGCCATCGCCTGATGGCGCAACGGAGGCAACCCTTGCGCGCCCATTCACCCACAGCAGGACACCGCACGCGATGATCGATACGAGCGTGATCCCCGCGACGAAGTAGCCCCAGAAATCGGAGACGAAATCGCTCATGACTCGCTTCTCCCCTGCTCGGCCAATGCATCCTCATCCGGCAACGCGAACGGCTCG
>JBJMWI010000185.1:0-4231 GCA_045810225.1 Burkholderiales bacterium
CTGGTGAACATAGTGCATGCGCTTGTCGACGGTTTCGTGAGTAGCAGGATGCAGGCTGCCGCCGGCGGGCATATAGAGAGCGCAGCCGCCTGAGCCATCCACTTCGTGCATGAAATCGATGATACCCAGGCCATCGTTATCTGACGCCTCGAGGATCACGGCCCCGGCGCCATCACCAAACAGAATACAGGTGGCGCGATCGGTGTAGTCGAGAATGGAAGACATCACATCGGCGCCGATCACCAGTACCCGCTTGTGAGCGCCGCCGGCAATGAACTGAGTGCCGGTCTGCAAGGCATACAAGAAGGCCGAACATGCCGCAGACAGATCGAACCCCCACACACCTTTGGCGCCCAGCTTATATTGGACAAGGCAAGCGGTGGAAGGAAAGAGCATGTCGGGCGTGACGGTGCCCACGATGATGGCGTCGATCTCATCAGCAGCAATAGCGCGTTCGGCCAGCGCATTCTTCGCCGCTTGCACGGCGAGATCACTGGTGGCCATTCCTTTTTCGGCAATGTGCCGCTCGCGGATGCCGGTGCGACTGATAATCCACTCGTCGGTAGTTTCGACCACCTTTTCGAGGTCAGCGTTGGTAAGGACGCGGGGTGGAACGTAGGTGCCGAGCGCGCTGATTTTTACTTTAGGGCGCGGGGGATTGGCCAATGATCTCTCCAAAAATCAAAACGCTTAATTGTGCAGCAGCCGCGATAGCTTGTCCAACCTTCCGGCGATATAAAAGCCAGGCACCGGCTACCCACTGCACACGCAAGAGCCCGTTACCGTTGCTTCCTTCCGGACCTGGCGGGGTTGGCGGGAGTGCGTCGCGTGGGACCGATGCCTGACTTCATTGATTTTAGCATTGCCGATTTTGTCTGAGACCGAGTGGCCCGCTACAAACCGTGCAAGAACCGACAACAGCGGTGTTCCACTCTCATGCTGTGCCTTCGGTACTCTATCCTGCAGCAGATGATTCGGCGAACAATACAAATAGAACAATGCAAATAGAGATAACCCCGGCGCTGTCGATCTCCGCGCGACCAACTGGGCTGGATAGGATTCACGCCTGCCTCGAAGTGTCGCTGTTCCTGATGACGCTCACGGCATTCACGACCTTGGCAGCTACCGGTGGGCTGGATAAAGCGGCGGCGGTGCTGGTCTTTCTCGCGCTACTACTGCGTGGATGGCTGCTGGGAACCCGGCGCTCTTTGCTGGCTTCCGAGCAGGCGACAACGTTACTCACCATAGCGTGTGCCGCGTTTTACGCGGCAGATTTTTTCCTGCTCAGGGCAAACTTCCTGAGCGCAACAGTCCGGTTGGTCCTGTTCGTGATGGTGGTGAGAATTTTTTCCGCACGTCGCGACCGCGATTACTACTTTCTGGCAATCATAGCGTTCCTTATGTTGTTGGCCGCCGCCGTAATGACCGTGGACAGCGCCTTCCTGTTTGGGTTCGCATTGTTCCTGCTGGCCGCGACGGCTACTTTCATTCTGATGGAGATGAAGCACGCAGCGCAGCAGGGCGACTCGACCGTCCACCCAGGCGAGATCAGCGCCAAGCGGTTGGCGCCTGCTCTGGGCGCGACTGCAGTGACACTTGTGCTGGGCACGCTGGCGTTCGGTGGGGCGATTTTCTTTCTGCTGCCGCGGGCTTCCGCCGGCTATTTAAGCGCCTACACTCCAGCCAGCGAAATCGCCACCGGATTCTCCGATTCGGTGCAACTGGGGCGCATCGGAGAGATTCAGCAGTCACGGACGCCCGTCATGCACATTCAGATCGAAGGCGACCGCAACGGCACGGCGCAAGTGAAGTGGCAGGGTGTGCCCCTGAGCAACTTCGATGGCAAGACCTGGTCACATTCGCGCGAGCAACGGATATTAGCCGCGAACGAAGGCGGCTTTGCGCTTTGGCCTTCTGCTTCTGTCAGCCGGCGGCAACTGCTTCATTACCGCGTGCTGATGGAGCCGGTCGGAAACAATATTTTCTTCCTGGCTCCGGTTCCACAGACTCTGAAAGGAGACTACCGTGTGATCGCGGTGGATGGCGGCGAAGGAGTAAGCAACCTCGATGGCGCACATGCTATCGGCTGGTACCAGGCGACATCGGACATTGCGATGGCTTCGGCCGATCAGTTGAGAAAAGCGGGAGAGGTCTATCCGCCGGTACTCGCTTCCCGTTATTTGCAGTTGCCGCGACTGGATCCCCGGATTGGGCCGCTTGCGCATGAAATCACGCGCAGCTCCAGCAACAACTATGACCGGGCGATGCTGCTGGAAGCATATTTGCGTACTCATTATCGTTACACGCTGCAGCTTTCAAAGCACGTCCCGGAGGATCCGCTGGCAGAGTTTCTCTTCGACCGCAAGCAGGGACACTGCGAGTACTTCGCGTCTTCCATGGCCGTGATGCTGCGGGTGCTTGGGATTCCTGCGCGCGTGGCCAATGGATTTCAGACGGGAGAGTTCAATGACGTGAGCGCAGAGTACATTGTCCGCGCAAGCGACGCCCACTCCTGGGTGGAGGCGTACTTCTCCGGGCAGGGCTGGATCAGTTTCGACCCCACACCCGCAACCAGCGCCTCCGGGCACACGCGCTGGAGCCGCGCGCTGCTGTACCTCGACGCCCTGCATGAATTCTGGCGCGAGTGGGTGGTGAACTACGACACAGGCCATCAGACACATCTGGCGCTGAATGCGCAGACCGTGGGAGAGAAACTGTTGCACTCTGTTCGCGCATGGTACGAGTCGCGCTATCGCAGGCTGCTGGAACTGACGCGGGGGATGGATCGAAACGTCGGCAATGCTCCTGTACGTTGGGCAATATACGCTTTACTTGCGGTGGCCGCTTTGGCCACGCTTTTCTATGCACGGCGGATCTGGAAATTCGCGGTGCAATTTCGCATTGCGGCCAGGCCGGAAACTGCTCCCAGGCATGCGGCCAGTGTCTGGTACCGGCGAATGCTGAAGAGACTCGCACGACGTGGCTTGAGAAAATCTCCCGAACAGACACCGCAGGAGTTCGTGTCCGCCATTCCGAGCGAAGCGCTGCGAGGGAAAGTCGAGGAGCTTACCAGGCGCTACGAAGGCGCCCGCTTCGGAGGCTCCGCAATCGACGCGGCAAAGCTGCCGATATTGTACGAAGAAGTCCGGAAGCTTGCGCGCAGAACGCCGGAGACGCTAGAAAAGGAACACGAAGCCGCCGCCTGCAAATAGGTTGTGCTGGCGGCTCTTGTCGAGGGTTACGTTCAGATCGGGCACGCCGGAGTAGAAATCGCGTACCTCTGCGCGCAGTTTGGCCCAGCGGAAGGCGCGCACATCAATGCCGCCACCGATCTGAAAAATGCCAGTATTCGAACTTCCCGGCCCAGGATTGGATCCGATGAATTCAAGCGACGAGTTGTAGCTGAAATGTCCGTAACCTCCGCCTACGCTGACCCAGGGGGAAATTGCGATCTGGGGAGCGAAGTTCACGCGCAGCGACGGAGTTACAAAGATGGATTTGTAATCCTTGGGAACCTGATTCACGCTGAAATGGACCTGCTCTTTGAAATTGAAGAGCACCGGAACCTCGACGGCAAACGAGAACAATTCCATGCTCTTGAGCTTATGAGCGTAGTTCAGTTCAAGGCTGAGGCCCTTGCCGCTGTGCAGGATCGGATCAAAAGTGGAAACACCCGTGACGCCATGGTCACTGATGATGGTGCGGCCGATGACTGCCGTAAGTTCCTGGGTCTGCTGGCCTTGCGCCATGCCAAGGAAAGCCCCACACGAAAACGCAACGGCCAGGAAGAGCTTTCTTCCCACCATTGACCTTCCCATCATCGATCCTCCCATTAGTGCCACCCTTGAACTCAGGTTAGCACGCAAGTGAGGCGTCTCAGCCTGGCCGGGGGATGCCTGATTTGGTGCTGGCGGTGCCTTTAACTTCGTGCCGCGGGCCGCGGGAATAGCGATTTTGCAATGGTAAAATCGAAAGAGAGATGCAGACAGAGACAGCTATTGTAGAGGATGAAAAACCAAAGGCTTCCACCTCTGCCCGGCCGAAGGTCGGGTTTGTAAGCCTGGGTTGTCCTAAAAACCTGGTGGACAGTGAAGTGATGATGGGCCTGCTGCAGAATGCGGGCGCGGAATTGGTGCGCGATCCGAACGAAGCTGACGTTCTGGTGGTAAATACCTGTTCATTCATCGAGAGCGCGCAACAGGAATCTGTGAACACCATCCTGGAGATGGCG
>JBJMWI010000186.1:0-2934 GCA_045810225.1 Burkholderiales bacterium
GGTAAGTTCGCGCTAAAGCGCATCCTTAATACAGCAAGTTCGGCAACCACAGCGAGATCGCCGGCACGTAGGTCACCAGAACCAAGTACGCCAGCAACACGAAGACCCACGGGAGGCAAGCGATAGACACCTCGGTCAAACCCATTTTGGCGATATGGCTGGCGACGAACAGATTGAGTCCGACCGGTGGATGGATCATGCCAATCTCCATGTTCACGGTCATGATGATACCGAGGTGAATTGCATCTATACCCAAAGTCCGCGCGATTGGAACCAGCAAGGGCGCCAGAATCAATATTATTGAACTGGGCTCCATGAACTGGCCGGCGACCAGCAATGCCAGATTCACTGCGATCAGAAAAGTCCACGCCGAAAGATGCTGGTCCACTACCCATTGCGACAGCGCTTGCGGGATCTGTTCGGAAGTCAACAGAAAAGAAAACAGAATGGCGTTGGTAATGATGTAGAGCAGCATGGCACTGGTATTGGCTGCCGACAGCAGAACTTTCGGGACTTGCTTGACTGAAAGTCCTCGATAAATGAAGACGGCGGCGACAAACGCGTAGACCGCACTGACTGCGGCCGCTTCGGTTGGCGTAAATATTCCTCCGTAAATTCCTCCCATCACAATCACGACCAACATCAATCCCCAGAACGCATCCTTGAAGGATTCCCAGATTTCCTTGCCGGATGCACGCGGCAGTGTTGGATAACTTTTCTTGCGTGCAGTCACATAAGTTACCAACATCAGCAACGCTGCCAGCAGGATGCCAGGCACGATGCCAGCGATAAACAGTTTGCCTGCAGACTCTGAAGTACTGACCGCATAAATAATCATCACGATCGACGGCGGAATCAAAATGCCAAGTGAACCGGAAGTCGTGATGACGCCCACCGCAAAGCGCTTTGGGTACCCGTGCTTGACCATCGCGGGCAGCATGATGGAACCGATCGCGACCACCGTCGCGGGACTGGAACCGGAGATCGTGGCGAAGAAAGTGCACGCCAGGATGGCCGCGATGGCGAGTCCGCCGTGCATCCAGCCGACCAGCGCCAGTGCGAAGCGAATAATGCGCCGCGCGATGCCACCTTCGGTGAGAAAGCTGCCCGATAGCACAAAAAATGGCACTGCCATGATCGCGAAGCTTTCCAGCCCCGTAAACAAACGCTGTGAGACGATGTCGACCGTATCGATTGAGAACGACGAGAACAGCGCAAGGAAAGTCAGGACCGTCATGCCGAGGGCAATCGAGATCGGCGTGCCGGTCAACAGCAACACGAGGAGAATGACGAGGATAAGCGCGACGTTCACGCCGATTCGCCAACTTCATCAGACAGCGCCGGCCTGGGCAACTCTCCCGAGCGCAGGAAGCGTGTGAGCACCTGCAGGAAGCGATAGCACATGAGCGATGAACCAAGCGGGATGCATAGGTAAATCACCCACATCGGCCATTCCAGATCGGGCGAAATCTGGCCGGTGCCGTGTATGAACAAGACCCAGCGCGCCCCAATAAACGCGATAGCGGCGGTAAAGAAAGCACCAAGCAAGAGCGCTGTGGTGATCAACACCCGTCGCCACGCGGGCCGCAAGGCGTTAACGAGCACGTCGACGCCAATGTGAATACCGGTTCGTACTCCATAAGCCGCGCCGAATTTCGCCATCCAGATGAACAGATAGATGCATAACTCCTGCGCCCAGGAGAAATGCAGTGCAGAGGCATATTTCCAGATCGATGGCAAAGCCGCGGATTGCCGGTGCAATACTGCGGCGAAGATGATCAATGTGGCAGCAGCCATGAACGCGGCAATCAGCCATTCCTCGAGACGATCGAGAATGCGATTCAGTGTCCGGACCACGGCTTGTTACTTTTTTGGCTGAGAGCTGCTTGCGTCCACAATGCGACGAATGGCTTCCAGGTTGTCCTTGCCGACGATGCTTTCAAACTTCGCTTGCATCGGCAGCAAAGCCTGCTTCAATGTTTTTTGCTCGGCTTCGGACAATGCATAAACCTGGGTTTTGCCTGATGCCTTGACGGCTGCGAGGGCGTTTTCGTTCTCTTGTTTAGCGATGTCGCGTTCATAGCGGGTTGCCTCAGTCATTGCCTTTTCCAGTTGCCCGCGGATATCTGCAGGCAAGCCTTCCCAGAATTTCCGGTTGGTAATGACTGCATAGACCAGGCAACCATGATTCGAAATCGTGAGATCGGATTGCACCTCGTACATTTTTTGGGTGTAAAGGTTGGACACGGGATTTTCCGTTCCGTCGACCACTTTCTGCTGCAGCGCCGAGTACACCTCTGAAAACGCCATTACTTGTGGCAGCGCGCCAAGCTCACGCATCATTTCCTCCAGCACCTTGGAAGACTGGATGCGCATTTTTAATCCGCGGAAGTCCTCTGGCTTGCGCAACGGCCGGTTGGCGGAAAATTGCTTGAAACCATTGTCCCAATACGCCAGCCCCTTGAGCCCTTTGGGCTCGAGCTTGGCGAACAGCCTTTTGCCGATTTCACCGTCCGTGATCCGATCCACGGTGGCAGCGTCAGGGATCAGATAAGGCAGGTCGAAGAGTTCGAATTCACGCACCCCCAGCGGTCCAAACTTTGAAACCGACGGTGCCAACATCTGCACGGCGCCGCGCTGCAAGGCTTCCATTTCCTCCCGGTCTTTGTATAGCTGGCTGTTCGGATAGATCTCGACCTTGACCCTCCCGTTGGTGTATTGAGCAGCCAACTGCTTGAACTTCTCCGCCGCTTTTCCCTTTGGGGTGTCGTTTGCTACGACATGACTGAATTTGATGAGGAGCGGCTCTGCCGCATTCGCGATGCCGAGGCCGCTCACTAGCAATATTATTAGTAAAAACTTTTTCATTGTTGTCATGCGCAGGACGGCTTCGCTTTATCTTGTGCTGATTCTATCAGCCGGGTTCCCATTCCG
>JBJMWI010000187.1:0-7015 GCA_045810225.1 Burkholderiales bacterium
ACTCGCCCGCCGAAAGACGACATTTGGCACAACACTCATGCTAAACACGCATGATTCAGTGGAGCATCCAAGTGTTCGACATTCCGAACTGTAGAGAGGAGACCGTTACGAATCGCATACAAATCAATCGATGCAAAGCAATGTCTGCATGCGTATGGAATCTGTGTTATCGCAGCTGAGGGGCTATCGATCGCAATGGATCTTGATCACGCGATCACCACCATTCACCGCAGCGGCCGAAAAAACTCGCGTATTTCCTGCGCTAGCAACTCGGGTTGCTCCAGTGCAGCAAAGTGCCCGCCCTTGGGCATTTTCGACCAGCGGCGGATGTCGCTGTACATGTTTTCCGCCAGCGAGCGCGGCGGGCGCAGAATTTCCTTCGGAAACTCCGCGTAGCCCATTGGCACGCTGATGCGTGCGCCATCGGGAATGGGCCAAGGCCCGTGCATGCGCGCGTAATAGGGCCAGAACGATGAGCCGATCGCGCCGGTAATCCAGTAGAGCATGATGTTAGTCAGCAAGTCGTCACGGCCGAAATAACCGTCGAGGTCGCCGCCGTGATCGCTCCAGGTATGAAATTTTTCGATGATCCATGCAGCGAGCCCTACCGGTGAATCACTCAATCCATACGCCAGCGTCTGTGGCTTGGTGCCCTGAATCCAGGTGTAGCCGACTTCTTCTTTCATCCAGTGCGCGCGCTCTGCAAAATAACGTTGTTCTTCTGCGCTGGGATGTTGTGGAGGTGCCGTATCACGCCGCAGGCTCAACAAATTGATATGGATGCCGGCCAGCCGCTCGGGATACGCGTATCCGAGCCTGGATGTGACAAACCCGCCCCAGTCGCCGCCCTGTGCTGCATAACGCTGGTAACCCAGCACGTCCGTCATGAGTTCGGCAAATACGTCAGCGATCTGCTCGATGGAAAAGCGCTGCTGATTCGGTGTGAAGGAAAAGGTATAGCCCGGCAATGACGGCGCAATCACTGTGAACGCATGCGCGGGATCACCGCCGAAGCGCGCGGGGTCGGTCAGCATTGGAATGATTTTGTGAAATTCGTGCACCGAGCCCGGCCACCCGTGTGACAGAAGCAGCGGCAGCGGTTTTGGCCCCTTGCCTTCTTCGCGGATGAAATGCAGGTCGATGCCCTTAAGCTTGACCTTGAACTGCCGGAATCGGTTCAGCTCTGCTTCATGCTTGCGCCAATCGTACTGATCACTCCAGTATGCGACCAGCCCTTTCAGATACGGCAGATCCGTGCCGTATTTCCAATGGTTATCGGGCACCTCGTCTGGCCAACGTACACGCGCCAGACGGCTCTTGAGATCGGTGAGCACATCGTCGCCGACATGCAAAGAAAAGGGGGTTGGTTTGGCGGCCATGGCGTTCTCCAGTCGAAGGCCGCATTGTTCGCTACTCGTACGGCAAGCGTCCAATATATTGCCAAGTGCGAATTGATATCAGCCGTGAATCATGCGCGACACGTCAGCTGATCAGGCGCCGAACGGCGGCTGTCTCTAGTCGTCGCAGGTCGACTTGGCTGCTGAGTACCCGACGCGCGTGGGGCTGCCGCTTATGAACAGGAATTTTTTCTGGATCGCATAGGCTTCCTGCTCGCGGTGATACCAGCGCTCGCAGGGCCTCATGTCGCCGTGCTCGCCGCTCATCTCTTGCGCGTAATGCACCAGCTCGTGCAACAGGATCGAGCGCGCGAACAAATCTGTTTCCGGTTTGAGTCGTTCATCGATATAGATGCCTTCGCCGGGCCGGTAAGCGGCAAGTGCGCCGCACTTGGCATGGCACACCAGTTCTTCGATGCGCTGGTGCGAAACTTCGATGACTTCAGGCAAGGCCACCAGCCGGTGGTATTTGGATAATTGATCCAGCGCTGACACTAAAGCCGGCATCAGCTCTGCCGCGGAAAGCGTTGCGGCGCTCGCGTCCCCAATGGATGTGCGGGACGCACCGCTGCGATCGTCCGCATAGGTACTGTACATTCCTTCCTGGGCGGCAGGTTTCAGCACGGCGGGCGGACTGATATCTTCAGCTGCGATATTCGCAGATAGCAATAGAGCGAGGCTGCCCAATGCTGCGCGCATTAAATTCAAATGGAATTCCCGCGGGGCTGCCTCATTTTGCATCGCATGCAAGACATTGGCTCCATTGTCAGCGCTCCTGGCTCAGGAAAGGAACGAGATCGCGCAACAGTTCATCTGGTGCCTCTTCGGGAATGAAATGGCCGCATTGCAAAGCGTGCCCACGTACATCGTCGGCTTTTTCGCGCCAGGTCGCCAGCACATCAAATAGCGTATGCATCTTGCCGTGCTCGCCCCATATAGCCATCACCGGGCAGGATAGTCTCTTTCCAAGATCCCGTTCATCGTCGGCGATGTCAACGGTGGCCGCGGCGCGGTAGTCCTCCAGGCCGCCGCGTATGGTCCCCGGCAAAGTGAACGCTCGCAGATATTCCGCGAACATCGGCTCTTCAATCGCATCCTGACGAAAGCAAAGCGCGCGAAACATGTTGCGCAGAAACGCCTCGGCGCTGTTGGCGATCATGATTTCCGGCAAATCCGGCACCTGGAAAAAGAACCAATGCCAATAGGCGGCTGCCAGATCCTTGCCAGCATCGCGGAAGACAGTATGGGTCGGTACGATATCCAGGACCGTCAGGTTCTTCACGGCTTCCGGATAATCCATGGCCAGCCGGTGTGAGACGCGCGCGCCGCGATCGTGGCCCACCACCGCGAAGCGCGCAAAGCCCAGCGCTTTCATGGTTTCCTTGATGTCCTTTGCCATGCTGCGCTTGTCGTAACCATCGCGCGGCTTGTCCGAATCGCCATAACCGCGCAAGTCGGGACACACCACCGTGAAGCGGTTCAGCAGCATCGGCGCAACCTTGCGCCACATCTGCGCAGTTTGCGGATAGCCATGCAGCAACACGACAGGATCCCCCTCGCCACCCATCCAGGCGTTGATGCGGATTCCATTGGCGCGAACCGTCTGTTGTTTCATGCCGGGCATGAAATTCATAAGAAGCCGTGACGATCGTGACGACGCGACGTCAATCATTTGCCTAAATACTTGCGTAAACGCTCGACCCCTTCCTGCAGTACCGGAATCGATTTTGGATAGGAAAAGCGCACATGCTGCCGGGCACGGTGCTCGCCGAAGTCCAGCCCCGGCGCAATTGCCACACCGGCCTTCTCGAGCAGATCCCAACAGAACTGATAGCTGTCAGACGTGAGCCGCTCACAATTGGCATAGATATAGAAAGCACCTTCCGGGGTAACCGGTATTTCGAAGCCGAGACTGCGCAAATGCGGCAACAAAAAATCGCGCTGTGCACGAAACGCGTCGCGCCTTTGCTCCAGCAGCGCGACCGTGTCGGGATGAAACGCAGCAAGCGCAGCTTGCTGTGCGAGGTCCGAAGGAGAAATGAATAGATTCTGCGCGAGCTTGTCGACTGGCCCGATGTATTGTTCCGGCACCACCATCCATCCCAGGCGCCACCCGGTCATGCCGAAGTATTTCGAAAAACTATTGATGATGAAAATATCGTTGGCAAATTCCAGCGCGCTGCGGTCGCGCTTGCCATAGGTCAGACCATGATAAATTTCATCGACGATCAGCACGCCGCCACGCGCCTTTACAACCTCATGAATGCGCTCCAGTTCGCCGTGGTCAATCAACGTACCAGTCGGATTCGACGGTGATGCAATCAGGACCGCGGCTGTATTTGGGCTCCAGTATTTTTCTACTAGCTTTGCGGTCAGCTGATAGGCCGTATCTGCGCCAACCGGAATGCCAATGGGCTCGCCTCCCATGGTGCGCACGAAATGCCTGTTGCACGGATAGCCTGGATCGGCCATCAGCACCTGATCACCGGGAGACAACAAGCTGCCCATCGTCAGCAATAATGCCCCCGATGATCCAGCGGTCACGATCACGCGCGAGCGCGGTATTTCAACGCCGTAGCGAACGTGGTACCAGGCGGCAATCCGTTCGCGCAATTCACCGATCCCAAGCGAAGCGGTATAACTGATGCGGCCAGCTTCAATAGCGCGGATACCGGCTGCCGCGATCAACGGCGCGGTGGGTGCGTCGGGTTCGCCCACGACCATGTTGGCGATTGACCGCCCCTCGGCCTCCAGCTCCTTGGCACGATTGATCAGCACCACCACATGGAACGGCTCGATATCTTCCATGCGGGAAGCAAGGCGCGGGGCTACAGCGGGAGAAAGCCTTTCAGGTAAATTCAATGCAAATGCCTTTCGGTTCGCGAGGCGCGGTGATAGCGCAGTTAGCAGGATGGATTTTATGCTGTGCAGCCGGGGTGCAGCAACGCGCCGATTCAAAAATCCGGCTCGACCGACTACCATGTCGGTCCCTTTACCATTCCACAATCATACGGGAACGAGTACACATGAAGATTGCGATCATGGGCAGCGGAGGCGTCGGCGGCTATTTTGGCGCCCGCCTGGCGGCTAGTGGACAGGACGTTACCTTTGTCGCCCGGGGCGCACACCTTGAAGCGCTGCAAAAGAAAGGATTGAAGGTCTTCAGCCAACTTGGGGACATTCATCTGGCAGACATCAAGGCAACCAGCAATACTGAAATCATCGGCCCGGTCGACGTAGTTATCATCGCCGTGAAGCTTTGGGCCACGGAAGAAGCGGCGACCGCGGCCAAACCGATGATCGGTCCGAATACCGTCGCGGTCTCGTTTCAAAATGGCGTTGTTGCGGTAGACACGCTGCTGCCGATTCTGGGAAAGGAACATGTCATGGGCGGCGTGGCAAACATCGCCGCACTAATCGAAGAACCCGGCGTCATACGCCACAACGGCACGATGGCGAATCTTTTTTTTGGCGAGCTTGACGGCAAGCCTTCCGCGAGATCCCAGGCATTTCAGGTCGCATGCAAAATCGCCAATGTGCAGGCCGAAACGGTCACCGACATCAACAAGGCAATCTGGGAAAAATTCGTGCGGCTGGTTACGCTTTCCGCGCTGACTTCGCTGACGCGCATGCCGATCGGTCCGCTGCGAGCGGATCCCGATACACGGGCACTCATGCAGCAAGTCATGGAAGAAGTCGTCGCGGTCGGCAAGGCCAAGGGCGTGAAATTCGATGCCGACCTTGTCACCGAGCAGATGTCCCGGGTAGAGACGTATCCCGCCACCATGGTCGCCTCGATGTGTGGCGACCTGCGCCGCGGTAACCGCTTGGAACTGCCATGGCTGTCCGGCATGGTGGCGAAATTTGGCAAGGAGCTGGACATTCCTACGCCGGCCAACCAGTTTGTATATGCGGCATTAAAACTTTACGCCAACGGCCGCCCGGCCGAAGCGCAGGTCTAGGAGACTCGAATGAAACTCACCATCAAAAATATCCGAGCGCGGGGCGTGCAGGCACCGCTCAAGCGTCCACCGCGATCCGCATCCGGGGAAATCCCGAACGCGCCGCTGGTATTGATCGATCTGCAGACTAATGAGGGCATCATCGGCAGCAGTTACCTGTTCGCGTTCATGGGCAGTATGTTAAAGCCCACCATCGCGATGGTGGACGCCTTGGCCGAAATGGTCGCCGGTGATCTGCTTGCACCGTTCGAACTCGAGGGAAAGTTGCGCAAGCGCATGACGTTGCAGGATTCCTACGGCATTGTCGGACAAGTTATCGCGGGCATCGACATGGCAATCTGGGATGCTTATGCCAAAGCACTGGGCGTGCCGCTGGTGCGCGCGCTCGGCGGGGCGGTCAAGCCCGTGCGGGCGTACAACAGTTGCGGTTTGTGGATCAAAGACCCGGCACTGCTGGCGGACGAAGCCTCTGCGCTGCTGGAGGAAGGCGGCTTCAGCGCGCTGAAACTGCGCATCGGTCGCCCGAATTTCAAGGAAGATTTGGCGGCCGTGCGCAATGTCAAAAAGCGCATCGGCGAAAACGTCTTTTTAATGACTGACTTCAACCAGAGTCTTACAGTTAATGAAGCGGTCATGCGCGGTCGGGCGTTAGACGACGAAGGACTTTACTGGATCGAAGAACCGATCCGGCACGATAACTATGCCGGTTGCGCCAAGATCGCCGCTGAAGTGAAGACGCCGATACAGATTGGCGAAAATCTGCTGAACAGCGCTGAAATGCAGAAAGCCATTGAGGCTAAAGCTGCTGAATACTACATGCCCGACGTGCAGCGTATCGGCGGCGTTACCGGCTGGCTGCGCGCCGCGGCACTCGCGCAAGTCCATAACCTCGACATGTCGAGCCATCTGTTCCCGGAATTTAGTGCTCATCTGTTGGCCGTTACGCCGACCTGCCATTGGTTGGAATACATGGACTGGGCCAACGCCATTCTGCAGCAACCGTTTGAACTTAAGAATGGCTCACTGGCGATCCCGGACCGTCCGGGTGCTGGCATTGCATGGGATGAACAAGCCGTCGGCAAATACCTGGTCACCTAAGGTTCCCGGACACGAAGGCCACAAACATAAGCGAGGTAACAAACGCCACGCCAACAGCATCTGAACATGCCATCGTTGTCCCCGATTTCCGGCGCTCTCCTCATGTCATACGCGAGACGCCTCCACAAATACAGAGTGCCGCTCCCAATTGCTCGGCTGAGTTCTTTCGTCCCATACGGCTTTGGCTGCGGCGCAGCATGCTGTCATTTCATCATGCAGCGAAAAAATCTTTCTGAGCCCTTGTATCCAATCTGCCGCAAGGCGTAGTCTAACGATCATCAGCGTGCTCGCTTAACAAGACACGCGATAGATCTGAAGCCACAGACGGAGGAGACATGTCGACGGAGCGATCCATACGGATGGCCTTTTGGCCTGGGGCGTTTTGTCTTGTGTCCGGTCTGACGGTCGGCGCCGATTTGAGCAACACGCGAGTCGCAACCTGCGACGATGCCAAAAATCAAATGGAATATTTCTGCAATCCGGCCAATGCGGCTAGCGATAGCATGGTCGCATCGGCACGGCCTGCAATAACGCCAAAAACAATGTCAAGGATGCCTG
>JBJMWI010000188.1:0-4330 GCA_045810225.1 Burkholderiales bacterium
GATCAAACGCATGCCCTGGACACGCTTTATGCCGTGCAAATAGTAAATCCCGCCAGCGAAAGGCCACCATCGGTCACCTGCCGATTCCATGAAGTCCCACCGCCGAGACCATTTTTCATTGGACAACGGCGGCGCGTAACTGCACATCCGGCCGCCGGCAAGCTCGAATCCAAGCAAGGCCATCCAGTCCTTGATTCGGGGCAAATTAATGAACTGTCCGCACCAGGGGTAGGCACTTTCGCGGCGTGTGGCCAATCGCCGCACGCCCCAGAGACTCCACGGATTGAATCCAGACATCACAACATGCCCCTCGGGCATCAAGATGCGGGAAACCTCACGCAAGACCTGATGTGGATTACTGCTGAATTCGAGTGTGTGCGGCAATACGACGAGATCGATGGAAGCGGTCTGCAATGGCAACGCACAGGGATCCGCTCGCAGGCCGACCGGACCGTCGATTCCTGTCACGCAACGAAATGGAATGCGGTTGGCGCGCAGATACGGGTATTCTGGAAGCCCAAGCTGGATCGCGTTGTACCCGAACACATCGGCGAGCTCATGGTCGAAATAACGCAACTCGGTGTCGAGCAGGCGTGTGCCAAGCGGCGTGGAGAACCATTCGGAAAGACTGGCCGGCTCGACTTCTTGAATGGGCATTAAATTTTGCAGAACAAAGATACCTTAATGGATAGCGTCGACATTGTTCCCATACGTGCATTCAAGGACAACTATATTTGGTGCCTGCGCCGCGGCTCCATCGCGGTTGTCGTGGATCCGGGCGATGCCAGGCCCGTCCTGGATTATCTGTCAAACGAGGGTTTGCGCCTCACAGCCATTCTAACCACTCACCATCACGCGGATCATGTCGGCGGCAACGCCGGTTTGCTGTCGAAGTATAACGTACCCGTGTTTGGCCCTGCACAGGAGAACATCCCAGGTATCACGCAAGCGCTGCGCGAAGGCGATGGCGTCGATGTGCCCGGCATTAATTTACATTTTGAGGTTTTGGATGTTCCGGGGCATACGGCTGGACACATCGCTTACCATGGCAACGGCCTGTTATTTTGCGGCGACACGTTGTTTTCGTGCGGTTGCGGACGGCTATTCGAAGGGACAGCGAAACAAATGTACGCGTCGCTATCAAAATTCGCTGCCCTGCCCGCAGAGACGCTGGTCTATTGCGCGCACGAGTACACGCTTTCCAACCTTCGCTTCGCCCGAGCAGCCGAACCGCATACTCAATCGCTGGATGCGCGCGAGCAGCAGGCCAGAGCCGCACTGGCAGGCGGGAACCCTTCGCTGCCTTCGACAATCCAATCGGAACTTGCGTCCAATCCATTTTTGCGCAGCGCGAACCCGGCCGTAGTGGCATCCGCGAGCCAGCATGCAGGTCGCATACTGACGAATCCGGTCGATGTCTTTGCGGCACTCCGCACGTGGAAGGACGAGTTCTAGCGCGGGCTTAGCAGTTATGCTTGACTGTGCGGATTGCTCTGTTAGTATTCGCTACATATCAATGTCTTGCGGCTAAGAATGAAGAAATTACTTGCGATTCTATCCGGCCTGTGCCTGTTGGCCGCGCAGGCACAGGGAGCGGAAGAATCCAAGGCACCCGTTGCGCTGCCACCTGACTCGGGGCCGGATTCGATGGTCTTTCCATCAACGGCCTCCGGCAACAACGCATCCCCGCCGCTTGTGTCACCTTCGGCGGAGATCCTGACCTCGACGCCTCTTTCGCCTGAAGCCAGCCTGTGGAAGCGCATCCGCAGCGGATTCCTCCTGCCCGAAATCGACAGTCCGTTGGTCGCGCGCCACGAGGCCTGGTTTCTGAATCATCCCGATTACTTCCAACGCATGATAGAACGCAGCCGCCTGTACCTCTATTTCATTGTGGAGGAGATCGACAAGCGGCAGATGCCTATGGAAGTCGCTCTGTTGCCCATGATCGAGAGCGCCTATAACCCGGTTGCATATTCGCGCGCCCGCGCTGTCGGAATCTGGCAGTTCATGCCATCGACCGGCAAGCGTTACGGACTTCAGCAGAATTGGTGGTACGACGGACGCCGGGATGTGCTTGCCGCTACGCGCGCCGCACTGGATTACCTGGAAAAGCTGCACGAGGAATTCAATGATTGGCAGCTCGCGTTAGCTGCATACAACTGGGGCGAAAACGGTGTCGGCCGCGCGGTCGCGCAGAATCGGTCCAAGCGCAAACCAACGACTTATCAGCACCTGAGAATGCCAAGGGAAACCCGCAACTATCTACCGAAGCTGCAGGCCGTCAGGAACATCATCAGCAATCCGGCACTGCTCAGCATCCCGCTCGAGGATATTCCGAATCAACCGTATTTCACGACCGTATCCACACCGGAACAGATCGATATGCAGGTGGCTGCACATCTTGCGGAAATGTCGGTGGATGATCTTCGCTCCCTGAATCCAGGGCACAGCCGTCCGGTCATCATGTCGAACGGCTCGCAAAAACTATTGCTGCCGGTCGAGAAGGCCAGTATTTTTGCCGCGAACCTGAAGGGCTACGATCAGCCGCTGGTTTCCTGGCAGACCTATACGCTCAAGAAGAATGAAAGTCCGGATGCGGTTGCGGCAAAGTTCGGCATCACGCTGGCTCACTTGCGCGAGATCAACGGCATAAACCGGCATAACGCTCTACGACCGGGCCGCTCGCTTTTGGTACCGATGAATGAAGAAGCCAGCGCGTCCAATCTGATGGAAACCTGGAACAACGCGGAATTCCAGGCCCCCGACGATCTTTACAGCAGCCGCATTGTTTACCGCGTAAAAGACGGGGACACCTTGAACTTGATCGCACGGCGGCACCGCGTCACCGTAGCGGCCCTAAGGGAATGGAATCATCTGTCGGGAAATGTGGTGCGCGCCGGACAACGCCTGACCATTTACAGTAACCCGCGCATTGCCCGCCACTAATCGCAGGGTTCTCTCCTAATTTCGCAGCGCTATTGCAAGACAGTCTCGGGCTCCATGGCCGAGACGTCTACTCTCGGAACCGCCGACAGCAGCGCCTTGGTGTAAGCATGCTGCGGTCTTAGCAGAATCTCATCTGCCTTGCCTTGCTCGACGATCTTGCCTAAGTACATCACGGCAACATCATCGGCCAGAAATTCCACTGCAGACATGTTATGGGTAATGAACAAATACGCAATGCAAAGCCTGCTCTGTAAGTCCCGCAAGAGATTCAGGATCTGCGCTTGAACCGAAACGTCCAGCGCGCTGGTGGGCTCGTCGCAAATGATCAACCGTGGCTCGACCGCAAGCGCGCGCGCGATAGCGATCCTTTGCCGTTGGCCACCCGAAAACTCGTGTGGATAGCGGTACTTCATTTCCGGCCCCAGGCCAACCTGTGCGAGGATGGATTCAACGCGCGCGGCGCGCGCCTGTTTGTCCCCGCCCACCCCGAGTGCAATCATGCCTTCCTCGACGACATCGAGTACCCGCATGCGCGGATTGAGCGAGCTGAACGGATCCTGGAATATGATCTGAAAATCGCGCCGCCTGCCGCGCAATTCGCCTTTTGACAGCGACGAAAGATCTACTCCGCCGAAGTTGACACTGCCGCCCGACAACGGCAGCAGTTGCACGATGCCTTTTCCGACGGTCGTCTTGCCTGAACCCGATTCGCCCACCAGCGCCAGCGTGCGGCCGGCGCGCAACGACAGCGTAACGCCATCGACAGCCTTCACGTAGCCGACTACGCGCTTGAAGATACCTTTGCGAATCGGGAAATGAACCTTCAGATCGTCAACCGTCAATAACGGTGCATCGGTATCCGGATGCACTGGTCCACAAACCGGTGACAATCCAGCAGAGCTTGACCGGTACTCCGGTTTGGATCGCACCGTATCCTGGTTATACAAATGACAGCGGGCGCCGTGGCCTGAGCCAACCACATTCCACGCAGGCAGCGCGGTCCGGCACAGATCCATCGCAAAATCACAGCGATCCACGAATCGGCAACCTGCAAACTGCTGTGCCAAAGAAGGCACGCGCCCGCGGATGACCGCCAGCGACCGCTCCCGGGCTTGCCGGTCAGGCAGGGACGCAAACAATTTCCGGGAGTATGGATGTGCCGGTTTGCGGAAAAACTGCTCACGCGGTGCTGATTCGACGATCTCGCCCGCATACATTACAGCGACGTGATGCGCCATTTCCGAGACTACGCCCAGATCATGCGTAATGAGCAATATCGACATTCCCATGTTCTTTTGCAGATTGCGTAACAGAGCCAACACTTGGGCCTGGATGGTTACGTCCAGTGCAGTGGTTGGTTCATCTGCAATCAGCAGTCGAGGCT